>DPVD01000041.1:0-15366 GCA_003526745.1 Candidatus Latescibacterota bacterium
GGAGTGACTACGCTTCTGACGCGGAGCGTGAACGGTGCCGACGCCTCGAGCAAGGGGACGAGTCGAACCCCGACCAGAGCCGAGCAGAAGCGGGATGCATCCTCCAGGTTGTCTGCGATGAGTGTGTCGGTGTGGGTCGAGTAGCGAATGACCTGATACCGCCCCTCCCAGATGTCGTGGTCGAGCCGCAAGGTGAGCCCTCTACGACTCGAGCGTGATGGACCGGCGGGCTCGAGCAGAAATTCGTAACCGATCGATGTGGTCATGCCCGAAGCGATCGCATCGCGTGTGCGTGCAGAGAATAGGGAATCAACACGTAGATCGACTGTCAGTGTATCTCCGATCAGATACACAGTGGTCCCCTCGAATATCGGCATGGCTTCGCTCCGGCCCAGGAAACTCAGGAGGGCGAGGCTGGCGATCACAAGCCGGAACAATCGGATAAGAGGCTGCTGATGATGTAGGCTGGGCAACGGCGGTTTCTCCAGGATCTTTAAAAAAGGCGATCAGAGACCGAAGTTGATTCCGCCGAATCGATGTGACTTGACGACGAGCGTTCCCGTGCTGAGACCGAGACTGATGTCGATGCGTTTGAACAGGATGACTCCGACTCCAGCTGTCGCGCCCTGATCCGTTCGAGATCCTGTGACAAAACCACGACGGACTGCGGCACCTTCTACAAAGGTGTAGGCACGTCCGACTTCGTGGAAGGGGAGGGAGAAAGTCAGCTCACCCGACACAAACTCCTCACCACCCTCTGGACCGATTTCACGTCGCTCGTTCCCTCTCAGCTGCTTGTCGCCGTCCAGGAAGAATCGCTCGTAGAAAGGTTCGGACCCGATGACTGCACCGGTTCGGACGCCTGCCGACAGGATCTGTCGCCCATGCACGGCGACGTGTCCGTAGAGGTGGGCGTCGATTTTGAGGAATGTGTCCGAGGATCCGATCCACTTTGTGGAGAGGTCAGCCGCGATGCGGTAGTCGATCCCGGCTATGCTGCCCCAAGGCTCGGGAGAGGGTTTCTTGTGGAAGTCGAGACCGATGTAGGCCAGTCGTTCCCGACCGACGGCGAACCCAACTTCGTCGGCGAACTCGCTCCGATCGGTAACGATGGTTGGGCGGTCGAACTCACCGACTTGTACTTCTTCGAACCGATATCGAAGAAGAAGACGATTGTATCGGCTGACACTGTGGCCAAGGGCAACCCGACCGCCAATGCGCTCGAGGTCGTATCGACCCCGCGCCTCCGAATCCTTCGCGCGGAAAAGGTCTCGGTCGGCAGAAGAGCCGCTGATCCCGACGCTGAACAGGAAGTTCGCGCTTGTGAGCCAAGGGTCCGCGTAGCCGAACCCCCATTGCTTGAACCGTTCGCCTGCCCCCCAAGCCGCATCGACGGTCTTGCCCTCTCCGCCGACGTTGACGTGGTAGGTGTCGGCCGAGATCCCGAACCCATCGAGCTCCGTGTAGTCGAAACTGATGCCCAGATCGCCGAACCGTTTCTCATCGACGTAAACGACGACGATTGCGTGCTCTTTCTTCGTTCCGGGTTTGGAGGCGAGGTGAACTGTTGTGAACAGCCGGGTCTGATACAGAGCTTCCTTGCCCTCGTTGATCGCAGCCTCTGTCAGGATATCGCCGGACTCGAAGGTCAGCGCGCGCAGGATGATGTTCGACTTGGTCCTGTCATTCCCTCGGACCTCGACGCGCTCGATCGTGAAGCCATCGCCGGCCATGCCGAGGAGGGGGGCCGGAAGGAGCCAAAGCGTTGATATGAGAAGCGTTAGAATTCGTGTCATAAGGTTGGTTAAGGCATGAGTTGACGGGGACCTGTCTGTGAATAGAGCGCAATTCGCGTACCGGCGGTTTTGCGTGTAGACCTGAGTCAGGTGAACCGTAAGTCCCGTATCTACAGTTTATTACAAAGGGTCTAAGAATCTTCTGTGGACAAGCAAAATGTGAAAAATTACAACAAGTGTTGCAAAACAGCAACACTTTAGGTTGGTTCGGTTGTAGTTTTTTGCCACACTTTGGGAAGGCTGCTGAAGCTGGCTGGAGATGGTGATGCGAGAAACTTTCAGGATGTCAAGGATCGGGCGATCCGGGGGTGTGCCTGATTGCAGGATGCTTTCAGCGATCAGGGCACCTTCGAACGTGATCTCGTCAGGGTGTTTTTCTGGTCCGCGAAGGGGAGGGTGCCCTTGTCCAGAGCGACCGGATGGCTTCCATCGAATTCGTAGTCGCGGCGGTAAAGCGAGTCGATCCACTCGCCTTGCTCGGTCAGAAACGGGATCGGGTCGACACCGCCGGTCTGAAGCGCTTGGATGTCGGGGTTCACCTAGCGGCGGTTTTCCTCCAGCTGCTCGTTCCGGCAGCCGAGGTCTTTTTTGACTCGCCGTGATTCTGGTAGGTAAACTTGATATCGAGAGAGCCTAACGGGTTGTTCATTTCGTTTAGAACATGGACGAGCTGGTCGTCCTGCAAGGGGTTTCGTTTGGCGCTGGTTTTGTCGGAGAAAGATATGTTGCAGGTGAGTTCCGATTCGATCGATGACAGACGTTCCGTGTGATCGTCCAAAATGTCCATCTCGCGTTCTTACTTGCCTCGATTCAAAAGAGGCAGGCTGCGCGAAACGCCAATTATTTCTGGACCGGAATTGTGCTGGGCGTGCTCCAGTCTGTTCTTGTAGTCGTCCCCCGGTTAAGGCTGTGGAGTGCGACCCCACCGCATCATACAACTCTGCTGCGGTGGGCTCAGTGATCTCGTCTACCTAGTTGACCCAATTGACCCCGTACTATTATCAGATGGACGTATGGGAGGGGGTGTGGATCGCCCGGGCGAACACACCCAAGGAATGGGATACAGCGTGAACACTCTAAAAGCATGCAGAGGATCTCTTGGGATGCCAATATCTTGAATCGTTAAGGTCTCTTGGAAAATGCGAAGTTCTGGAGAAAACGGCGTGAGCCTTGTCATCGTGATTTCCGGAGCGACGGCTTCAGGGAAGTCTACGTTCGCTTCCCTTTTATCCGAAGCTCTTTTTGAAGATCGCCCAGCTTTGCTAGGTCAGGATCAATATTTTCAGGAGCTTGGGGAGGAGGACCGGGCAACAGAGATCACGAGCAACCACCCAAGAGCCGTGCTATGGGACCACCTCGTGGAGCACCTGAAGGTGCTTAAGTCAGGGGGGACGGTGATGCTTCCTGTCACGGGAGCACGGTCGTTCAGCTGGAAGATTCCGAGGGTCAAGGTCGGGCCCTCCGACGTGGTTATCGTCGAAGGTCACCTTTTGTTCAACGAGCCTCGAATCCACGATCTTGCTGATCTGACTGTCTTCTTGGATGCGAATGTGCACGAGCGAGTCGTCCGGAGACTCCTTAGAGACACACGCGGGGAAAGCAAAACGCTGGATCAGGCGGCTGACTGGTATCGTCGGGATGTCCTGCCCAATGTGTCGACATACTCCGAGAGTCTTCGAGAGATGGCCGACGTGATTGTCCCGTTCGACAGGGAGAACCGGAAGGCGGTGGATGTTGTGGCGGATTGGGTCCGTGACCAGCTGACGTCCGATCCCTAGGGACAGCAGGAGATGGGGGGCAAGTCGGCCATCGTTCGTAGGCCGGGCTGTGCGTTCTGAACAGCGGGGATGGCGTTTGCAATGATCGCGCAGGTAGCCGTGTCTCCGTGCGTACCGCCCGGTATCGTGACCGTGTAGTCCGGGTCCCCAGACAGTGTGACCGTATCCCGCGGATCGGCCTGTCCTACTGCCGCCCGAAACACCAGCGTCAGGACTTCCTTCTCTCCCACAAACCCTCGACCAACCTGGTGCACGCCGGTTGCCTGCCCCGCACCGACGGTCCAGCCGTCACCGTTGACAGGCTGGTCCGCCACGACGGGTTCAACGATGTCCTCGGTCCGATCGAGCGTCCATCCGAGTTTGGCCGAGACGAGATGCATCGATTCCGTCAGACCGACGTGGCGGATTTTCCCGGTCGATACGCGCTCACCAAAAGTATCTGTCGAAAGTCCTGCGCCGATCTTTTGCCTGAACGGGAGTCGCCTGGTGGTTGCATCCTGAATCCGTTCGATCAGGACCGTGTCCACGCGGTATACCACTGCCGTCAGGGCCGTGGCGAGGAAGTCCATAAGAAAGCCGGGATTGATGCCCGTTCCGAGAACTGACACACCGGCCTCCTTGGCAGCGCCGTCGATCCGGGAGGCGAGGTCGGGCTGGGTGGCCCAAGGATATAACAGTTCCTCGCACGTGGACACAACGTTCACGCCGGCTTGGACGATCGGCTCGATCTGTGGCCAGAGTCGGTCGAGCTCCGAAACAGTCGTGACTACAGCGACGTCAGGACTCTGACACAATGCGGCATCCAGATTCGTCACTGCAATGTCGGATCGAACCGAGGTCAGGTCGCCTAGCGATTTGCCCATGATTTCTGGATCGACGTCGACCGTACCGACGATTTCGATTGACCGCTTGTTCGTGAAGACCGGGGTCATCATTCGCCCCAGAGGCCCCAAGCCTATCTGTATCACCCTTGTCACGTCTGCCATTACCCTTCCCGATAGTTGGAGGTTGAGATTCGGCTTCTTTCGCTGGGAAGGTAATATTGTGGCGACGGCTTGTCATCGGGTATGCGAAACTTGACGCCGATTCGACCTTCCCGGATCATTGCGAGTATGTCGTCATTAGTCCGAAAAACTTCGCCGGATCTGACGATCTCGTCGTCGGTCGTAACCACTTCAAGAGCGATGAACTTTCTGGATGGGATTGTGTGGGCGAAGTAAAGCTTGTTCTCTTTCTGAAGATTGGAACCAGTAGTTTTCGATACGTCAGGTCCGTTCGGGTGTCGACCAGTCGATGATCTGATCGAGACTCGGCGTCTGAGGGAGGACGGACGACAGTTTTGTTCGGCGCTCGATACCGTAGAACGTCTCGTCGCAGAGATCCATTAGGAAGGCCACATCCTCTTCTGTGTGTTCGTGTCCGCCCTCTCTGTATGAGATTGTGTTTGCGGTCGGGACGCCCAGGAAGTCGTAAACCGGTTGTGTGGCGAGATACGAGACAGATGTCCCCTCCGGGTTCGCCCAATGGTCGTCGATCCCCTCCGTCCGCAGCAGGGGGCGTGGTGCTACGAGGGCCATCAAGAAGTGCTGGTCGAACGGCAGCTGGTCTTCTTTGCCTGCCCATGAATCGAAGTCCTCTTGGGTCCAGGCCCACCAGCGTTCGCGACTCGTCAGCGCGGCAAGATCCTCACACCCCTCTCCAACGGCTAGATACGAGCCGGCACCCGCACAGCCTGACCCGGCAGGATTGACCACACCGAACCGCTCGTCGATCGCTCCAGCGAGCAGGGCTGTCTTTCCGTTCCGAGAATGGCCCGTTATCGCCACGCGACTCGCATCTAAGTCGGCTAGGCGAGTGATATGGTCGAGAACTCGTCGAGCTCCCCACGCCCATGCCGAGATTGATCCCCAGCAATATGTCTCCTTGTAGAGCTGTTGATAGGTCCTGCGTGCCGGACCGAGTTGTGGGTTGCCTATCTCCATCGGCTCGATCATGTCGTTCGGGTAATTGACTACGACATACCCGTTGTCGAGGATGGTGTCGTGGGCTTTCGATCCGACATAGATGACGCAGGGAAGGCCAGTTTCGCCGAACGATGGATCCGTTTCAACTCGTTTTGCGATCGTTTCCTCGGACGGATGCGTCAGCGTGGTGTCGAGGGTGAAAGAGAATTGCGTCTTTTCGCGATTCGGTGCGAACTCTAGTCTGTCGACACGCGTCCGACGACCGTACTCGTTGAGCTCCCACTGTCCGATCGAGCAGGTCATGATCTTGGGAGCATCGGGCATCGTGCCGTACTGAGTCGCCATCATCAGGTCAATGATTTCGTTACGCCTCTCGGACCAGTCTTCTTCTGTCGCGACCCGTCTACTGTCTCGAAACAGAAAAGGGTCGGGCAGTTTTTTGATCAGGTTCATCCGCCCGCTCGTTTTACTGTCCACCCGCGTTGCGAGAGCTCGTCCACGATTTTGTCGCGATGGTCGCCCTGGATCTCGATGACGTTACCCTTGACGGTCCCGCCCGTGCCACATTTCTGCTTCAACTGCTTTGCTAGGTCCTTCAACTCGTCTCCTCGCAGTGGAAAACCTGTGATGATCGTCATCCCTTTGCCTTTGCGTCCCTTTGTCTCGCGACTGACACGGACGACACCGTCCGAGGGAGGAGCCTTTGGGATTCGAGTCTTCTCGGGCTTCTCAAGTCTGCCGGAGTCGGTGGAGTAGACGAGACGTGTATTGGAGTCTTTACGTGCCATTTTTTGATTGAAGTTGGTCGGTAATGTATGGGGCTACCCAAGATAATCTACGGAAGGTGACTAGGCACTCGAAATGGCCCGAAGGAAGAGGTCGAAACCGTCCTTCCTGTTTCAATAGGAGAGATGTACCCAGATTCGGATCTGTTATGGGGTCGGTCGTGACAGGTCGGTTTCTGATTGTGTTCAGGAGGCGGTCTTCCACCTCGCAGGCAGGCATCCGAAGCAGTGCGATCCGCACGTGCCGGCTTTTCGATCCGTATCCTCTTTTTCATGAATCATCCCCACTATTTTAGCGGCGTTTTTCTAAAAAAAACTCGCATACTGCAAAGTTTACTCCATGGGTGCGTATCAGGAAAACGGTGGTTTGGCCGTTTTTCCGCTCAGACCTTGCAGCAGCCGGCCGCCCTGACTATGCTATGTGCGCCTGTCCAGACGTCCACGCATCCTCTCTAGATATCAAGGAGAATACCTTGATTCATATTGAAAAGCCGCCGGGTCAGCTTCCTCGTTTCTTCGTTGGAGTCTCTGAGCCGGGTGAGCCGGATCTGCCTTTTGTAGAGTTTATTGGATCCTTTTACCGTGAGACCGCGCTGAAGGATTTGCCCGAAGTTGCCTGTCACGCACCCCGCGCAAGGTTCTCGGTTCTCGTGAACCGGGCTACATCCAACCCGGTCATCTGGGACCCGGCGGTAGGTCGATCGGCGATCGCTCGCCATCTCGAAGCAGCACGACCTTTGATCCAGAGAGGTCAGTTCTTTACGTTCCTGATTCAGCTTGACGAGGAGCAAGTCTATGACCAGAAAGTCCTCGTTTACCTGCGGCACCTCGCAGCTCTTCCCTTGTGCGAACGGGTTCCCGTGCATGTCGAGTTTCGCCACCTCTCGTGGCATGCTCGACCTGTCCTCGAGACGCTGTCGAAGGACGGGATCGGAATCGTGAATACCGAACAGACCTCATCGATTGATGCGTTTCCGCTGAAGGCCTACGCGACGACCGAACTGGGCTATATACGTTACTGCCGCCGGAAACCCTATACAGAGGAAGAAGTGGCAGATCGTATTCGGGGCCAAGTGGTTCTAGGTAAGAAGGTCGCCGATGCAGCAGTGGTGTGGAGCCGAGAATACAACAACCAGGCAGTGGCCAACGCAAGAACGGGTGTCGAGCTGATGCGGGAGAGAATGAGTCAGGCGGTGTTCGAGTAGCTAGCCCCCTCGGATCACGCGTGTTCCTAGGTGCCTTCTACCCTCATCAGAAAGGGTTTCAGTCCACAGGCGACGACGTGATGTCTGAAACGATCGAACAGGTGCGCAAGGGCGTCAGTCAGAGAAACTTACTCTACACGCAGGATGTCACACTGGGTCGAATTCGGTATCGTCCACCTAATATTGTTGTATCCGGCCAGCCAGGGCCGCGCATTCCCAGATGTTGGTTTGTGAGCATCCACAGCTCCAGAGTCTCCGGACACCATCCAAGTTGGCAGAGAACGGATTCCAGCCAATCTTTCAGGTTTAGTGTAAAAGTTGTCAGGGTATGGAGCGGTATCTTACTTGGCGTGATTCAAAACTTGGGAGGCTTCAATGTCTGGTGTCACAACCGTATCTGATCAGTTGGCTGCGCTGATCGAAGAGGGATTCCCGACAGAGACGGGTTCAATCGAGGCAATCTTTATCCGTCCGGTAACAGATGAACGAAAGGAACTTCAGGAGGCAGAGCTTCTGAAGGCTGAAGGCGTGAAGGGTGATCGCTGGCTTCCTACGTGTTCACGCCGTCTCCCCGATGGCTCAGCTGATCCGAAGACACAGATCACACTTATGAATGCCCGTGTCCTCCATTGTGTTTCCGGACGCCGGGACCGCTGGGCTTTCGCGGGCGACCAGTTGATCGTCGACTTCGATGTGAGTGAGGAAAATCTGCCAGTCGGACAGCGGATGCAGATAGGGGAGGCAGTTGTCGAGGTGACAGAGATTCCGCACACCGGCTGTTCGAAGTTTCGCAAACGCTATGGCGCTGAGGCTCTCGACTACATCAATACGGAATGCCGAGAGCATCTGAGGCTTCGAGGTGTATATGTGATGGTGGTCGAAGAAGCCATCGTCCGAGTAGGTGACAAGATCGAGAAAGTCTGATCTGAGCCATCCGTGGACAGTGAGAAGGGACAGCCGATCGGCTTGCACTTTTTCGCTTGTAGGTTCGCTTCAGTCCGACTTGTTGTTTCGGACCGTATCGCTAGGTTTGGAACTGAGCATCGGCTTGATTGCGCTGTTCAGAAGTTCACAAGATGCAATGTGAATGAGTAAAGTATTGATTTGTATGCTTTTGCTTTTCTTCTTGTGTTTTTTCGAGACGTCCGCTCACACAGGTATGTTCGTGGGCGGACGTCTCTGAATGTCTTTGGACGGTCAGGCCTTTTTGACGTACTCGTGATCCGACAAGATCGCCTTCACCTCTCCCAGCCCGCTGGCCTCGAGTATCTGGCCTACGCGATCGTCTTCCTTCTCAAGTAGCGCTTTGGCATTCGTGACGACTTCCTCGAGCCGGTCGGCCGGGAACTTGACCGCGCCGTTCTCGTCCATGTGCACGATCTCGCCAGGGGCCACGTCCATCCCCGAGATGCTGACGGGCACCTGAACTGCCTGAATGGCCTGCGGACCGTGTCCTGCGCAGATCCCTCTTGTCAGATACTGGAAGTCCATCGGACGGATCTCGTGGATGTCACGTGATGGTCCGTTCGTTACCGCGCCGATCGCGCCGCAGGCACGCATAGAGGATGTCATGTTGCCCCCTGAGAGGCCGACCTTGTCAGCAAGTTCGGGGGGGAACTTCTGCTGGAAACAGAAGATGGATGGTTTACCCAGCCTGTCCATTGCTTCGAGCACATCCATAAGGGTCAGTTCTTTGTAGTTCGGGTCGGGAACGCTGTAGGTGCAGGTGATTGCGTAGCCCGCCATCGGACCAAGCTCGGGATACCAGCAGCCAAGTCGGTTGTCGGTATACCAGTTCTCCGTCCACGGGCTATAGAGGCTCAGACATAGTTCATTCCCGGGATAAGTCGCGACCACGTTCGTGATGGTCGGTGTGTCGATCTTTTTGAGTTCTTCGAGCAGTTCTACGTCTGACATCATTCCTCCAGCGGGCAGAGGCCCTTGGTGTGAAGCGGAACTAAAGGGAACCGACCGGCGCGCCTTGGCGATCCGTTCTCGCTCGGAACAGACAGCCATCAGACGTCGTTACATAGAGCGTCTGGAGATCTTCGTCTCCGAAGCAGCAGTTGGTCGGATTGATTTCGATCGGGTTGGTGTCGAGCACGCGGCCTTCCGGTGAGAAGACGTAGATCATCGGTCCAGGACCGCTCTTCGTCCAGCCTGCCGACGCCACGATGTTGCCGTCGCTGTCGAAACGCATACCATCGATCCCGCGGTGGGGAGCGAAGTTGTGTGGGATCTCGGGTTCGCCGAGCGAGCCGTCATCATGGACCGGATACCGTCGAAGCTCGGTCTTGACGCTGTCACCATAGTCACTCTGCGCGACAAACAGTGACTTTACGTCGGGGGAGATCAGGAGCCCGTTCGGGCGCGTGGTGTCGAAGGTGGCGCGGTGGATCGCGTATCCACCGTTCCCGTCCGGGTCCAGCCTGAAAACGGACTCGTGATCCAACTCCATGTCAGTCCGATCGCCGTATCTGGGGTCGGAGAACCAGACACGGCCTCTGGCATACTCCACGATGTCATTGGGACTGTTCAGTCGCTTTCCCTCGAACGTGTCGGCGAGCGAGACGGTATCTTCTCCAGTCGCATATCTCACGATTCGGCGCCCGGAGCTGGCCTTGGGATCCACGCTCCCAGGGAGGCTAGTCGCGCCACCCTCGCAGGCATACAACCTTCCGTCTCGACCGAGCGTCAGGCCATTGGCTCTGTTGGTGTCCGTTCTATACTCTTGACACGCGCCACTCTTCGGATCGTAGCGCATGATCCGACTGTTCGGGATGTCCGTGAACAGCAGGTGATCGCCTATCCACGCGGGCCCTTCCGTGAAATCGAAAGGTCCTGCCACACGTTCGAATGACCAGTCCATCGCGTCTCCGTATCAGGGTCTTGTATCTTTGAGTTTCTCGGCACCAATGATGCGTGGTTTGTAGATATTTCCGCACATCAGTTGTGTCACTGTTTCGTCTGGGTTGTCCAAGAGGTCGAGTTGGGCCTGCATGTCCTCTTGGGTGATCACACAGGGACGGCAATACATCCCGAGTAGGCAGGACCGCGGTTTATCGCTTCGGTTCGGACGGGCCGTATGCCACCAGGCGCCGTGACCGAGGACGACGGTTCCTCGTTTGCCCGTGATGATCTCACCTTCTTCGCGCCACACATCCTTGGGGTCAGGCGGCGGTTTTCTCTTCAGGTGAGAGTAAGGTAGCACACCCGTTCCGCCGTTTGTCTCGGTGAAGTCATCGAGCAGCCAGACGGATTGTCCCGCGAGGTTCCCTCTTGGCCAAGGAGGTGTGATCGACCAGTAAGGGTAGTCGGCGTGCCAGCCTATTTTGTCGAATCCCGGATAGATTGTGTTTGATGTCCACGTGGAGCAGACGACGTCTTCTCCCAGATATCGCTTCCAGACGGCTAGGATGAGCGGGTGGCACATCAGCTCGAGAAACACCGGGTGCTTGACGGCGATCGCACCGACACGCTGGTGATGTGCGGCTCGTTCATCCGGTGTGATTTCCCCCGCGAGAATTGGTTCGAGCGCGGACCTTGCCTCGTCCGCCTTATGGGTGGAGATAACACCTGAAAGGACGCTGTAGCCTCGGTCGTCTATCTCGGCAATGATCCGATCGATGTCGATGGAATCAGTTCTCGTCATGCTCCATCTCTTTCTTCAGCGCCTGTTTGATGAGTCGGAAACCCTGTCCCACGCTCCCGACACCTACACGAAGCCTACTCCTAACTGCCGCTTCCCGCACAGGTCTGAGTGGCCGGTTATCCAAGCGCTCTCTATATTGCGGGATGTTCATAGTAAGCGGGGACTCAAAAGTTTTACTAAGATGAACCGCACGGAAGAAAAAGCAAGGGATGTAGGAAGGAAGGAACGGGATGCCAAGGTTCACGCCGCAGGAACTCAGAGACATTGGATACAAGTTGTTTTCTGCAGCAGGCTGCGATCCGGGAGATGCTAAAGCGGTCGTGGATCATCTGGTTGAGTCCAACCTGTTCGGGCACGACTCGCACGGTGCGATCCGGTACTACGAATACGCTCGGGCGATTCGGGAGGGGCGCTTCAATCCGAAGTCCAAGCCCACAATCGTGCGCGATCACCCGGCAGCTGCGGTTGTTGACGCAGGTGGAGCTATGGGACAGGTCGGGGCGACATTCGCGACAGAGCTCGCGATGGAGAAAGCAAAGCTAAGTGGTGTGGGGACCGTCTCTCTTAGGAACACAAGCCATATTGGCCGAGCTGGTGCCTACCCATTGATGGCCGCGAAACAGGGCTTCATTGGACAGATTTTCGTTAACGCCGGTAATCTGGGCTATCAGATCGCGCCATTTGGAGGATTAGACGGTAAGCTGTCTACCAATCCGCTGGCTTTTGCTGCACCGCGTTGCGATGCTGAGCCGTTGATGGTCGATATGACTACTTCGGTTGTTGCTGAAGGGAAGATCCGCGTGGCGTTGAACAAACGAGAAAGCGTGCCCAGTGGTTGGCTTATCGATAGTTACGGCAACCCGACGAACGATCCGAACGACTTCAAGTCAAATCCTCCCGGTGCGATTCTGCCGCTTGGCGGCGTGGTTGCCCACAAGGGAACAGGACTGAGTATGATGGTTGAAGTGCTGGGCGGGCTTATGAGCGGTCTCGGCTGTGCAAACGGGTCACGAACGATGATTAGCAACGGTGTATTCCTGAATGTTTACAACATCGAGCATTTTGCGGACCTGGACGAGTACTACGACGAGTTCGAGTCGTTGATCAGGCACGTCAAATCAAGCCGCACGGCCCCTGGAGTTGACGAGATTCTGATCCCGGGAGAACCAGAGTATCGAACCGCGGAGCGTGTCCAACACGAAGGGATTCTCGTTGACGACCGGACCTGGGAGCAGATCTGCGAGGAAGGGGAAAAGGTGGGGCTGAAATTGAAGAATGAAAAACGCGTGTAAGTTGAAAACTTAGATCGAGGGTAAAAGATTGGCAGAGCAGCCGAACATTATTCTGATCATGACGGACCAGCAGCGGTGGGATACGGTTGGGGCGTGGGGTTACGATCAGATGCTAACGCCAAACGTGGACCGATTGGTTCAGGAGGGGATCTCGTTCAGGCAGGCATACTGTCCGGGGGCGACCTGCGTGGCTTCACGGGCGGCGATCTTCACGGGAATGTATCCACACACGACCGGTGTCTACAGCTTCCAAAACTGGCAGACTCACAGGTGCTGGGTTCAGGATCTGGCGGATGCAGGGTATCATTGTGCGAACATCGGAAAGATGCACTTCACTCCGAGGGACATATCCGGCGGTTTCCACGATCGAATCATCGTGGAGAACCCGACCAATAAGACACACGCGATGGGCGGTGTGGATGACGACTGGGGCAAGTATATGACGCTCCACGGGATCACGAGACCGAACGACCGGAACCAGACAGACTCGGATTGGTTGCGCAAGTATCAGGGGATTGTCTGGCATGAAGAGGAACGATTCCACAGTGATGTGTTCATCGGGAACTCTGCGGTCCGTTGGATCGAGACGAATCAGAGTCAGAAACCGCTGTTCTTGCAGATCGGGCTGACCGGTCCACACGAGCCGTGGGATCCGCTACCTCGTCATCTGGAGCTATACGACGATCGGGAGGTCCCGCCGAGAGTTTTTCGAGAAGGTGAGTTGGATGAGAAGCCGCCTCAGCACCTGACGCATCAGCACTTCCACGCAAACACGAAGCATGAGTCGCAGATCGACATTGCGAGTGCGAACGAGGACGATATCGCGCACATGCGTCGTCATTACTATGCGAAGATCACGACTGTCGATGAGCAGATAGGGCGTGTGATCGGTGCTCTGGAGGCCAAAGGATACCTTGAGAACAGCATCGTGATTTTCTGCTCTGATCACGGTGAGCTGCTCGGTGACCACAAGCTTGCCTACAAGTGGCTTATGTATGACCCGATCGTGCACATTCCTCTGATCATCCGTACGGGAAGCTCGATGAAACAGCCGCGAACAGTCAACGATCTCGTATCGCTGATCGATCTCGGTCCCACTATTCTCGAAGCAGCCGGTATTGATGTGCCGACATATATGGAAGGTCGGACGTTGTCGCCCTACCTAGACGGGCGTGAGACAACACCACGGAAGTATGTCTGCTGCGAGGACAACTACCAGATCATGTTCCGTACGAAGACACACAAGTTGGTTTACTACATTGGGCAGCAGGCGGGGGAGTTGTATGACCTCGTTTCCGATCCGCACGAGCTGCAGAACCTGTGGGACAGTAAATCACACGCAGGCATCCGGCAGGCGCTTCTGGTCCACACCCTTGACTGGATGGCTGCGAGTAACTACTGGAATTCGGGTTACAAGCGCGATGTTGGCAGGCAGTATTCGATGAGATGGCCGACACCGGATGATGCTGGCTTGCACGGTGCTGGTCAGACTGAGAAAGGCAAACCGTTCGAATATCTTTGATATGGATACGCTGGGATTTGAGGTTGTGCGGCTCAATGAACGGGGTGCAGGTTTCGCAAGCGAAGTCCCGGCGCTCTGAGCGCGACGGCTTGGTTGCGATCGCTGATCTAAACGAGGAAGCCGATCAGGACATGTGGATGAGACGCGTAGGAACGTCTGGTCAGATTACGAGGCTATGCTCCGTGACATCGAAACGGATGCAATTGTGATAGCCACGCCAGACGATCTGCGCAAATCGATGGGTATGGCCGAACTCGAGGCGGGCAGTCACGCCTTTATTGAGAAATCGATCACCAATACTGCGTCGAAAGCCGATGCGCTTGAGCTCGATGGGCATTCACTCTACGTGCCGGCTGGTTTTGGGCTGGGGCTGATGTTTTCAGTTCTGGCCGAAACTCTCCGCATTCATCTAATCTAATAGACGAGCCGACCGTGAAAAAACGAGTGGTCCCTGAAAAGGGCATCGATATTCCTCAACAGGCGCGCGATGAGCTTTTTTCGAAAGTGAATCGGCTCTGCCAGTCGATCGACTCTATCGAAGGCCATACGGATCTGCTGCCGGATGTTGAAATTTTCGCAAACGCCGTGCTCTACGCGCTCGAGCAAGAGGTCTTCTATGAGAATTCAGACCTAGAGTATGCCGCGCGTCTTCTCGAGATCGGGATGGGACGTCTGGGAGAGCTAGAATCCGGACTTGCTCCCTGGACTGTGGAGACCGGGTTGGTCGTACGGGGCTACCGATCGAATCTCGACGATTCGGTTCAGCCCTACGGTCTTGTAGTTCCCGACAAATACGATCCGTCGAATGAGCGCCAGCATCGGTTGGATATATGGCATCATGGCCGAAATGCCAAGGGTACAGAACTTCGATTCCTTGTCGAAAGAACGACAGATCCGGGGAGATTCACACCCGATGACACATTTGTTCTGCACACCTATGGTCGGTACTGCAACGCCATGAAGTTCGGGGGTGAAGTCGATACGTTCGAGGCTATCGAGCACGCGAAGTCGCAATACGGTATTGATGATAACAAGATTTGTGTGAGGGGTTTCTCCATGGGAGGCGCGGCAACGTGGCACCTGTCAACGCACTACGCGGGCGAATGGGCTGCCGCGACACCCGGAGCTGGATTCGCGGAAACAGCCGTCTATCAGGACGTCGCGGAGCGCGAAGAGCAGCCGCCGTGGTGGGAACAGAAGTTGTGGGCACTTTACGACGCGACCAAAGTCGCTGGCAACCTTCATCAGTGCCCGACGATCGCCTACAGCGGGGAGAACGACAAGCAGAAGCAGGCCGCAGACGTCATGGCCGAGGCCTTCGCCGCTCACGACGAGGAGCTCCCCCACCTCATCGGCCCCAAGATGGGCCACA
>DPVD01000323.1:0-6239 GCA_003526745.1 Candidatus Latescibacterota bacterium
TGGACAGATGGACTTGCATCATATCAATACGGGAAGGGGAAATTGTACGCTCTGTGTCTTACCAGACGGTACGACGCTTCTTATCGACGCCGGCGAGTTTCAGGTCGAGCCGACGCCAGAGGACATCCAGCGACGTACCAATGTTGTCCCGAACGCTTTGCGCGCTCCCTGGGAATGGATCGTTCAGTATGTCGAGTCGGTGATCACGCACAGGGATCCAGAGTTCGACTATGTCTGGCTTACGCACTTCCACAGCGATCATCTGGGTCAAGTTACGGAGCAAGGGCCGGTGTCGGATCAGGGCGGCTACCGTCTCGCAGGTCTGACGGGCGTGTGTGACCGGATCCCCTTTAGGAAACTGATCGATCGAGGGTGGCCCGACTATGATTACCCTCTGTCAGCCGAAGAGACACGACAGACGAACGTCTCTCACGGTCGTGAGGGCTTCGCGAACACGAAGCTCTCCGAGGACAATTACCAAGCCTTTCTCGCCTGGCACGTCGCGAGTCGCGGTGTCGAGGTCGAGCGATTCCTACCTGGGAGCTCCGACCAGATTCGACCGGTAATCGGCGCCTCTGACACGTTTTGCTTCCGGAACGTAGTGGCCAACGGCCAGTTATGGACCGGAAACGGGACGGAGACGCGATCGTTATTCCCGCCTGTCAGCGAGATGACAGGAATGCTCCCGAACGAGAACACGTGCAGCGCCGCTGGTGTGATTCAGTTGGGTGAGTTCAAGTATTTCGCAGGAGGTGATATCACGGGTATTGTTGAGATGGACAAGCCTACGTGGTTCGACGTGGAATCGCACGTGGCAGACGTGGTTGGTCCCGTCGATGTCGCTGTTATGAACCATCACGGGCACCGTGATACACACAACGAGCACTTCGTGTCGGTACTAAAGCCACGTGTTTGGATTGGGCACAGCTGGTCGGCAGATCACCCGGGACAGGGTGTGTTCAGCAGGCTGACGTCGCGGTATCTGTATCCCGAAGACCGCGATCTGTTTGCGACAAACATGATGACTGCCAATCGTGCCGTGATCGGTCCTCAGCTGGATCAGGCATACAGGAGCACACAGGGCCACATCGTCGTGCGTATCGATCCCGATGGCGAGCAATACCGCGTCGTGATCGTAGACGATCAGGACGAGACGATGATGGTTAAGGACGTGCTAGATTACAAAACCTCATCGAAGATCGAGACAGGCATGACCGATCCGCTGAGTGGTGGGTAGAGGCGCTTCCGATCGGGAATGACGACTGGGGTGTATGGTTTTCGGTTCGCCGTTTCGCGAAAGGATCATGCTGCACGGGCATATTCTCTACTCGGGTGACCGATGCCTGTTGGGGAGGATGGTTGAGATCGAGGCAAGTTCTGCGTAAGGAACGGCTCACAGAGACTTGTTTAGCCTGATCAGGTCGTTGGCTTCTGGAGTTTTCCACGCGCCTGGAAATTAAGTGACTAAGGTCAGTAACCTCAATTCTGAGCGGAACACGGATCTTGATCGCACAGCAGGTGAGTCAGCGGTTGTGCACAGCCTGATTGTGTTTGATCGCTTCAGGGAATTTTTCGCGAAGGTGGCAAAGAACAGCCTCGAGCGAATCTGTGCAGTGGAGTGAGGGATAGGGGAAGTCACCCATCTCGCGGAACCGGGCACCGTTGCTCGCGTGAAAATCGCCACGACGGTCCATGAACTGCCCCCAATGCCCGAGCGTGTAGCGGACATTCTTGCTGCGTTGGCCGCTCGCCTTCCATACATCAGGGAAGATTTCGAGAAACGTAGGCACCGAGTTGAGCCAGCTTCCGCAGGCGACCTTGGTCACTTCGGGGTTCAACTCCTGCGTGTCTTCGAGAAGTCGGATCAGGGCGGCCGCAAATTGCGGTCGCTTTTCGCTAAGCGGCGAATCAGGTTTGTAGACGTTGTTGATGTGGATATTGACCACATCCTCGTGGTAGTCGAGAGACCACGATTCATAAGGTCGTTCGTCGAGAGTCGGTCTGTAAGGTATCGCTTTTAGAGCGGACTCTTCAAGGACGGGCCAAAAGATGTCCAGGCTCTTCTGTTCCAAAGCGGAGGTGTCGTCGCTCTGGATGTACTCGACGAATATTTGCTCGACTTTTTTGAGAAGAGCGTCCCATTCTGGGATCACGTCTTTTGTGGGATGAAGGCCATTCTGCGACAGTGAGGTGTTCCGGAAAATGTTGACGCGTTCATTGAACGCATTTTCGAAGTCGCTAGATCCTTCGAGGATGCGTTTCCGCGCGTACCAGATGGAGAGCTTGGCGAAGCCCAGGTAGTAGTTGGCGCAAATGTTCTGGTAGGTCATCTAGTGATGTCAGCCGTCGGGCGCGATGAGGTCGGGGTCGATCTCGATACCGAGACCTGGACCATTTGGTACAGGCATCAAACCATTTTGAACTTCGGGAGGATTCTGGAAGATTGAGAATCGGTGTCTGTAGTCACCGATCGGAGGATCGTGCAGGAGTTCGAGGAACGGCGCGTTCGGCCAAGATGCGACGAGATGCAAGTGAGCGATCACGCCGATGTCCCCGCCGCCGTGGTGGGGGACGCACTTTTTACCGAAGGCTTGAGCGAGCGTCCCGATCTTGCGGAGCGTTGTGATCCCGCTGTTCACCATGCTTTCCGGCTGAAGGACGTCATACACATTCTCACGAACCATCCGAGTAAATTCGTGGAGACCGACGTTGTTTTCGCCGCCGGCGATCGCGAGAGACACACGATCATTTAGACGCGCGATGTCTTCGAAGGCGTAACGGGGAAGCGGTTCTTCGAGCCAGTATACGCCGAGCGACTCGAGCTCGCGAGCTGTGGTCAGGGCTCGCTGAAAGTCCCACTGGACGCCTGGTTGCCAATTGCTCGTAGATTGAGCCTGGTTCGCATCGACGGTGATCGTGAAATCAGGTCCAACTGCTTCTCTGACACGACGCACCGTTTCGATGTCATCCGACACTTTGTCGTGATGGAGTCGGAGCTTGATGGCACGCCAGCCCTCCTCGTTCAGCCGGTTTGCTAATTCGGCTCGTTCGGAGGGCTCTGAGAGGAGGATCATGCTCGCGTAGGGGATGACCTCGGGATCACCGCCGCCAAAGATGTCAACGAGACTTTGACCGCTTGCTTTGCCGATCAAGTCCCAGAGTGCGATGTCGAACCCGGCTGCACCGTTGTAGCGACGGCCTCTGGACTGGTAGTTCAGTTGTTCGGCGTGTCGTTCGACCAGGTAGGGGTTATCGCCAACGAGGAGGTTGCGCGCGGCCGGCAGGAGGGCGGGGTCTGCACCGGGACCGATGCCGACCAGTCCTTCATCCGTAGTGATTTCGACGAAGGACCCACCGCCACGTCGGATGGTCATTTTGCTGCCCGGCCAAGCCGGGGCGAGCTTGCCGACTTCCTCGACTACCTTGAGCCGGCGAACTTTGACATCCTTGATTTCCAATTGCTCTAGTCTCCCTGCGCAGGCAGACAGTATTGTGGGTCTGTGACCGACTTACTCGTGTTCTCGGCGTGTGCACGGTGCGTTTTCATCAAGTCGGTGAGCTTGACCGGATCGGGTGCGGATGGCTCTTGAGCAAACGCGAACACGGACGGAATTAGGATGTGGCGGGAATTTCATCGAGTCCACCCAAGTGTTATGGGGGACAGCTGTTCCATGAAGATAAAATAGGTTGGGAATGCGGAAGGGGCAAAGAGAGGAACCGATCGGGAGAGCAGGAGAAGAGGGGGAGTGGAGGAGGTTATCTTTCGCTCAGCCTTTAGAATCTGATCGCCTTGAATTGCCGCATTTGCTCGGTGATTGCAGTCTCGACGGGAAGACGCTCCATGCTGCTTGCGCCATAGAAGCCGTTGACGCCGATTGTCTTCTGGAGGACATATTCGGCGTCTTCGGGCATCGAGATCGGGCCGCCGTGGCAAAGGACGATGACGTCGCTCTTGACTCCCCGAGCGGCGTCGCAGATGGCCTGGACTGCGACGGGTGTCTCTTCCAGACTCAGCGCCGTGGTGGCGCCGATCGATCCTTTGGTGGTGAGGCCCATGTGCGCGACAACGATGTCGGCTCCGGCATCGGCCATTTGTTCTGCCTCGTCAGGGTTGAAGGCATACGGCGTGGTCAGCATGTCCATCTGGCTTGCAGTTCGGATCATTTCGACTTCGGGACCGTATCCCATCCCAGTCTCTTCTAGGTTCTTCCGGTAGAGGCCGTCGATCAGACCTACGGTTGGAAAGTTCTGGACACCCGAGAAACCGATGTCACGGACCTCTTTCAGGAAGACCGGTATCTGACGGAAGGGGTCTGTGCCGCAGACGCCAGCTAGCACAGGTGTATCCACGACGATGGGCAATACTTCGCCGGCCATTTCCATCACGATCGCGTTGGCGTCGCCAAAGGGCATCATACCCGAGAGCGATCCTCGGCCCGCCATACGGAACCGGCCGCTGTTGTAAATAACCATCAGATCGACGCCGCCTTCTTCCTCGAACTTGGCGCTGATCCCGGTTCCTGCGCCTCCGCCGATGATCGGGATCCCGTCGTCGATGAGCTTGCGGAGTCGGGTTAGAATTTCTTGTCTGGTGAAGGACATTCTGGTTTTCTCTCTGGAAAGTTAGGGAACCACAAAGGACGAAGAGAGGCTATTCGGAGATCCTGCCGGTCGACGTGGCATCGCAACAGCCTTGAGTCGCGCAGCGAGCGGCCACGGAGAACACAGAAGGGTCCGCGCCGACCCCGATACTCAAAGCGGCCTCATTAGACTCCAGGTATAGCTATTTCTTACCAATTAGTTCAAGCATCATTTCGACGGCTTTGGTCGAGAAGGATTCGTCGTTGATGTTGGCGTCGAGTTCGACTACATCAATATCGTCGCGAAGGCCGGCTTTGAGCGCATCGAACATGGCTTGGTCGGCTTCGCGGTCACAGAACATTTCGCCGTCGCCGTCGAGAATCGAGACACCTTGGAGCGGGATCAGGATCGCTATGGGGGCGGTCGAGGCGTTGGCTTTTTCTGCAAAGATTTCGCCCATCCTACGGTTTTCGTCGGCATTTGTTCGCATGAGCGTGACGGACGGGTTCCACTCGTAGAGGAGTCGATCGTTGTATCTCTCAGGCACGGTGTCGCGTGGCCCGTAATTGGCCATGTCTATGCAGCCCGGGACGATCAGGTGTGGGATGCCTGCTTTGCCGGGTGCGTCGAGACGTTTTGGGCCTGCAGAGAAGACGCCATCGCAGATCTCGTCTGCCCATTCTGTCGTAGTGATATCGAGAACCGCTTCGACCAGACCGTCATCGATGAGACTTTCCATCGTCTTGCCGCCGGTCCCTGTCGCGTGGAAGACCAAGACCTCATATCCCTTCTCTGTCAGGGCTTCGCGACACCTATCTACACACTCAGTTGTGTTGCCGAACATGGATGCCGCGATAATCGGCTTTTCGTCGCTCGACGGCTCGGGCTCCGTTTCGACCATCCCGCAGATGGCGCCTGCTGCACGTGTAAAGATGGGTCTGCTAATCCTGTTCACGCCCGCTACATCGACGACCGACGGAATCATCGTGATGTCGCGCGTACCGACATATGAACTTGTATCGCCCGAAGCGGCTGTGGATACCATCACTTTCGGGACTCCGATCGG
Organism: Candidatus Latescibacterota bacterium; assembly: GCA_003526745.1. GTDB lineage: Bacteria > Latescibacterota > UBA2968 > UBA2968 > UBA2968 > UBA2968. The sequence continues at coordinate 5,648 of DPVD01000323.1, forward strand.
GAGCGACTGCATTCCAGCGGTGATGACAGAGGTGCCGCCCGTTCCCCCAAGTCCGATCACGCCGTCAAACCGGCCCTGATCGTAGAGCTGGCGTGTAATAACGGCTGCACCATCACTCATGACCTTCATCGCTTCGCCTCGGTCCTGTTTCTCCTGCAGCTGATCGATCGGTTTACCACCCGCCTGAGCGACGTCACCGTTCGAGACATCGACGTGCATCGATTGATCCGCGTCGAATACGCCCGTGTGCAGTCCGAGTGTTTCGTGCCCGCGCGCGCAAATGATGTTCTTCACGAAGGCATACTCCTCACCCTTCGTATCGAAAGCCCCTATCAGCAGAATCGTCGCCATGTCGACCTCTTGAACGGGTTAGCGGTCCCGCAATATGGGACCTCGTGAACATGTCGCAAGTGGTCTTTGGAGGCGGTCGTGGGGTTGATGCACATTGAGCGATTAATTAATAGATCAAGTAAAGCGATTAAAAATAAACAGTTATATCCTATTTTCTTCTTGGGGAAAGGTGTAAACAGTATGCCATCCGGTGCGAAGGAAAAGGTTGTCAGTCTGAACTAGGCGACGGTTCGAATCTTGT
>DPVD01000252.1:0-16515 GCA_003526745.1 Candidatus Latescibacterota bacterium
TGGATCGACCCGGATTCCGGCTTCTTGCTGCGGCGTGTTCGGCCTCAAGCCCACCAGGGCGCGTGTTCCGTGGGGACCAGACGCTGGCGACTGGGCAAGCGGTCTGGCCGCAGAACACGCCGTGACACGTTCGGTGCGGGACAGCGCAGCGCTCCTTGATGCCACTTCAGGACCCGATCTCGGCGATCCGTACTGGGCACCCATACCGGAAAGGCCGTTTCTCGATGAGGTGGGGACCCCTCCAGGCTCCCTTCGCATTGCTTTTACGACCGAGACGCTCAAGCATGATCCTGTTCATTCCGATTGCGCTGACGCCGTACGAGATGTCGCGAAACTCTGTGCTGACTTGGGGCACGTGGTGGTAGAAGCATCTCCCACCATCGACGGCGAGATGTTCGAGCAGGCCTTCAGCACGGTATTCTCTTCGGGAACTGCAGGGGCGATAGATGCGATCGGTCAGCTCAGCGGCAAGCTAGTTACTGCCGATCAGTTGGAACCCCTCACTGCCTTCGTGTATGAAATGGGCCGTGGGCACAGTGCATCAGACTATCTGGGGGCTGTAGGGACGCTTCAACGTCTGGCGCGCGAAATTGCGCGTTTCTTTGTCGATTGCGACGTCTGGCTCACGCCTACGTTGGGTGAGCCACCAGTACCCCTTGGAACCTTCGAGGTTTCATCCCACCAGTCCCCACAGGAATCCCTGGATCGCGTTTGGCAGTTCATTCCGTTTACGCCCCTGTGCAATGCCACCGGGCAACCAGCGATGTCGGTTCCCTTGTACTGGAATGATGAAAACCTGCCTATCGGGGCCCAATTCATCGGTCGGTTTGGAGATGAGGCGACGCTCTTCAGGCTCGCAGGACAACTCGAACAGGCCCGGCCCTGGGCAGATCGACAACCACCTGTGTCAGTCGGCTAGGTACATCTATGGGAAGACCGATCGCATTCGAAGTCACGCCGATCACCACCGGCCCGAAGAACCACCTGTTCGGATACATCGGCCAGAGTCTGACCATTCCGTGGAACGAGAGCGGGCGATACATCGTCGCCATGAGGACGGACTTCTTTAAACGGATGCCCGGGGCGGGTGAGACCGCAGACATCGTGATCATCGACACCGCCAACGGCTATGAGGTCACGAAGGTCGACACCACACGAGCGTGGAACCTGCAGAAGGGGACGATGCTTTACTGGAACCCCAACTCGCCGGAAACCCAGTTCTTCTTCAACGACCGCGACCCCGAGACGGAGGATATCTTCACCGTCCTCTTCGACATCTCTACAATGAAGCGAGTCAAGGAATACCGCTTCGGACCGGGCCCCAGCACCGTCGCCAACACCGGCGTCGCCCCCAACGGGCGCTACTTCGCTGCGGTGAACCACGGCAGGAACAGCTGGCGAGAAGTCGTCTCCTACGCGGGGGCCGTCGATGAAACGCGCGACGCCACCGTCAATCCAAACACCGAGGGCCTCTTCAGGGTAGATATCGAAACAGGAGAACGGACACTCATCATCTCCTATCAGGCGCTGGTCACGTCCCTGGCGTCCCTTGGGTATGCAGTCGACCCGGCCTCCCCGCTCAGTATCCATCGCACGTGCTGGAATCGCGACAGCAACCGAATTGACTTCGTCGTCCGGTGGCCTGTGGGAGTCGCAGTAGAATTCGTCATCCGCACCGACGGAACCAACCTGGCTCAGATTCCCAGTCCACGACACCCCGAGTGGCTCGATGGACCTGTGATGACGTGCGAAAACAAAGAGGGGTGGCTGGATCTCTACAACGTGGACACGGCGTCCTATACAAGCGACCAGATCGGGTCGAAAGACACCTTTAAGGATACCGGCGCGGACAGGGCCTACTCCCCCGACGGCAAATGGATCGTGTGCACGTACACGTCCAACGGGTCCTGGCACTACCAGTTCTATCGATTCTCTGACGGAGCAGTCTACACCGCGACGACAACCTTGACCTATGAAGGGGCCAACCCGAAAACAAACGCGACTCGGATCGATGGTGCCCCTCGCTGGAACCGGACGAGCGACGCAATCCTGGTCGGGGGCATCGTCACGGAGAACAACCCCTCAAAAGGGACGCGGCAAATGGCGATGATCCGGCTGGTTCCGGGATAACACCTAAGAGCGGAGTGATCGTTTCGACGTTAACGTTAAGGGTGACGCACACCGTTACCGCTGTTAACCTAAAGCAGAAGGCCGTGACCCACGCGGATCACGGCCCCACTGAATACGCACGGAACGACTTTACCGACTCAACACATACGGAATCCCTAACAGTTCAGCTACGGCGGCCTTAACTCAGCCTGCGAAGAGTTATGCCGCTGTCGATTGAGGCCCTCACCGTCGCGATAGCGATCGCATCGTCAATGATCCCCATCCCACCTCCAATCGGCCAGGCACCCAGCCCGATCACCGATACCTCAGGTCCATCCACACCGAGTTGTCGAGTCCTCATTTAGGTCCCTTTCGATTCAGCCCACAGAAACCAGCACCAGTCCCGTGCCGATGACCATCAATCCGACCAGCTTGGGGAGCGGCATCGGTTCCTGAAAAACCAAGACGCCAAGAAGCGCTCCCATCGGGATACTGACTTGGCGAAACGCTACAACATAGCTCACGTCTCGGACGAATGCCAAAGCAACGAGCACAATCAGGTAGGTCAGGGTGATCACGACACCGGTGAACGTGACTTGCCTCCAGTCCTTGAGAGCCAAGCGAAAGGACGCCCTGCCCGTTCGCCTCGAGAAAACGAGAAGCGATAGCCAACCAGCGGTAGCAAGAACCTGAAAGAAGGAATAAACCGAAGTGACGCCTCCCGGGTGTAGGCTTGGATGCTCCGACCTGAGATATCTGAGTGCCTGGTCATCCACGAGCGAATAGCCCGTTGTGCCTGCAGCTGCAAGCAATGCCAGCAGAAACGCCCGGCTCCGGTAGGTCGCGATCCGCAGATCGGCAAAACGAGCCTGAGGTAGTAGAACACATCCTAAAACGATCAGAATCGCTCCAACCCAGCATAACGTGCTGATAGAATCGGACCGACCCAGCACAACACTTCCGATCGTGACGGTCACGGCGGGCAGTGCTCTCGCCAGCGGGTAGACGAGCGACAGATCTCCGATGCGATATCCTCCCGCCAGAGCGCTCAAGTAGACTGCCTCGAAGAACCCAGCCGTCACTACGAGCATCACGTCTCGCCTCTCGTATTCGGCTGTAACCTCCGACCAGACTAGAGGCGCAGCACTCAGCAGAACGAGTCCACCGAAGCTTGCAACCAGGAAAAACGAAGCGGTCGGAACTCTCCCCTTCCCAAACGCATTCCACCCCGCGTGCATCCCAGCCGAAACAAGGACCAACGCTACAGCAACCGAGTCCACGTAGCCGTTCTCCTACATTCGTGGTAAAAAAGAAGACGCCCCATCAGGGATAACCCTGACAGGGCGCAGCGCCATCTCGTTCTGGGTCGAGTCGTTACGGCAGCATCGTCGACCCCATCAGAGAGCGATCGACTTCTCGGGCGGCCTGACGACCCTCATTGATCGCCCAGACCACGAGGCTCTGTCCACGCCGCATGTCGCCCGCAGCGAACACGCCTTCGATGTTGGTCGCATACTCGCCATACTCGGCCTTGGCATTCGATCGTTCATCGCGCTCCACGTGAAGCTCTTCTAACATCGTGTCTTCGGGGCCAAGGAAACCCATCGCCAGCAGAACGAGATCTGCAGGGTAGACCTTCTCGCTCCCCTCGATCGGCTTCGGGAACGGACGACCATTGTCTCCCGCCGTCCACTCCACACGAACCGTGTGCAGTTCCTTGACGTTGCCGTCCTCGTCTCCGACGAATCTGTTAGTGTTGATCAGATATTCCCGCGGATCCTCGCCGAAGCGGACCTTCGCCTCTTCCTGACCATAATCCAGAAGATAGATCCTCGGCCACTCGGGCCACGGGTTCTCAGGCTGCCGCGAATCCGGGGGGCGTTCCATGATCTCGAATTGAGTCAGCGTCTTGCACCCGTGACGCAGAGACGTTCCTACACAGTCCGTTCCCGTATCGCCGCCGCCGATAACGATGACGTGCTTGTCCTTGGCAGTGATGTAGTTACCATCTTTGTGCTCGGAATCAAGGAGGCTCTTCGTGTTCGCCCGCAGGAACTCCATCGCGAAGTGGATGCCTTCGAGCTCACGACCTTCGATTGCGAGATCTCGGGGCTTTGTTGCCCCGCCGCACAGAACCAGCGCATCGTTGTCACTATGCAGATCCTTTGCCGATACATCCTTCCCGACTTCGGTGCCCGTAACGAACGTGACACCCTCTTCTGACATAAGATCGATACGCCTCTGCACGGTCTTCTTGTCCAGTTTCATGTTCGGAATCCCATACATCAGAAGCCCGCCGATCCTATCCGCCCGCTCATACACGGTCACGGTATGGCCAGCCTTGTTGAGCTCTGCCGCGCAGGCCAACCCGGAGGGGCCCGAGCCCACCACGGCAACCTTTTTTCCGGTCCGCTTCTCCGGCGGCTCGGCGATCACCCACCCCTCATCGAACCCGTGATCGACGATCGAGCACTCGATGTTCTTGATCGTAACAGCCGGCTCATTGATTCCCAGAACACAAGACCCTTCGCAAGGAGCCGGGCACACTCGACCCGTGAACTCCGGAAAGTTGTTCGTCTTGTGCAGACGCTCGAGTGCTTCTTTCCAGAGTCCGCGGTAGACGAGATCATTCCACTCAGGAATCAGGTTGTTTAGTGGACAGCCAGCAGCGGCGGGACCTCCGATCGGGACGCCTGTGTGGCAGAAGGGCACGCCGCAATCCATGCATCGAGCACCCTGTTCCTGGAGTTGTTCCGGATGCAAGTGCAGATGGAACTCGCCCCAATCCTTCACCCGCTCTTCAGGCGGACGATCGGACGGCAACTCGCGGTTGTATTCCAAAAATCCTGTCGGCTTACCCATTTCGTCTCCCAGTCAACATCGCAGCGTATCTCTGAGGAGTGCTGTTACTCGGCAATCGCCTCTCTGAAGGCGGTGAGTGTTGCCTCTTCGCCTGTCAGACCGCGTTTCTGAACGCGATCAATCGTCTCAAGAATCTTGCGGTAGTCTCGAGGCATCACTTTCACAAACTTCTCGAGAGCGCCGTTCCAGTTGACCAGAATCTCCCTGGCTAGAGCACTCTCCGTATACTTGACGTGACGTTCTATCATTCCACGCAATTCGCCGATCTCGTCCGTATCGGTTAGAGGCTCGAGATCGGACATCTCCTGATTACAGCGATCGGCGAAGGTGTCGTCTTCATCGTAAACGTAGGCGACACCGCCCGACATACCGGCTGCGAAGTTTCGTCCCGTGGGTCCGAGCACGACCACACGGCCACCGGTCATGTATTCGCACGCGTGATCGCCAACCGCTTCGACAACCGCGCGCACACCGGAGTTTCGCACACAGAAACGCTCACCTGCCTTCCCACGGATATATGCTTCACCGTTGGTAGCCCCGTAGAAGGCCACGTTCCCGACAATAATGTTGTCTCTCGGGACAAACGACGACCCACTCGGCGGATACAAAACGACCTTGCCGCCCGACATCCCCTTGCCGAAGTAGTCGTTCGCGTCTCCCTCGAGCTCGAGCGTCAGACCGGGCGGAATAAAAGCACCAAAACTCTGGCCTGCCGACCCGTTGAAGTGAAGATGGATCGTGTCATCGGGAAGACCGTCAGGACCAACACGACGAGTAACTTCGCTGCCGAGGATCGTACCCACGACACGGTTCGTGTTCTTGACCGGCAGCTTTGCGTGCACCTTCTGGCCCTTCTCGATAGCCGGTTCGCAGAGCTCCAGAAGCGTCTGGTTGTCGATCGCGTTCTGGAGCCCGTGATCCTGCGGCACGCAACAGTAGAAAGGTTCTTCCCGCCTTGGCACCGGCCTGTGCAGTATCTTCGAAAGATCGAGATGCTTGGCCTTCCAGTGCGAAATGTCGTCTCGCTGCTTCAGCCTCTCGACCTGCCCGACCATCTCGTTGATCGTCCTGAATCCAAGCTTCGCCATGATCTCACGCAGATCCTGGGCGATAAAATTCAGGAAATTGACGATATGATCTGGTGACCCCGTGAACTTGTCCCGGAGATCCGGATTCTGCGTCGCCACGCCAACCGGGCACGTGTCCAGGTGACAGACCCGCATCATGATGCAGCCCATCGCGACCAGACCGGTCGTCGCGAACCCAAACTCTTCGGCCCCGAGAAGCGCCGCGATCGCCACATCCCGTCCCGTCTTCAACTGGCCGTCCGTCTCGACGACAATTCGACTGCGGAGATTGTTGATCACGAGGGTCTGATGCGTATCCGCCAGGCCCAGCTCCCACGGAAGCCCCGCGTTCTTGATACTCGTCTGCGGAGAGGCTCCGGTTCCACCGTCGTGACCAGAAATCAGGACCACATCTGCGTGCCCCTTCGCGACACCAGCAGCAATCGTTCCCACACCCACCTCTGACACCAGCTTCACGTTGATACGCGCGCCCGTGTTCGCATTCTTCAGGTCGTGGATAAGCTGCGCCAGATCCTCGATCGAGTAGATGTCGTGATGCGGTGGCGGCGAGATCAATTCAACACCCGGAGTAGAGTGTCGCACCCGTGCGATCCACGGATACACCTTCTTGCCCGGCAGCTCACCACCTTCACCCGGCTTCGCCCCCTGCGCCATTTTGATCTGAAGCTCCTTGGCGTTCACCAGGTAGTGGCTGGTCACGCCGAATCGACCAGACGCAACCTGCTTGATCGCTGAGTTCTTCGAGTCGCCATTCGGCAAGTCGACATACCGATCGGGGTCTTCTCCCCCCTCACCGGTGTTGCTTCGTCCGCCGATCCGGTTCATCGCGATCGCGAGAGCTTCGTGGGCCTCCTTGCTAATCGAGCCGTAGGACATCGCCCCGCTCTTGAATCGCTTCGTGATCTCTTCAATCGACTCAACCTCTTCAATCGGAATCGAGTTCTTCGGGAAATTGAAGTCCAGCAGACCACGAAGCGTACCGATCTTTTCCGACTGATCGTTGATCAGCTCCGCATACTCCTTGTAGACGCCATAGTCGTCCATCCGCGCGGCGAGCTGCAGCTTGTGGATCGTAAGCGGGTTGAAGAGATGGTATTCACCGTCGCGACGCCACTGATACTGACCACCCACGTCGAGTGTTCGGCCATCCACGGGGATTTCAGGATAGGCCTGCTCGTGACGCATAAGGGCCTCTCGTGCAATCACCTCCACGCCGATTCCACCGACACGAGAGTCCGTCCACGTGAAGTAGCGATCGATCACCTCGTCACTAAGCCCGACGGCTTCGAAAATCTGTCCGCCTCGATACGACTTGATCGTCGAGATTCCCATCTTGGCGATCACCTTGACAACACCTTTCGTCGCGGAGTAGAGATACCCTTGGATCGCCTTCTCGTGCGTCACGTCGTTGACCATGCCCTCGCGGATCATGTCGCCGAGGCTTTCGAACGCCAAATACGGGTTGATCGCCTGAGCACCGTACCCGAGGAGAAGACAGAAGTGGTGGACCTCCCGCGGCTCGCCGGATTCGATAGCCAGACCGACGCGTGTGCGCGTCTTGTTCCGAATCAGGTGATGGTGGAGACCTGACGTCGCCAGCAGCGCGGGGATCGGACAGTGGTCGGCATCGACACTCCGGTCAGACAAGACGATCAGGTTCACACCGTCTTCGACCGCCTTGTCTGCCGCGGCGAAGACCTCATCAAGTGCATTCTCCAGCCCCGGTTCCCCATCCGAAACCTTGAACACGATGGGGATTGTGATGGCCTTGTAGCCCGGATGATCGATGTCCCGAATCCGAGCCATCTCCTCGTTCGTCAGGAGCGGACGGGGCAGAGAGATCTGGTTACAGCTCTCCGGTTCGGGCTTCAGCAGGTTTCGCTCCGGTCCGATCGACGTCGCCGCCGACGTGATTAGCTCCTCACGCAGCGGATCGATCGGCGGGTTCGTCACCTGAGCGAAAAGCTGTTTGAAGTAGCCGTAAAGGAGGTGGGGTCTGTCGGACAGCACAGCGATCGGAGAGTCATTCCCCATCGAGCCGACAGGATCCTTACCTGACGTGATCATCGGGCCGATGAATACACGCATATCTTCGTATGTGTAGCCGAAAGCCTGCTGCCTCTGCAGAACGGCCTCGTGATCACCGAGCTCCATATCTACCTCTTTACCAGGCAGATCCTCGAGCGCTGTCATGTGCGTGTCGAGCCATTCCTGGTAGGGCTCCGCCATGGACATCTGTCCCTTCAGCTCTTCATCGCTGACAATACGACCTTGCTCAGTATCGACGAGAAGCATCCTGCCGGGCTGCAATCGGTCCTTGTGCAGAACACGATCGGGCGGCACATCCAGCACCCCCACCTCCGACGCCAGCACGATCAGGTCGTCCTTCGTCACGTAGTAACGAGACGGGCGTAGACCATTCCGGTCGAGCACCGCACCCACTCGGACACCATCGGTAAAGGCAATCGATGCGGGTCCGTCCCAGGGCTCCATCAGACAGCTGTGATACTCGTAAAATGCCCGCTTCTGTGGGGACATACTCTCGTGATTCTCCCAAGGCTCCGGCACCATCATCATCATCACGTGCGAGGCCGACCGACCTGAAAGAGATAGGAATTCGAGTGCGTTGTCGAAGACGGCCGAATCGCTTCCTTCCGGATCCTCGATCACGGGAAGAACCTTCTCCAGGTCGTCCCCCCACAGCTCCGACTCGAAGATGCCCTGCCGCGTATACATCCAGTTCACGTTCCCGCGCTTCGTATTGATCTCACCGTTGTGGATCATCATCCGATACGGGTGCGACAGCTCCCAGCTAGGGAAGGTGTTCGTGCTGAAGCGGGAGTGGACGAGTGCGATCGACGTCATCACAGAATTGTCTTGGAGATCCAGAAAGAATGTCTCGACCTGAGCGGGCGTAAGCATGCCCTTGTAGCAAATAAGCCGACTCGACAGGCTGGCGATGTAGAAATGCTCGGACCCAGCCATCTCGCCTACATAGCGGATCTCCTTCGCGGCACGCTTCCGGACCACATACAGCTTCCGTTCGAAGTCATCCTGATCCTCAATCGCGTCGTTCCGCCCGATAAAGACCTGGCGGATCATCGGCTCACAGTGACGCGCCGTCTCACCTAGATGCGAGTTATCCGTCGGGACGCTGCGCCATCCGAGGATCCGCTGTCCCTCGTCCTCGACGACGGCCTCCAGAGCCTTCTCCTGCGCTTGGCGCTCATCGCGATCAGAGGAGAGGAAGACCATCCCCACGCCATACTTACCAAGCGACGGCAGTTCGATCCCGATTCCCTCACAGGCTGCTTGAAGGAATCGGTGCGGAATCTGCATCAGGATACCGGCACCATCGCCTGTCTCCGGTTCGCTACCCCGGGCACCACGATGGTCAAGGTTGCAAAGAACCTCGAGCGCCTGCGTGACGATCTTGTTTGACTTCTGCCCCTTGATGTTCACGACAAACCCGATACCGCAGGCATCGTGTTCGTTCTTTGGGTCATAGAGACCCTGCTTCTGGGGCAATCCGATCGGACGACTCATTATAAACTGAACCTTTCTGCGTAGGACGTGTCGGACACCGCGAAGATTGACGGTAGGCGCTTACCTACGGATGGAGAAACAAACTTGCGAGTCCGGAAGCGGCTTTACGACCTCTAGCCGCTCTCTCCCGGTGGGAGGACCAAAGCGTGGTCGGTTTTCGGAGCAGGTTAATATAACGCGATATCAGGTGATAGGCAAAGCGCCCTTTATACTTCCTCATGCGTGGACTTAGGCAAACTTCTGATCTGGATTGATCACCTATTATCAGCCGAAGCTCACCCGCCCGTTCGTCAGCTCCGTCACTGCTGTCTGAATATCAGCCAGGCGTTCTGCCGGTAACCGTATTTTAAACAATGCTTTGTCGTTGAATTCTTCTGTCAGAATCTCAGCTTCGAAGTCAGGCGCCATCCGCTTGAACCCTGTGACTGCGGCGTAGTCGAAGGCAATCCCCAGCTTGACCCATTCGACCCTTTCCCCCACTCTGCACGCCTCAATCGCCTTCTGAACACCACCCGAATAGGCGCGTACGAGGCCTCCCTTCCCGAGCTTGGTGCCGCCCCAGTATCGAGTCACAACAGCTGCGACATCCCCTAGACCACAGTGGGTCAGGACCGTTAACATCGGTCGCCCGGCGGAGTTGTGCGGTTCTCCGTCGTCGCTCATCCCCACGCTGGTCGTCGTAGCGGGAGCGCCGACAAGGAAAGCATAGCAGTTGTGTCCGGCGTCGGGGAATTCTGCTCGCACCTGCTCCACAAAACTCTGGGCCTCTTCTACTGTCGCCGCAGGTCCGAGCGTCGTGACAAATCGACTCTTCTTGATCTCTTCTCCGATTCTTACCCGCTCCGCCGGGATTGGATATCGGTCGCTCAAGCGGTCTCTCCCAGTTCCAGCATCGCCTTAACCACACCAGCTTCAGGTTCGAGCCAGCCAGAGAAGGACTCGACAAAGTCGCCGTAACCTGCACGATGGGTGATCCACGGCTGCGTGTCAACATCACCCAACTCAATCAGGCTGATGATTCGCTTGAAGTCCTCGGACCTTGAATTCCGACTCGCCAGCAGCGTGATCTCTCGCCTATGGAACTCGGGGTCTTTGAACGTGATGTCCCCCTGGATCAGACCGACAAGCGTGAGCCGGCCTCCGTTTGCCACATACCCGAATGCGGACTCCATCGATTGAGGATTGCCCGTCGCATCGAACACGGCTGTAGGCAGATCACCGTCTGTCCAAGCCTCAACCTCTCCTACCGCTGTATCGAGGTCTGACATCACCCGCTCGATCCCGATCTGATCCTTGGCAAACTGCCCGCGAGCCGGATTCAGCTCAAGGAGCGCGATATCGGCGCTAGCTACACGGGCGAACTGGAGTACCGACAACCCGATCGGCCCCGCTCCGACTACAAGAACCTTCTCGTCTCTCTGAAGCTGGGCTCGATCTACCGCGTGAGCGCCGATTCCAAGGGTCTCGACAAGCGCGAGCTGCGCGGTCGACAGCGATTTCGATGTGTGAAGCTTCTCCGCCGGTACCAGAATCGACTCTCGCATCCCGCCGTCGATGTGAACCCCTAGCACGCGGAGATGCGTGCAGCAGTTCGTCTTTCCGGCACGACAGGCCACACAGGTCTTGCAGTTCAGATACGGTTCGACCGCGCATCGGTCTCCCGGCTCAAGACCCTCCACTCCTTCCCCAACAGCCTCGACAACGACTCCCAACTCGTGACCCAGGATTCTGGGATACTCGAAGAAGGGCTGCCGCCCGCGAAACGCGTGCAGATCTGTCCCGCAGATCCCAACCTTGTCAATCAAGATGCGGGCTTCCCCAGGGCCCGGTGTGCCCGGATCATGGCACGTAGACCGCTCGAACTGTCCCGGTTCTTTCAATGTGATCGACTTCACGCTCTCACTCCCCTTACAGATAGCCTTCCAGTATCTCACCCAGCAGCTCAGGCGACCTGCCGAACTGTTCCCGATACTCCTGATAGGTCGGCATCAGTCTTGTCTGAATTTTTTTCGTCTGATGAAGTGCGATGTCCACGAGCCGGTGATCAAGGAACGGGTTCTCAAATCGCTCGAACACATCTGCCGCGAAGGAAGCAGCACCTTCGACACGCGCGTCGACAACCGGCACGATTTCATCCAGCACGAGTCGTTCGAGCCAGTCGCGTGTCGCTCGATCGGCCATTGTTTCTCTCACCGTTACAAAGTGGTCGAGTGCTCTAGCAACCAGCGCTGTGTGCGCCCCGTTAAGGATTCGGACCTTCCTAAGCGAGAAGGGCAGGACACCATCTACGACCTGAATCGCTGGATGCTTGATCGGAAGACACTCGTCCGTAGCGACCGTCCAAAGTGCGAACGGCTCTGCGCAGGAAAGCAGCGGATCCGTCGCAAGGAGAGGATGATCATCCGGCGGAGCACTAACGATCCGGTCGACGAGCGTGTTGCACCAGTCGTTCGCCCCGTCTATCCAATCCATACACGAATCGGGCACCTTCCAGCTTTTAGCCTGCCTAAGAACGAGTTCCTTCAGAATAGACGCATTCCGGTCGACCAGTTCGCACGGCAGAATGGCTAGGCCCTCACGCCCGTCCTCAAACCTGGCGATCAAAACATCGAGAAGCTTTGCCGGAAACGAAACCGGCCTGCCTGTCCGCTCACGGTCTGCGACATCGAGCGACAGACCTGATTCAGTCGTGTTCGAAACGATCAGGCGAGTATCATCGCGTCTCGCAACATCGAGCACATCGTTCCATTGGTCCTCTGCACTCAGTGCACGCGACACGGAACGAACTTCCCGCATTTCGTCGACTCGAGTATGGTCGGAGATGCCTCGAATGGATACGTGGAAGCAACCAGCACCGAGCTGCCGCGCTCGCTCGGAACCCGTCGACTGTATAGCTGCTACCTGCCAAAACGCTTCCGTCGTCTCGTTTATCTCTTGGACGAAAAGGTCCACGAACGACCGAAGGAATCGCCCGGTCCCGAACTGTAAGATCGTGCCGCTGGTCTCTGACAAGGGTATACTCATAAAAAAACTCCGGAAGCTTGGCCTCCGGAGGGGATACATCGCGCTGTGTTTGGGAATCAGGCCAACAGATCCACGTTCCCATCCACATCCTGGAAAGCTTGGCCCACGATCTTGCCGATCAGGTCTCCCGCTGCTGTAATAACTGCGTTTGCATCCGGCTTCAGAGGCCGAGTGCTCGCAAGTGGCGGCATACTGGAGCTCGGGATCAGACCGCTCCTGTTGACGGTGAGTGAGGCATCGCTGGGCATAACGAGGTCTCCGTTCAGGAGGGCATAATCAACACAATAAGCGGCCCGATCGCAAGCGAAGGAAGGAAATTCGCGACCCGAGGCTTGGCGACATCAAGGAGCACAAACCCGATCCCCAACACCATCAACCCTCCACAAGCGGTCATTTCAGCGATCATCGGTTCTGTCAGCCACCCTTCGAAAACGGCCGCGCCAAGCGTCAGACCGCCCTGGAACAGAAGTACGGTCAGGGCGGAGAACATCACACCAAACCCAAGCGTCGCCGCAAGGGCGAAAGACGAGAAAGCATCCAGCATCGATTTCATGGCCAAGAGGCTGTAGTCCCCCGTCAATCCATCCTGAATCGACCCGAGAATCGTCATGGGACCGACACAGAACACTAAACTCGACGTCACGAAGGCCTCGCTGAACCTTCCCTTCCGGGCTCCGCCGAGTCGGACCTGCAATCTCTCGCCCATCCTGTCAAGCCCGGTTTGGATCCTCAAGAGTTCACCGATCAAGGCACCGACAAGCACGCTTCCCAACAGAATCAGCACGTTCTGTGTCTCGAGGGCCATTCTCATCCCGATGACCAGTGTCAGCAGACCGAGCCCTTTAAACACGGTCTCGTGGATGCGATCGGGAATCCGGTTTCCTGCGACAAGCCCGACACTGCTCCCGACGATTACCGTTCCGACATTGAGAACCGTCCCGATCACGCCGTAACCTCCAGATCGTCCCAATCAGTAAAGGGCATCGATGAATGTGTCTGCACGAATCGCCATGCGCCCTCATCCCAGAGCATCACGACCGTCCAGCGCTCGTCCTCGACCACGTACTGCCTACCTCCCGCCGATCCCTCACCACGCCAAGTGAAGGTTGCCCACGCAGTATCGCCGTGTATGCGAACGCTCGTGTCAGACCGCTCCACGACCACGTTCGCCCAGTCTTTCACGTGCCGAGACCAGACCTCGACGATCTTGTCCAGCCCACGAACGCGACCTGTGGTTCCCGTGAACACACAAGTCGCGTCGTGTGAGAAGCAGGATCGAATCCCTTCAAAATCGCCGCTGGCCACGGCGCTGCCGAATCGCGTCAGAAGATCGTCGACTTCACGTATGCCGTCTTGAACCTCGGTCAGCCCATCCCCGGAAAGAGACATACAACCTAGTGCGCGCCCGATTTCATCTTGCAGCAATCCGGCAGGCTCTGGTAAGCCTTCTCATCCGGCTTGCTCTCGTTGGCCTGGTATCCTGCAGCAGTGATGGCGGATACGATCTTCGCCACGTCAGTGGCACCTTCAGCATAGGCTACACGTACCACCTTGTTGCCCGTGTCCACAGCGACCGACTGCACGCCTTCCATCTTCTTGATTGTTTCCATCACGGTCTTTTCGCAGTATCCGCACTGAAGTGAGGGTGTATTGATCTCAACTTCCTTCGCCGTGATAGCCGACCCGCACGCAGTGACGCAAATGGCGAGAATGCTGGTCCAGATTCGATTCTTCACGTTAACCTCCGCATACGACAGTGTTGCTGGCGCAACTACTACTTCACCTCCGCGAACTTTACCGAAATCGAAATGAGGTGTCAAGAAGCAGCGAAAAAGGGCGCCGCCGGAAGGCGACACCCTATCGAACTCTGTATTTCCTTCAGCCCGTCAATCCGCCTGCTAATCTCCACCAACGGTTTCGACCTGCTCGATCGCAACCTTCGAGGTCAGCGTGACCAGGTCGGAAAGCTCCTTAATCTGGTTCGCGATGTGCTTTGCGATCTCGGCCTGTCCCCTAGCCATCTCCTTCAGCAGCTCGTCACGCTCCGACGACTCGTTCTGCGTACGTTCGATCCTCGACAGTGCCGTTGCCGCACGAGACTCTAGACGTTCGACCAAACCGGACACGTCGCCCTGCTCTCTAGCCAGATCGATAACCTCGTCCACTCGCTCGGCCAATTCGCGTATGCACACGTGTGTGGACTCACCGACTCGTCGGGCCTCGTCACCGAGATCTCCGATCGCGTCGATCACGACGCGAATACCTCCAGTATCCTCTCCCATCCTGCTGATCTCGACCTTGGATGAGACCACGAGATGTTCGATCGACCCTCTGAGCTGGTCCATCGACCGATCCATTTCTGCCGCCTCGGAAAGGCTCGACTTCAAAACTTTCACAAGATTCGCTGCCTCTTGCCTCTGCATACTCGCACGCTTCTGGTGGTCCAAGAGATCCTGCAGCGGCTCAGCGCGCTCGTCAATCAATTGACGCGTCGCTTCCGCCTGATCACTGATCTCTTCGATCGTCTTTCTAAGGCTGTCGCCCTCGTCACAAAGCGCATCGACCGTCGTCGAGACGGCCTTGAGTCGATCTGCAAGCACACCGACGCTTCGCTTCACCAGATTCGCCGTACGCCTGACTTCGTACGGCACAGCTGTGTCTCCCCTGAGAATACCGTTCTCGACGGGGTCTGATTCTTCTTCAGCAAGCTCCAACGCGTCCGACTCGACAGCATCCAAATCCTCGCCGATCATTTCAACCGCTTCGTTCTCTAGGTCTTCAACCTCGGCGAGGATCTCTTCGCCTATTCCGGAATCTGGATCGACCGGTTCGAGCCCCTCGTTGAAATCGAACTCATCTTCGAGACTCTCAACGAAGTCTTCCGATAACTCAGGCTTAGGTTCATCCTCTACGACAAGTTCGAGTGTCTCGACCTCCTCCCACATCATCACGATCCCAGCGAACTCTTCATCCTCATCGAACACCGCGTTCGCTGTGAAGTGCAATCGATGCGGACCAATCGTTACATCCATCTCATGCGGAAGGCGATCCGGATCGGCTAGGATCGGTGCGACCTGATCAGGTTCGGGATAGAGAGACGATATCGGTTCACCCACGATCGACGAGCCGATATCACCGAAGCTTGCAAGTTGTCTGAACCCTGAATCCGATGCCGGGTTCTGGTAAACCACGTGAATGCTCGCGTCGGTGACCACTATACCGAAAGGTGCGGCGTCGATCGTCCATCGGAATCGTTCGCTCGTGGCCAAAGCACCTTCGAGAACATGACGCTCTCGTTCCGCCGACTGCCTCCCGACTTCGCTATCCCGGATCTGCATTTCCAGGTCCTCGAGCATATCGTTGAAACCCCGGGCCATCCGACGCATCTCTTCCGGACCCTCCACTGGCAGACGAGGATTGAGATCTCCCGCGCGCATCCGCATAAAAGTGTCGATGAGACGCGTCACTGGGTCCAGAGCTCGCTCCATCAGCGCATAGAAGGCCGCACCGCAAAGCCCAACGAACACGAACGTCGCCGCCAAGAGATGGACGGTCGACGCCTCATCGTGCAGCAAGGAGATCAGCCCCGGTGTTAACAACCCAAGTGCTAGAGCAATCAGCATGAGACCGACCGCGATGATCGTGAGCCTGAACCTTAGATTCGCCAAAACGCTACCTTGATGGGGCCAGAAAATGAAGAGAGAGTACCTCAGAAAGAATATCGACCGGATAGTCCATTCCTTGAGGCCTAGGGGAATTTATGCGACTTAGTCGGGAATTCAATAAAGACATGAGAAAACCCCTGCACCGAGCGATGCAGGGGTTTTCGACTTCCTGTTCAGGTAGGCTAGCGACGCGAGGACTTCTTAGCCTTCTTAGCCTTCTT
>DPVD01000487.1:0-4687 GCA_003526745.1 Candidatus Latescibacterota bacterium
CGACATGTTCACGAACTATATGACCCTTGGCCCGTGGGACTTGGCGCCGGGCGAAAAAGCTAAGTTCGTGATTGCCTATGCTGGCGGACATCCGGGAAGCCTTTCGAAATATTCGGACCATACGAAATTCGGAAAGCCATTCCTTTTTGCCTACCAGAACTTGTATAACGGTAAGGGTGTGGCACCGACGACGTTTGCAGAGCGTCAGCCTGAGATCCCCTTGGCCGAAGATCTCATGTTCGATCACTTCGAGCGTGCTATCCAGGTCTACAATTGGGGATACGATATTCCGAACCAACCGCCATCAATACGCGGCGCGTTTGATTCGAACCTTAAGGGTCAGAACGAAGTTCGCTGGCCTGCCGTCGGTGAGGATTCTGCAGATCCCGATTATACGGGCGCTGCGGCTCAGGATATTGTTGGCTACCGAGTCTACAAGTCCTCGACCGAAGCGGAGGGTCCATTCGAACTCATAGCTGACTTCACGCTAGCTGATGCACAGGCTGGTAATCTACCGACTGGCATAACCTATGAACCAGGAGGAGTCTTTACGACCGTGAAGACATCCACCTACCCGAATGGTATTCCACTTCGTGCACGTTCAGACATCGGTGGTGATGATGCTGCAGCGGGTAATGAAGTTACGGGTATGTATAAGTGGGTAGACGCAACGTCCAAGGCTGGTTTCCCAAACTGGTATACAATCCGAACCTATGATTCCGGTCACGATGATTGGAAGGGTACGGGTGCGGTGCCAAGCTTTGAGAGTTCACCTGGACCAACGGGTGTGGCCATGATGGGCCGCCGTACAGGCGTCGTACCAGTTGTTCCTTCGGATGCAATCTTTAATCGACTGGAAGCGAAAGTCCGAGTCGTTCCGAACCCGTATCGTCCGGACGACCCGAACGCCAGTTACCAGGGTCAACAGAATATCCGATTCATTAACCTGCCCGGTCGTTGCCAAATTGACTTTTACGACGTAACCGGACAGTGGATTTATTCACAGTGGAATGATGATCTGACTAAGGGTGAAGTGACTTGGAGGCAGTTCACGGAGAATCGTCCTTCCGACTTCGGACAGGCCGTTTGGCCCGGAACCTACTTCTGGAAAGTCACATCCCTTATGCCTGAGTCGATGGGTAAGTTCCAAACAGGAACGTTTGTCGTCATCAAGTAAGCTGGGGACAGGCTGATGCCTGGATACGAGAGGATTTGACTCCTCTCACGAGCAGAGTTGAAAAACTGTGTTCACCAATTTGAATTGGATTAAGGAGATGAATCATATGTTTAAAAAATTGACTGCCTGCGTCTTGTTGGCCGGCACGATTGGATTATGCGCACAGGAAGCTCTGGCGCAGGATCTGGGTCCGTTTCCGGTAAACCGTCGACGTGAGGCACCGGAGGCAAAGGGTCTAATCAAAAACGCACGTCTATCCTCGACAGGCTTTGGCTTCTTGAAGCTGACGACGAGTGCACGTGGTGTGGCAATGGGCGATGCCTTCAGTGCGGTGGGTAATGATTTGTCGGCCATCTTTTATAATCCGGCCGGAATTACTCAGATGGAAACGGAGCGAGCCGCAACGCTGAGTTACACAAGCTGGATTGTTGGTTCTACAATTGGAACGGCTGCGTTCGCCGTGAAGACGGGGGTCGCAACTTTCGGTGTAAGTGCAATTTTCTTCCAGAGTGAGGAATTTGAGGAAAACACTTCTCAGAATCCTGCTGGTACTGGACGAATGGTCCGGACATCGGATACGGCACTAGGTTTCACTATTTCGAAGCAGTTGACAGATAAGCTGGCATTTGGTGGTCAGGTTCGATGGATTAAAGAAGACTTGGACCTGGTCGACTTCTCAACTGTCGACATCAACTTCGGGACCGTGTTTTTCACAGGTTACAAGAGTACGCGTCTATCAATGTCACTTCGGAATCTGGGTGCTGACGCCGCAGTTGTCGCTCAGGATGCACGTGTACCAACGGTGTTTTACCTAGCGGCCGCCGGAGAACTTGTAGGAAACTTGGGTGACCCGCTTTCCATCACAGGTTCTGTTGAGCAAGCCTTCTTCACCGATTATGAAGCACGCTATTATTTTGGTGCAGAGGCATGGTTTAGCAACACATTGGCGCTTCGTGCTGGATATAAAACGGGACACACTAATGAGTCCTGGAGCGTCGGTGCAGGCATTAACCACGAAATGGCCGGACAACGCATTTCTGTCGATATCTCCCTGTCGAATGCTGAGACATTCGAAGAGAGACCGCTTCGCCTAACGGTCGGATACGGCTTCTAGTCGACGCATCGGCTGAATGCAGTTTTAGAGGGGTGTGTCCTTTCGGACACACCCCTTTTTTATTTAAAATCCATCATCGAACTCATGGCCTTCGATACAAAAAAGCCAATCCGCATATCAACCAGCGTTCTGTGGACGTTGCTGCTATTTACGTTTTTAGTTGTCATTCTTGGTCGGATAGTCTGGATGGCAATCCCGCAAACGGATGAACAGCTCGCTGGTGCCACACGTTTTAAGAAAATGGCTAAGGGGCGACTGAACCTGGCGAGGCAGCAGAATGAACCGGTCGCGCCCGGCCAAGTAAATCCTCCGGATATCGAAACCCTTCCAAAGATTGAAAAGCGTGTTCGGGAGCATCGTGTGAGCGAATGGCCCTTGGAGGCAGGGCGATCCTTTACACAGGCTCCGATGCTCGACGAATTAGTGCGATTAGGCAAATTGCCAAAAGTTGAGGCAAGGCTGCCGGATAATCCGCTTGTGGTCGTCCCCCCTGAACAACACGGGCCTTATGGAGGCACTTGGACCCGATTTGGTACTGGTCCTAAAGATGTCGGCATCTTAGATGACCGATTAGCATACGACGGCTTGGTGAGATGGGGTCCTAGGGGTCGCGAAGTCATTCCGAATCTAGCCACACATTGGGAGATCGGAGACGAGGGCAGGACATTCACGTTTTATCTCCGAAAGGGTGTGAGGTGGTCGGATGGAAAACCATTCACCACCGATGACATCTTGTTTTGGTATCGGCACGTACTGATGAACGAAGAGTTGACGCCGATCGTGCCCCGGGACTTCAGGAGCGGTCGGATTGCGATGAGCGTCGAGGCGCTCGACAAGTGGACCATCCGTTTTCGATTCCAGGAAACAAAAGGCTTGTTTATCCAGAAGATGGCTTCAGGCCGTAGTTTTGAGATGGTGGGGTATCCCGCCCACCACTTGAAGCGGTTTCACGCAGACTTCATCAATCGTGAAAAGCTGGAAGTGATGGCCCGTGAGAAGGGATTCGATTTATGGCACAAGCTTTTCAAGGATGAATGGGAGTGGCGGAGCACAACGACACCCCGGCTGTGGCCGTGGCTGATGAAGGATCCGCCTCCATCGCGCCCCATCGAGCTTGAGCGCAACCCGTACTATTGGAAAATCGATCCGTCGGGCAATCAACTACCCTACATCGATCGAATCACCTTCGAGATTTACGACAAGGAGACGATCAATTTCAAGGCCATAAACGGCGAGATCGGGATGCAGGCTCGGCACCTCGAATTTCGAAACTACTCGCTCCTCCTCGAGCACCAAGAGAAGGGCGGATATCGCGTGCTGAAATGGATCGACGGTGGAGCGGGTCCTGAATGCTTGCTGCCAAACCTGAACCACCGTGATCCACTCGTTCGCGAGTTGATTGAGGACAGGCGCTTTCGGATCGCCCTCTCACACGCTATTGACCGAGACGCGATCAATGAGATCGGATACTTCGGGATCGGTGAGCCGCGCCAGATCTCGCCACCACGTTCATCGGAATACTACGATGAATCTTTTTCACACGCATATATCGGGTTCGATCCCGAGAAGTCCAATCGCGTGCTGGATTCACTCGGATTGACCAAACGAGATGCGAACGGGATCCGCTTGATGAGCGATGGTCGCCCACTGAGTCTTTACATCGAAACGAAAAACCAGAACAGCCGGGAGCTTGAGATCGTAGCAAGCAACTGGCGAGAAGTCGGAATCCAGGCTGAGGTTAAAGAGCTGGCCCGCCAGCTCTGGATTGAGCGAAAGCGCGCGCTGACCTTTGACGTAGCCGTCTGGGGAGGGTCGGCAGGACAAATCCCTCTCTTGGAACCCAGATGGTTTGTGCCCGTGGACACCAACAATTGGAACGCACCGGCCTATGGTAGGTGGTACTCCACCAAGGGAGAAGCCGGTGAGCGACCGAAGGCAGACATCCAGGCCGTTCAGGCGATCTGGGCGAAGATCGAGAGGACCATCGACCACAAGGAGCAGAAGCGGCTGTTCCAGACGATCCTGGATCACAACCGGGAGAATCTCTGGGTCATCGGGATGGTAGGGGAGTTGCCGTCAATCGTTGTGGTTAACGACAGCTTCCGGAATGTACCTGACGTTGCAGTGCAGTCTTGGATGTTCAGAACACCGGGTAACACGGCGCCGGAATGCTACGCAATCAATCCCCCCGCCCCTGACCGGCAGGGAGCGTGGGGCGGAGGTGAGTGAGGCCGCTACTTGGAGCCACAACGATCTGCGGCCAGGGAGGTGAAAAGCTCACTGAGGGAAATCTAAGAGGTGCTCAATCAACAGATAAAGTTGCGGATCCGCTAATTCTCTTCACTCACACAACGGCTTTTGGGTCAGCAATCTTTCGGTCGGGAACTCGCAGAGAT
>DPVD01000394.1:0-5520 GCA_003526745.1 Candidatus Latescibacterota bacterium
TATGAGGTGAATCTCGAAAGCCCGCTCGTGGGATCGGTTCTGTCCCGCCTCGATGCCGAAGACGCCGAGCGTGTCGTTGGGCTACTACAGACGATCGCGACCACGTTCCCGGTCATGGACGCATACGTAGAGGTCGCAGCCAACGTCCCAGCCATAGCCACTCCACCAGAGCGAGAGGCGTTGATCGCTCGGCTCCGAGACATGCACCAGTCAGGCCTCTTCGACGAAGCCCCCGATGTCGCAGTGACACAACTGGCCAGTGTTGAGCCATTCAACACGATCGACGATCTATACACACTTGTTGATTTCGTCTGGAAAGGCAACCATGCCACTGAATGACCGTCAAGCTGAGTTCAAGGCATACCTCAAAGACCAGCTGTTCAATCGGGTCCGACCACTGACGTTCGATGAGCTGGAAACCAAGGCGGCCGGCTTCGCATCCCTCTTGTTCGAGGATCTCAGCGCGATCGAGATCGACGAAATCCTCAAAGAACTCACGCTGGAAAACACCGTCGAGATGGCACTGGGCGGCTCGATCGTCGACGAAGCGACGTTCAAACCCTGGATAGCGCAACGTCGCGACGAGACTGACACCCCTCGCTGGGATGCCTACAAGAAGCTCCTCATCAGCCGTGACTGGGAAGCGAACGTGATCAACACGCTCGACGCGCAGACTGACGACGTCGTGGAACTGCTGGGAAATCCGGTACAGGCTGACGGGACGTGGCCTCGACGCGGTCTGCTCATGGGCGAGGTCCAGTCCGGCAAGACAGCTACCTACTTGGGCATCCTCAACAAGGCGCTCGACTACGGCTACCGCGCAATCATCGTCATCGGCGGCCACACTGAGAACCTGCGGCAGCAAACACAAACCCGATTCGACACCGACCTTCTCGGGATCGACTCGGAAACATGGGAAGACGGCATCAGCAACGCGGCAATCCGATACGTCGGCGTTGGACAGATCTCTGGGCTTCGCGCTCACCTGATGACGACTGTTCGCCACGATTTCTCAAAGTCGAAGCGCGGTTCAAGCATCACCTGGGTCGACGGCGGGCTTCCTACAGTGTTCATCACCAAGAAGACGCCATCGCTTCTGAACAACATCCGGACCTACATCAAGAGCCAGGCGCCTGGCGGACGGCTGGATATCCCCCTCATCGTCATCGACGACGAATCGGACTGGGGAAGCCCGAACACGCGTGACAAGGACGACCCGACAAGCGTCAATCGTGCGATCCGCGCGCTCCTCGACGTATCTACCCGGAGCTCCTACCTGGCCATCACAGCCACACCCTTCGCCAACATCTTCATCGACGACCAGGCTGCCTTCGAGTTTGTAGAAAAACCAGGAAGGGGCGAGCCAGCAGCGGACGGCCCCGGAACGGTCCTCACCGACCTATTCCCAAGCGACTACATCAGGGTCATGTTCCCCCCGAGCACCTACCTCGGGATTGGCACGTACTTCCCCGAGGGCGGCCACGCTGCGATCAGCACCGAAGTCGATGATTGCCTTCAAATCATCCCGATCAAACACAAGAACCACCACCCCGTCGCTGAGCTCCCGGAATCAATGCAAACCGCGATGATCGAGTTCTTCCTCGGGACTGCCGTTCGTCGTATCCGCGATAAGAAAACGAAGACCGCATCGATGCTCATCAACGTGTCTCGGTTCAAGAGCGTGGAGCGCCGTGTGGCGGATCTAGCCGACGAGTTCCTCACACAGACGGTCGCCGTCATTCTTAGCGAGTTTGCCCGCCGCACCACGGCAAGGAGCGCCGCGGCGGACAGGATTCAGCGGACATGGAGCGTTCGATTCGCAAACGTGACGGACGTCACCTGGGAGCAGGTGTCGGGGAAACTCGTCGAGATTGCTCACGAATTCCGCATCGACCTCATCAACGGTGATACAGCCAAGGACCGGGCGAAGCGTAGGAAGCTGATGACCGTCACGGAACGAGAAGCCGACGACCTCGTACCGAAGATTATCGTCGGCGGCGACATCCTTTCACGCGGCCTAACCCTTGATGGACTCCAAGTGAGCTACTTCGTCCGCGAACCACGCACGATGGACACGCTCATGCAGATGGGCCGCTGGTTCGGTTACCGGCCCCGCTTCCAAGACCTGGTGCGCATCTGGATGCCCGAGACAACTCGCGTTGACTTCGAGCACTCGGCTGAGGTCACGGAGGAACTGAGAGACGCCCTGCTCGACATGAAGGCACGAGGCCTCACCCCTCGGGATTTTGGGCTCAGGGTACGGGTCCATCCAGACAGTGTCGCCATTGTCGCCGCCAACAAAGGACGCGACACAGAGGTCGTGGAGATCGGACCGATCGTCTGGGAGAACCGGCTCGCCGAATCATACGACCTCACCGGCGAAGCAGCGATCGAGCAGAAAAACCAAGCTGCAGTCGAGGCCTTGATCACTCAGCTGGGAGCCTCTGCGTCGGTGAAGACCAGCGGTGGATTCGATGCATGGAGCAATGTGCCCCTGGATGTGGTCCTGGACTTCTTCGGTGCCTTCCAAGGTGACCGCGGTAGCCAGTGGTTCGGCCCGGGTGCAGACGGCACCCTTGCCATCACCGACGCGTTCAAAGTCACGCCTGGCAACGACCGGTGGACTGTCGTGCTGGTAAGCAGTAGCGGGGGAGGAGCTCAGCACCAGTTCGGCCCCATCTCGGTGGGTATGAGCCGACGAAACAAGATGGGACGTAGCCGCTCTGACGGTCATATCCGTCTCGACCGTCGTCGAGTCTCCTCCGGAACCGACGTGGCTGGATCGCTCACGAAGTCCGAGCGAGACGAGATGGATGCGGAACCGCTCTTCACCGCAAGCGGAAAGCGAATGACCTCACAGGCGCGGAGCCTCGCTTGGATCGACCACCCGATCCTGATGATCTACGCCGTAACCGCCGACGAGCCGAAGGACCCAGACGACTCCGGCCTGGAAAAGGTCGATGCGGGGCTCACCCGGACCGCAGTGGCGATCGCGTTTCCCAAGATGACGCAAGATGAGATCGAGGACGCGACGCGAGACTCGAAGACATATAGGGTCAACCAGGTCTTCTGGCGTGCGTATAACGGGTTCGTTGATGACGAAGGCGATGACGAACTCGAAGAGGACGACATCTGATGGAAGTAGCGTCCCTGCGTTCGTTGTTCGAACAAGTCCTCGCCGGAACGAGTGGACGAATGGTGGTCCTCGGTCAGACGCCGTTCATGTTCGCCGCGGTCAACGACAATAGCCGTGCGTCTCTGTTCATCAGAGTCTCGCTCGCACCATCGCAGGTTGTCAGCGACGGTCAAGGTTTCTCAGTGAGTACCACCCGGAGCGGCAGCAACGATTACGTTCAGATCACCGCCAGCGACGGCGGGCTCCCGCCTCTGTTCCTGAAGCTCGTGGAGTATCTTCTGGAGCGCGTGTCGGTGGCGACCACCACCGACGAGGGCATCGACGCGCTGATCCGCTCAATCGAGGAGTATCGACGCTTCGTCGGGCAGAGGCGAGGTCGACTTTCTGAATCGCTGGTCCGAGGCACGTTCGCTGAACTCGTGCTTCTACGCACGCTCATCACGGCGGGCATGAGCGCGCCAGACGCTGTCAAGGCGTGGCGTGGTCCCTGGGCGAAGGCAGGGCTGGGTGTTCATGACTTCACGTTCGCGGATGGTCGCGGCATCGAGGTGAAGTCCACGCATCAACCACCGGGGACGATCCGTGTATCCTCACCAGGTCAACTGGTTCCCGTAGGGCAAGCGCTCGATCTTCTCGTCCTTCCGGTCGAGGATGCGCCGCGCGATTCGGGCGCGGCTATTCCCTTCCGCCAATACGCACAGCAGCTTGGCGAAGCGCTGGCCAGCGCCGGACCGAGTGCAGCCGAGACCTGGGATGCCGCGCTGGATGCGCTGACATTGGACTTGTCAGACGAGTGGTACGACAGGTACCGGTTCCTTCCCGGAGATTGGCTACGGTTCCAGGTGAGAGACGGCTTCCCGCACCTCGATATCCCGTCCTTGCCCGCCGGAATGATCGATGTGCACTACTCCCTGGAGCTGCTGAGGCTATCTCCGTTCGCGGCACGTTTCGATGCGCTACTGGGCGAACTTGGATTATGAGCAGCGGAATCGATGATCTCCGCAACGAGATCAAGGTTGCAGCGGTTGCTGGCGATGGAGCCTTCGAAATCGCGGCTTTCGCTGAGGTCTTCGCCGCACGGCTCGAAGACGCAGAAGCAGTGGCTAACCTGAACATCGAGCCCCTTCGATGCAATGGTCCTCGCGGCAAGCGACTGGAACTACTCGGATACGCAGAGAACTCGATCGAACAGTCACTGATCATTCTCGCCGGACGATATTTCGGGCACGATGAAACACTCACCATGACGGGCGCGAAGGACGCGATCGGACGCGCCACAGGTTTCGTGGAGTCCGCCGTCAGCGGATGGTTGACCACAAACCTGGAGGCATCGTCCCGAGAATGGGAGTACGCGGACTACTTCTCGAGGCAGATCACCGAGGGCAGGATCGCGAAGATTCGGATCATCCTCATCACCGACGGCGCAATGAGCGAGCGGATTCGCACTATCGAGAGCGATGTCGTAGCTGGTCTGAGAACGACGTACGAAGTGTGGGACCAGCGGAGACTCATCGACGCAGCGCTTCCTGATCGCGGGAGTGAAGACATCCACGTCGACTTCACGAGGTGGATTCCTGACGGTCTGCCGTGCTTGGTTACCGCAGGAGACGACGAAACAACTCGGACCTACCTCGCGGTCATCCCCGCGAGGGTGCTCGCAGACGTGTTCGACGAGTACGGCAGCCTCCTCCTGGAGTCGAACGTCCGAACCTTCTTGAGCGCGCGAGGGCAAGTCAATCGCGGTATCCAAGCCACGCTCGCGCAAGAACCGGAACGCTTCCTCGCATACAACAACGGCCTGACGACAACAGCGACTGAAGTGGAACTGGGACGCTCGCCGCAGGGAACAACTATCCGGCGCCTCCACCGCTGGCAGATAGTCAACGGTGGACAGACGACAGCCTCCCTTGCTCACTTTCTGCGAAGCGACAAGAGCAGAAATGTGGACGGCGTCTCGATCCAGATGAAGCTCGTCACCGTCAGCGACTCGGACTCGGCCACCGTCGTACAGTCAGTCGCGAAGTACGCCAACAGCCAGAACAGAGTGAGCGCAGCGGACTTGTTCTCGACCCACGAGTTTCATGTGCGCTTGGAGCAGATTAGCCGCCGCCTGAAGGCGCCGGCGCAAGAAGGCAAGCAGTACCAGACAGGCTGGTACTACGAACGCGCCCGCGGGCAATGGGAAAACGACCGGACCGCACGTGGCTCCGCAGGTGAACAGGCGAAGTTCGAGCTGGAGTACCCCAAGTCCCAACGGATCACGAAGACGGACTGGGCGAAGTACGACTACTGCTGGAACCAGCACCCTGACCTTGTGAGCAAGGGGGCGCAGTCTGTCTTCGCCGATTACGCCAACAAAGTCGATGCGCAATGGACGAAAGACG
>DPVD01000357.1:0-148 GCA_003526745.1 Candidatus Latescibacterota bacterium
GGATGGGAAACCGAGCACCGACAATGACCGCCTCGGGAAGGGTCTGGGTTTCTGGAACTCAAAAAGATCTCTTAATCATCGCGATCATAGACACCCTTACAGGAGACGTTACAACAATCCCACCAGAAGGATACCCGAGAGCCGACAC
>DPVD01000357.1:469-4270 GCA_003526745.1 Candidatus Latescibacterota bacterium
GCCGACACGAACTCGAGTTAGCTTCCTTTATGCTATTGTTTCACCATCGACACAACGCTACAGAGAGAGGCCGCCAGGAGCATCTGCTCCAAGCGGCCTATGTTCTTTTTACTCCCAAGGAGGAGGTACGGAAACCTACGGGGTGATCTTGAAGCTGAGTCCAACTGATAGAACGGGATAGTACTTGTATCCGTCCAGCGCATCCTGCAATTCACGTTCCTCCTGATCAATGCTAGTCTGTACTCCGGGAGCAGTTGCGAGGGGGCCTGTCCCTCGCAACTCTGTCTGTGGCGATCCCTGAAAGGCAACACCTAGGTCGATCACGACTCCAATCCGACTGCTTGCGGCGTTACCCCATCCAATGCCCAAATAGGGTGCCGTCGACTTGAAGTCGATCGCGGATTCAAGCGTACCGGACTCGGTGTAGGTTGTCCCACCGATCTCGATAGAGCCTGTGATCTGATCTGTTTTTCCATCGATCCCGTTCTGATTAAACACAATTCCGCCGCTGACCCGAAAGCCCATGAGAGGAATCGGATGTAGATCAACAAGCGCCGTAAAAGACTTGAGCTTTAGCTCCATGTCATACCGGATACCGCTCTCCATCCCGTCGAAGCTATAATTAAACCAATTAATCCCACCACGCACGTTGACCATAGGGACAAGCGCACGGGTCGCCTCGATACCAATTCCGAGCGTGCTCGCCTTACCTGCAATACCTATTCCAGCTGATGCGGGCGCCACTGGCACACTCGCTAGCAGGGCGGCAACCACTACCAGTCTGATTGTCTTCATCATCTCCGCTCCTCATTGAGTTTAGTTCCTGTCGTGACACAATTCTAGGACTGCTCGAATTCTATCGTCAAGCGGGGTTCCCGGCCAGCAGAACTTATTGACGACCTCACACGTATTGTTACGTGTTGGCAGGACAACACTGCTCGAAACTCCAACGTTAACCTATAATGTATAGGTCCCGTGTGTGCGGGGTCGATCCCCAACATCTCAAAAACGGAGTCACTCATGAAGGGCGTCGTATTGGCTGGCGGGCTGGGCACGCGTCTGCACCCGCTGACCAAGATCACGAACAAACACCTGCTCCCGGTGTATGACCGAGCGATGGTCTATTATCCGATACAGATGCTCGTAGAGGCCGGTATCGACGACATAATCATCCTCACCGGCGGCGACTACGCCGGTGATTTTCTTCGCTTGATCGGCAACGGTGAAGACTTTGGCCTGTCCCGTATCCACTATGCTTACCAGAGCGGTCAGGGTGGCATCGCCGAGGCGCTTGGTCTCACGCGTCAGTTTACGGGCGATGACAAGATGGTCGTCGTCCTCGGAGACAACATCCTGCAACAGAGCATCAAGCCAGCTGTCGAGGCATTCGATAAGCAGGAGAGAGGCGCTCGCATATTCCTCACAGAGGTTGAGCATCCCTGGGAATACGGAATCGCCGTCACGGAGGGTGACTCTATCAAGAGCATCATAGAGAAGCCAAAGGACCCACCGACGAACACTGCGGTCATCGGCGTCTACATGTATCCCCCTGATGTTTTCGACATCGTCGATCAGCTCGAGCCTTCACGACGTGGCGAACTAGAGATTACCGACGTCAACAATGCCTACATCGAGCGCGGCGAAATGATGTATGACACGCTCGAGGGGTGGTGGCTCGACGCCGGCGAAAACCATGAATCTCTACTGCAAGCCAGCCTAACTATCGCCCGTGAAAAGGGCCTGATTCTGTAAGCAAGCCGGGGGTGGAGGGCAAAGAGCAAGAGTCATTCTTCTCTGTCCTCCGCCGCTCCTCCCGTCCGCCTTCTTGCTGCCTTTCTATCTTCTTTCATCGATACTCTTCTTCCTTTCGCCTCGCTTCTTTCTTCCTTTATTTGCCCTCTGGCCAATTCGTCGCCACGGAGGTGCTCGTGAAAAAAGTTTCCATCCCGGAGCCATCAGGCATCTACACCGAAGCCTGGTCGCTCAGAAAAATCGTCGGTCTGCTCAAGATGTTCGGCCCCGCCGCGATGGTCGCATCTCTCGCGATCGGTGCAGGAGAAACCATCGTCGTCGTCCGATCCGGTGCCTGGGCGGGCTACGACCTGCTCTGGCTGATCACGCTCAGCTGCATCGCTAAGGCCTACTTCGTCACCTACATGATTGGGCGCTACACAGCGATCAGCGGCGAATACATCGGACACCGGCTGGTAAAACTCCCGGGGCCACGTGGCTGGCTGCTTCTCATGATCGTCATGCTCGAAATGGTCGGAGCCCCGCTCGCCTGGGTTCCCATATCCAAGCCCTGCGGCGACCTGTTTCACTATCTTCTCCGTGACACACTGCCCGCTTCCGTACCCGAACACATCTGGGAGAACTTGATCACGTCCGTCTTCGTAGGGGCCGCCCTTTTGATGGCCCTTCGCCTCACCTTCGACAAGCTCGAGCGCCAGCAACTAATCATCTGCGCCATTCTGGTCTTCGGCACGGTGACAGGCACGCTTCTAGTCCGACCTGACTTTTTCCAAACGGCCTACGGCGCAGTCAACATTGGTTATCTGCCTGAGTTCCCCTCTTGGACTCCCGAGGACGCAGTCAAACATCCGGCACTCACGATGACCACCACTTTCGGCTACGTGGGCGGCAGCGTAATGGCATACGCGGTTTATGCAAATTGGGTTGGTATCCACAAGTGGGGATTGGCCGGACACAAATACATCGATGAGATTCGTGAACACGCATTCAAAACCGACGAGATCGACTATCTACCAGATGCACCTGAGGAGGTCGGCCGCCTCAAGCGGCTGGCGGAGCCACTACGCTGGGATGTGAGTCTTGGCGCAATTGTACTGTTCTTCGTTACGGCCGGCTTCATGGTCTCGGGAGCAGCGGTTCTCTACCCGCTCGAGTCCCGCTTTGAAGGCTGGTCGCTCTTGACGAACCAAGCACACGTATGGAGTAACATCCATCCCTCTCTGGTGTGGGTCTACTATATCTGCATCCTTGCCGCGCTGTGGGGAACCCTTCAGGCGCTCCCGGAGGTCTACGCCCGGGTCGTGCAGGAGTTCTTCCAAGCGGTATGGCCCGATCGCGAATGGGACTTTCGGAAGCTCCAGCGCCAGATCTGCATCTACATCTTCATAGCGTCGATGACCATCATTTGGCTCAACATCCCCTTTGACATCCTCACACAGATCGCCGGCTTCCTGCTCGCGAACTTTGCGATCCCACTGGTGATGGTAGCCGCACTCTACCTAAACTTCAAATTACCGGCCGCCTACAGAGTGGGTCTGCCGACCCTGATTGGTTCGGTCCTGTCAACCGGTGTCCTCATCGGCTTTGGTGCAATCAGTGGCTGGGGTCTGTGGGGCAAGCTGTTCGGAGGCTAATTGCTCCATGGAGGCCAACATGAAAAGAGTTCTAGGTTACATTTTTGTTGGGATCATATCATCTTCATTTGTGCGGGGAGAGTCGATCGTACCCGAAGAAGCCAGTATAGATACGCTCTTTACCGAAGGGATGGTCCTCACGGAGGGCGTGGCGGTCGCACCGAACGGGCAGGTCTATTTCAGTGACATCACGTTCACATTCCAGGCCGGACCTGAAGGTGTCCAAGCGGGACATATCTGGAAATATGATCCATTGACAGGAAAAACAGGGATCTTCCGATCTCCGAGCGGCATGTCGAACGGGATCAAGTTCGATGCGCGTGGAGACATGATCGTAGCAGAAGGAGCAGACTACGGAGGTCGCCGGATCATTCGCACGGACATGCAGACCGGCAAGAGCTTCATCCTGGCAGGG
>DPVD01000162.1:0-5216 GCA_003526745.1 Candidatus Latescibacterota bacterium
GTATCGGCGAGCTTGGAATAGTCGTCGATCTGGCTGGCCGCTCCCACCACTTCCGGCGAGATCTTCTTGTTGAGCTTGACGTAGTTTTCGAACTCAGTAACCACTGAGCGGGCAAGCGCCTCGATCTCGACGAGATCTTCCTCGGGCTCTTCCAGTTCGACGGCACGGGCTTCGTAATATTCCTCACGCTCGTTGTAGCCGATGACTTCGGCGCGCGAACGGCCTTCGACCAGCACCTTCACGGTGCCGTCGGGGAGCTTGAGCATCTGCAGGATGGTGGACACGGTGCCCACCCGGTAAATATCGCTTTCCGCGGGATCGTCATCGGACGCGTTGCGCTGCGCCACCAGCATGATCTGCTTGTCGCTGGCCATGGCGGCTTCCAGGGCCGCAATGGACTTCTCCCGGCCGACGAACAGCGGGATCACCATATGCGGGTAGACCACCACGTCACGCAGTGGCAGCAACGGAATATCTTTCAGCACGTATCGCCCCTTTGTTGGTTTACGACCATCAACCGGTCGCGCGGATCAATCCGGCGCGACCCTGGACGTTTGCTCGCTGTTCTCGTAAATCAGAAGCGGTTCGGACTCACCGTCGATGGTGGCACTGTCGATCACCACCTTGGCGACGCCATCCAGCGACGGCACCTGATACATGGTATCCAGCAGCACCGCCTCGAGGATCGAACGCAGGCCCCGGGCGCCGGATTTGCGCTCCATGGCCTTGCGCGCCACCGCTCTCAGGGCGTCGTCGCGGAAGTCGAGTTCCACGCCTTCCATCTCGAACAGGCGGACGTACTGTTTGGTCAGTGCGTTGCGCGGTTCGGTAAGAATCTGTACCAGCGCCTCCTCGGAGAGCTCCTCCAGGGTGGCGATCACCGGCAAGCGGCCGATGAATTCGGGAATCAGGCCGTACTTGACCAGATCCTCCGGCTCCACGCCGGCCAGGGTTTCGCCCATGGACAGCACGGTTTCCTTGCTCTTCACCTCGGCGGAGAAGCCGATGCCGCCCTTGTCGGAACGGTCGCGGATCACCTTGTCCAGACCGGCGAAGGCGCCGCCGCAGATGAACAGAATGTTCTTCGTGTTAACCTGGATCAGCGGCTGCTCCGGATGCTTACGGCCTCCCTTTGGCGGGATGCTCGCGACGGTTCCCTCGAGCATCTTGAGGAGCGCCTGCTGAACACCTTCACCCGAGACGTCACGCGTGATCGATGGGTTGGCCGATTTGCGAGAGATCTTGTCGATTTCATCGATGTAGAGGATGCCCATCTCGGCGCGCTCGACGTCGTAGTCGGCGGCCTGAAGCAGACGGACGAGTATGTTCTCGACGTCTTCGCCGACGTAACCCGCCTCCGTGAGGATCGTGGCATCGGCGATTGAGAAAGGTACCTGAAGGATGCGTGCGAGCGTTTTGGCGAGTTCCGTCTTCCCGGTGCCCGTCGGTCCGAGCAGCAGGATGTTGCTCTTCTCGAGCTCAACATCGTCTGTTGAGACGTTGCTCTGGATGCGCTTGTAGTGGTTGTATACGGCGACCGAAAGCGATCGTTTAGCCTGATCTTGGCCGATGACGTAGTCGTCCAGCTGTTCCTTGATCTCCGAAGGTTTTGGCAGATCCTTGTGCAGGTGCACCGGCTTCTGCTTCACGTCCTCTATCAGGACTTCGTTGCAGAGCTTGATGCACTCGTTGCAGATGTGCACGCCCGGGCCGGTGACGATCTTTTCGACCTGATCGGCCCGCTTTCCGCAAAAAGAGCAGCGGATCTCTGCTTTGGATGAACGTCTTTTCAAACGGAATCTCCGTTATCAGGACTCTGCTTCGCTATCCTCGGCCGCGCTTTTTGTCGGCTCTAGGACCTGGTCGATCAGGCCATACTCCTTCGACTCTTCGGCTGACATAAAGAAGTCACGATCCGAGTCTTTGGCAATCCGATCAAGGGACTGTTCCGTGCGTTCTGCCAGGATGTTGTTCAGGCGGTCCCGATACTGCAGGATCTCCTTCGCGTGGCGCTCGACATCCGAGGCTTGGCCTCCCGCTCCTCCCATCGGCTGATGGATCAGTATTCTTGAGTTCGGAAGTGCGCTACGGTGACCTTTTGTGCCACCGGCGAGGAGAACGGCCCCCATGCTGAAGGCCTGGCCGACGCAGATTGTTTCGACATCGTTCGAGACATACTGCATCGTGTCGTAGATCGCGAGACCGGCCGTGATGCTACCACCCGGGCTGTTGATGTAGAGCGAAATCCTGCGATCCGGTGTTTCAGCTGTGCAGTAAAGCATCTGGGCGATCACGAGGTTCGCGATCGTGTCGTTGATTGGTGTCCCGATGAAGATTATGTTGTCACGGAGCAGGCGGGAGAAAATATCGTAGGTGCGTTCTCCGCGCCCGGTCTGCTCGAGGACCATTGGTACAAGTGCCATTCAGTTGCCCGTTCGATTAAGCGTGGTGTGTTTCGGTATCGATGATAGAGACGAGATTTGAGGTGTCGCTCGCGTTTTTGCGGCGCAGGTGGTCGCGGTGAAAACTTCTAGCTGTTTGGTGCCTCCTCGACGTCGTCGACTTTGGCATTCTCGATCAGGAAGTCGAAGACTTTCTCGTCGAGGAGATCCGATTTGATTCGCTCGAGCTGGCCGGATCGTCCAAGGATCTGGCGGATGCGTTCGCCGTCAACGTTGTGACGCTCAGACATCGTTTGGAGGTGTTTGTCCAAGTCCTCTTCGGAAACTTCAACGGTCTCCTTTTCGGCTACTTGCTCGAGGATCAGGTAGCGCTTAACGCCTCGCAGAGCACCCTCTCTCGCGTTCCCGCGGATCTCGTCTTCGTTTGGCAGTTCCTCGGACTGACGCTCGCGCTTGACCTGCTCGACGAAATTGTCCAAGTAGGTCTCAACCATGCTGTTCGGAACCTCGAACTCGTTTTGGGCGATCAACTCCTCAACGAGGTTCTCGACCAGCCGGCTCCGTGAAGCGGTATCGGACTGTGCTTGTATGTCATCCCGAATCCGAGTCTTCAGGTCTTCGAGAGATTCGAAGGGGCCGACATCCTTAGCGAAGTCGTCATCAAGCTCCGGAAGCTCCCGTTCACGAATCTCCTTAGCCGTGACGCGGAAACGGACTTCGTGGTTGTGATGCTCGCCGTCTTCAGTGTCGTGCGAGTGGGTGTATTGCACGTCCCGTGTGTCGCCGATCTCGATCCCGACCAACTGGTTGTCCAGGTCGTGGTTAGCGTTCGGGCCACCGATCAGGAAGACCCTGTCCTGCTGTGCCTTCTCGGCGACTTCCTCACCGTTTTCGTCCAGTTCTACGTAGTCCGCCTGTATGACGTCTCCCAGTTCAGCTTTTCGGTCGACCTGCTTCTCGGTGGCATTCTGCTCGCGCATCCCGTTTAGCTGGTTTTCGACGAAAGACTCCTCGAACTTGAAGACCGGGCGGACGACCTTCAGCCCCTTATAGTTCTGGATGTCAAGCTCGGGCTTGACGTCGACGGAGGCCTTAAACTTGAGGGGCTCACCGTCCTCAAAGCTGCTGTCCTCTATCGTGGCCTGCGAGACCGGGTGGAGACCTTGCTCCTGGCTGGCTTCCCGGTAGAATTCTTCCTCGGTTTTGGCGATCACCTCGTCGAGGATCGCCGGCCCGAAGCGCGCCTTTACGACACTGACCGGCACCTTACCCTTCCTGAATCCTGGCAGGTTCAGGGACTTGCTGTAACTCTTGTAGGCTTCTTTAAGCCGTTCGTTCACATCTTCGCGTGGCACTTCGATTTCGAGCGTGCGCCGCCAAGCGTCCGACTCTGTGACCTCAACCTTCATTGGGACCTTCGCCCCTCCTGCAAACAAATGAAAAGAGCCGCTTGGGCTCTTTAAAGTTGGCGAAAACACAACGATTTACAGCCTTATTATCGCCGTGAACAATACATAAATGGCAATTTGTTGTCAATTTGCGGCTATTTGCACCCAAACGACTTGTCTAAAGCGCAGATCAGCCAACCACGTGAACCCCTCCTTGCGGGAAGTCAAAAGATACGGCATTTAGAGGACCGGGAAACCCCTACAATGGCTAGCATCGGCCATCTTGTCGCTTGATTCGAACTTCATCAGACGTGACGGGCTGATCGCGGCCGTCTATCAGTCACTCACCGTCTGCATGGATGTGTGTCAGTCGGATTACCCAAATGATAGACGGCTGTGGCGGCGGCCTGCACCAAAAAGTGCCGCCATTCTTTACTGGGCTGGTGATGCAGTGATGGTGCTTTTGTCCACAAGTGAGCGATAACGTGTTCTTTTGGGGTAGAGGATTCCACGTGCAAGGACGTTTAAAGACAAACTGAGAACTGGGGATAGCATTCTAGGCCGGAGTGTAGCAAGGGGGTCCAAAATGAAGGTGACGGAGGTGCAGGTTTATCAGCTGTCGTATCAGGTGAAGAAGCCGTATGCAAATTCGAGGCACTATAACCGGAGTCGAGGTGCAACATATGTGGAGGTTAAGACGGATTCCGGGCTCGTCGGGTGGGGAGAGTCGAGCGGTCCTCCGGCGAAGGGTGATCTCGAGGCACACGTGATAGGGAAGAGTCCCTTCGACTACGAGACGATCTACGATAATTTGAGCCGTGGCGGACAGAATTCACGCTCAGTTTGCGGGGTCGAAATCGCGCTCTGGGATCTGATGGGGAAAGCGTTGGACATGCCGGTATGGCAGTTGCTTGGCGGCAAGCAGCGAGACAAGGTATTGGCCTACGCGAGCGGTTTGTTCAAACCGGAAGGAGAGGATCACGCAGAGGCTCTTGCGAAAGAGGCTCTGCGATACCGGGACGCGGGGTTCGAGGCCGTGAAGATGAAGATGGGGTTTGGACCCGAAGAGGATGAGCGGATTGTGTCGGCCGTGAGGAACGCGATCGGTGAAGACATCGCGCTCGCGATCGACGCAAACTGCGCGTATGACCCAGCGACGGCGATCGACAGCGGAAAACGGACGATGGCATACGATCTTCTTTGGTATGAGGAGCCAATCATGCCGCAGGACGTTAATGGCTATGGGATGATCAAGCATGCCCTTCCGACCCTGAGACTTGCGGGAGCGGAAGGGTTAGAGGGGACGCGGTCATTCCGAGACCTGTGCCAGTCGCGCGTGATCGACGTGATCCAACCGGATATTAGCATCGCATGCGGGTTTACGGAAATGAAACGGGTGGCCGCACTCGCAGACGCGCACCACATA
>DPVD01000340.1:0-6105 GCA_003526745.1 Candidatus Latescibacterota bacterium
ACTCTCATATAACGAATACACAGGGAACCTCTAGGGTACATTTTCAGCACGGCGACCCCGTCAAAATAACGAGTTTAAGCCCAATTCGAACCGGATCAAAGGATGCGTCCCGCCTATCAAGTAAGATCATTCTGTCTCTGGTTCATCACAGACACCCTACTTTCATTGACTGAGGTGCCACGCCGGGGTAGGATGCTTTCGGATGGTCACAAGATCAGGAACCTACCACACGGCCGGTCAGGAGACGAGACTTCGACTCTCTATACCAGGCGGTCAAGAAGGAGATACGTATGAGTCGCGTTTCCCGCATACTGACTGCAATGGCGTTGACCCTAGCAATTGTCCCTGCAGGGACGAGCTACGGGGCCCAAGAGTATCTTATCGATAGCTCGCACTCAAGTGTCCGATTCTCTATCCGTCACATCGTCAGCAAGACCACCGGGAGGTTCAACGACTTCGGCGGTTCGATCGTCTACGACGCCGAGAATCCCGAGAACTCTTCGGTGAAAGCGATCATCCAGATGGCCAGCATCGACACGGACAATGCTCGTCGTGACGGCCACCTCAAAAGCGCAGACTTCTTCAATATCGAGAAGTATCCAGAGATGACATTCATGAGCACGGATGTGACGGCCAAGGGTGCGATGCTGATGGTAACGGGAGACCTGACGATGCACGGTGTCACCAAGTCTGTCGTGCTTCCCCTCGAGATCCTCGGTGTCGGAATACATCCAATGACGAAGGCCGCGGTAGCTGGGTTCCAAGCCGAGCTCGTGGTCAAACGATCGGACTACGGCGTAAACGCCTGGACCGATGCTGCCGGTATTCTCGGTGATGAGGTATCGGTGACTCTTATCATCGAGGCACTCGCCTCATCAAGGGAATAGATAGCGGAAAAACCCTGCAACCCCTGTGGAAACGCGTGCAACCCTTTCGGGAAGAAT
Source organism: Candidatus Latescibacterota bacterium (assembly GCA_003526745.1). GTDB lineage: Bacteria > Latescibacterota > UBA2968 > UBA2968 > UBA2968 > UBA2968. The sequence goes on from DPVD01000340.1 coordinate 945, forward strand.
CCCTGTGAAAAGAATGCACGCAATCCATGCGGCGAATAATACTACAACACAGAGAAAGGGACGAGCCCTTAGGCTCGTCCCTATTCTATTGTATCCGCCTCCTTCTGGGTCACCCCTGCTTCAGTCGCTCCACTTGCTCGAAAACATTTGGAACGTCCACCGGCTCCCCCTTCGCCTGGCCCATCAGCGATTGCTGACTTGAGAGTTCGCCTGAACCACCCGGTTGGATATGGGACCCCTCGGACAACAATCGCCAAGCATTCTTCGTATCCGAAAGACACCAACTCAGGATCTCGCGTATCCGACCGGCAAGAATTGGGTCCTCGACAGGCACGAGCACCTCGACACGACGCCTCAGGTTTCGCGACATCCAGTCAGCGCTACCGATGTATATCTCGGGGATACCCCCGTTCTCGAAAGAGATGATTCTGGAGTGCTCCAGGAATCGACCGACGATACTGATCACGCGTATCGTGTCCGATACGCCCGGGATACCGGGCCTGAGACAGCAGATACCGCGGATGATCAAGTCGATCTGAACTCCACTCTCCGAAGCGGCATACAGCGCCCGGATCACCCGCTGATCCTGAAGCGAGTTCATCTTCGCAACGATGCGAGCTGGACGCCCGGCCTCAGCGTGTTCGGCCTCGCGACGGATCTTAGCCAGAATCCCGTCCATCATATTGAACGGCGCCACGAGCAGTCTTTTCACATCTGGCTTCGATGATTGCGTAGTCAACAAGTTGAACACCTCCGCCGCTTCCGCCGTCAGGTCTTCACGACACGTCAGGAGACCGAGATCCGTGTAGAGTCGTGCGGTTGACGAGTTATAATTCCCCGTCCCGAAGTGGCAGTATCGGCGGATACTATCATTCTCACGGCGGATCACGAGCGACAGCTTGCAGTGGGTCTTCATGCCCACAACGCCGTAGACGACGCAGACGCCCGCATCCTGCAAGCGTCTCGCCCATCTGATGTTCGAAGCCTCGTCGAACCTCGCCTTCAACTCCACAACCACTGTCACTTCTTTGCCCGCCTCGGCGGCCTGAATTAGTGCGGCGATGACCGGCGAACGCTCGCTCGTTCGGTAAAGGGTCTGCTTGATCGCCAAGACGTTCGGGTCCTTAGCAGCTGACGTGACGAAGTGGATGACCGGGTTGAACGAGTCGTACGGATGGTGCAACAGTACGTCTCGCTGCCGGATCTCGTTGAACACCGTCTCCGGCTCTTCCCCGATCGGAACCTCGTTCGCTTGGAAGGGCAGGTATTTCAGATCCGGTCGCGGACAGGCAGAGGACAGCATCATCAGACGATTCAGGTTCACAGGTCCGCGTACCCGATACACCTGTTCCGGAGAAAGTCCGTTGAACGCCGTCAAACGCTGGACGATCTCCTGAGGCGCATCCGCATCGATCTCGAGCCTGACCGTGTCCCCCTTGCGTCGGTTTATCAACTCGTCTTCGATCGCCGTCAGCAGGTCATCGGCCTCCTCGTCGTCCAGATACAGGTCGCTGTTACGCGTCAGCCTGAACGACACGGTCGACACAATCTCGAACCCTCTGAAGAGCTCGGGAATGTGCATCCGCACAAGATCGGCCAGGAACACGAAGTCCAGTCTTCGCCCCTCCTCCACCCTGGGAAGCCGGATCAGACGGGGTAGGAGCCTAGGTACTTGGACCGTCCCGAATAGAGTCTCTCCTTGCTGGTCTTTCAGCAGGATGGCGATACAAAGGGCCTTGTTCACGACACGCGGGAAAGGATGGGCAGGGTTTACGGTAATCGGCGTAACGACCGGGTGCAGTTCACGATGACAGTAGTCCTTCACAAACGCGAGTTCGAAGTCGCTCAACGATTCGACCGTTCGGATATGGATGTCGGCTTCGTGGAGGGCAGGCAGCAGCTCGTTATTCCAGCAGTCATAGTGTTCTCGGACCATCTGCTGTGTCTGCTCGTTAACCAGCACAAGCTGTTCATCAGGAAGGAGGCCGTCCGGGCCCGCATCGGTGATACCCGCCTCGAGCTGCTGGCGCAACCCGCTCACGCGGATCTCGAAGAACTCGTCCAGGTTGTTCGCCACGATAGCCAGAAACTTGACGCGCTCCAGAAGCGGGTTGTCCGGGTTCTTGGCTTCGTGCAGCACCCGCTCGTTGAAGCCGAGCCAAGACAGCTCTCTATTCGTGAAATACGAGGGATTTTTGAATTCGTTCACGGACCTAAATCCTTGTCCTTTCACCACATCCTCCCTGCCAGCATCCAACGTCCCTAGAATAGATGTCTACCCCGTACCTGTCAATGGGTCGCAGGGAGGCTTGCGTTGACACTCCACCGACGCACCGGTATATTCAGCCTCGCTCAGAGAGGACATAACTTGCTGTTTTACAGGGCACTAAGAGCCTGAACCGTAACGCGGGAACCGTAACGTGAGCACCATATTCGAGCACACACTGATAGACGCCGACACTGGGATCTCACAGCCTACCTTCCATCTGGATGCGTCCAGACTTCCGACAGCCGGTGACTTGAGCTGGCAGATCGTCAAATACACCCTAAGGGGTGGCCTGCAGGAAGGCGTCGAAGTCATCGAGATCGACAACGGCGAGCTCAGTTTTGCGATCCTGCCGACACGCGGGATGGGCATCTGGAAAGGGTGGCACAGGGACACCCCGTTGGGCTGGAACTCCCCGGTCAAGGATCCTGTTCATCCCGCCTTCGTCGATTTGAACGATCGTGGCGGGCTCGGCTGGCTCAAAGGTTTCAACGAGTGGATCGTCCGGTGCGGACTCGACAGCAACGGCGCGCCTGGCGAGGACGTCGTCATCGACAACAACGGGAACGAGGCAACCGTCTTCCTTCCCTTGCATGGGAAGATCGCGAACACGCCTGCCCGCAAGGTGATGGTTTCGGTCACCGATGAGGGTGTCCTGTCTGTCACCGGCGAAGTGGACGAAACCATGATGTTCGGCCCCGCGCTCCGTCTGACAACGACGATCACGACGAAAATCGGATCGAATGAGCTGACCATCCACGACCGAGTCACGAACCTCAACCGATCTCCCACCGAACTTGAGCTGCTCTACCACTGCAACTATGGGGACCCGCTTCTCGAACAAGGTGGACGTATCGTCGCGCCCTTCAAGTCCGTTTCACCACGAGACCCAAGAGCACAGGAAGGGATCGACGAGTTCCACTGCATTTTCAAACCGACAAACGGCTACGTCGAGCAGTGCTACTATTACGAGCTGGCGTCTCGTCCGTCCGGTGCGACCTGCGTACTCCTCAGAAACAGGGCCGGAAACTTAGGGAGTGCTCTGAGATTCAACCTGAACGAGCTCCCTGCCTTCACTGTCTGGAAGAATACGGGGGCAAGGGAAAACGGCTACGTCACGGGTCTGGAGCCTGCCACAAACTACCCGAACCAGAAAAGGTTCGAGCGTCAGCAGGGACGTGTGGTCCGGATCGCCGGCCGGGGCTCGTACGATGTCACGCTGACCGTAGGCGCTTACGCGACTCGGGCCGCCATCAGGGGGATCGAGCAGGAGATACAGCGCATACAGGGTCGAAGAAAAACGGTCGTCAACCAACAGCTACAACCCCACCTGTCGGACCTCGGATAGTCGAGACCGGACCCAGGAAGAAGGAAACACCGTGAGTGTAAAACTGACGTTCCAGGAACTCATCCTCAGGCTCGAACGATTCTGGGCGGATCAGGGCTGTATCGTATGGCAGCCATACAGCGAAAAGGTCGGCGCGGGGACAATGAACCCTGCGACGGTCTTGCGCGTGCTCGGGCCTAACAACTGGAACGTGTCGTATGTCGAGCCCAGCTTCCGCCCAGATGACGGCAGGTTCGGCGAGAACCCGAACCGGATGCAGATGCATACCCAGTATCAGGTCATCCTCAAGCCTGACCCGGGCAACCCTCAGGAGCGCTATCTCGACAGTCTCGAAGCACTCGGCCTCGACCGGAAAGAGCACGATATCCGGTTTGTCGAGGACAACTGGGAGTCTCCCGCACTTGGGGCGTGGGGGCTGGGCTGGGAGGTCTGGCTTGACGGGATGGAGATCACACAGTTCACCTACTTTCAGCAGGCGGGAGGAATGCCGGTCGACCCGGTCGCCGTCGAGATCACCTACGGTCTTGAGCGAATCGCCATGTATCTCCAGGATGTCGACGAAGTTTGGAATCTCCAGTGGAACAACGACGTCCAATACGGAGATATCTTGAAGATGCAGGAAGTCGACTACTGCCACTACGCGTTCAATCACGCGAACGTGAAGCGTATGCACGAAATGTATGCGCTCTACGCAGCCGAAGCTCGCTCAGCTCTAGATCGTGACCTGATCGTGCCTGCTCACGACTACGTTCTCAAGTGCTCCCACGCGTTCAACATCCTCGATACTCGCGGCGCGATCGGTGTGACGGAGAGAGCCCGCTACTTCGCCGAGATGCGCGAAATGTCTCGACAAGTCGCCGAAGGATTCGTCAAACAACAGGGCGTCGACCCCGAATCAATGACAGTAGGAAAAGACGACCGCAGATCGGTCAGCAACATTCCCGAAACGGTAACCGAGAAAGCGGACCTCGTCCTCGAAATAGGCACTGAGGAGCTTCCTGCGGACAACGTGCCCTATGGGATACAACAGCTAAAGGATGGGATCCGGAAGACGCTGAGGGACGCACGTCTCACGTTCGGTGATGTGCAGGTGGGCGGCACACCCAGGCGACTCTATGCAATCGTGAAGGATGTTGACGGTAAACAGCCCGACGAAGACGTGTGGGTCCGGGGCCCCGCCGCAAAGGCGGCTTTTGACGACGCAGGAAACTCGACCAAGGCTCTCGAAGGCTTCTGTCGTGGACAGGGGATCTCCCTCGACGGCGTTGATCGACGCGAGGACGAGAAGGGCGTCGAGTATGTCTACGCGTTTAAGCAGGATGTCGGAAGTGGCGCCCTGCAGGTCTTGTCAGACGCGCTGCCCGACCTGATCGCTTCGATTTCATTCCGCAAGAACATGCGATGGAACTCGGGCGGGATCGGTTTCTCCAGACCGCTTCGCTGGATCGTGGCTCTCTTTGGAGATCAGGTGATCCCCTTTAACTATGCCCGGACGAAGTCGGGCCGCACGACGAGGGGCCTCCGACCGGACAAGTCCCCTGCAACAT
>DPVD01000340.1:6392-7610 GCA_003526745.1 Candidatus Latescibacterota bacterium
GCCTACGACCAGACAAGTCCCCTGCAACAGACGTCGCCGCCGCCGATCAGTATCTATCGACACTCACAAGCCTGGGCATCGTGGGTGACCGACAGACCCGGAGAAAGCAGGTGGCCGACCAGGTGAAGGCCCTAGCAGAAGAGGCAGGGGGTATCGTACCCGAGGATGAAAGGCTCTTGGACGAGGTCACGGATCTTGTCGAAGCTCCTCACGCGCTGCGTGGTACATTCGACGAGGGCCATCTGGCGCTACCGCCCGAAGTGCTCGTCACCGTGATGAGGAAGCATCAGAGGTACTTCCCAGTTGTCGATCCCAAATCGAACAACCTTCTGCCCTGCTTCATCACGGTCTCGAACGGAAAGCCTTCGTCGGAAGCGACCGTCATCCGAGGGAACGAGGGCGTCATCAAAGCACGCTACGCTGATGCAACCTTCTTCTACAAGGCGGACACTGAACAAAAGCTTGACGACTTCCTGACAAAGCTCCACACGCTCACCTTCCAGGAAGATCTCGGGTCAGTACTCGACAAGGCCGGCCGAATCCAGAAGCTGCTCAGAGACATCTCGACCGACCTCGGTCTATCTAACCCGGATCGAGACACTGCCGACCGTGCGGCAGGTCTGTGTAAAGCCGACCTCGCTACCAGCATGGTAATTGAGATGACGTCCCTGCAAGGAATCATCGGTCGTTACTATGCACTCGAGTCGGGCGAGACGGAGGACGTGGCCGCCGCGATCGAGGATCACTACCACCCTCGCCACCCGGGCGATTCGCCTCCGGCGACTGAAGCAGGGTTCGCGATCTCCGTGGCAGACCGACTCGACAGCCTGGCCGGCCTGTTTGCTGCGGGAATTCGGCCCCGATCTACGGCCGACCCCTATGGCCTGCGCCGCGATGCAATCGGTCTGCTCTCCTGCCTTATTGCCAAAGACCAGCCTTTCTCTCTCCGACAAGGGCTTAAGAAGGCGGCCACACACCTTCCGATCAAGGCAGACGCAGAGAAGATCGATGAGGCCTACGACTTCATCCTCAGACGATTGGAGATCCAGCTGCGTGACGAAGGATTTCGACCAGATGTGGTGTCAGCCGCGATTGAAGGAGGGAGCGACGACCCGGCCGAAATCAAGAAGACCGTCGAGCAGCTCGACGCCGCGGTCAAGAAGGAGGGCTGGCAGGAGACCTTCAACTCTTACTCCCGGTGCAAGCGCATCGTGCGTG
>DPVD01000340.1:7889-20091 GCA_003526745.1 Candidatus Latescibacterota bacterium
CGGTGCAAGCGCATCGTGCGTGAGCTCGGTCCGCTCGCCCTGACGGCATCGTCGGACACGGAAGCCTCGACTCGGAACCTATTGCAGGCATATGAATCGGCCAAGGCCTCTATCGGCGACAACCCCGGTATCTCCGGCCTGCTTAGCGCGATCTCCGAGCTCGAAGCACCGATCAACCGCTTCTTCGACGAGGTACTCGTCATGGCAGAAAAAGAGGATCTCAAGGACGCGCGGCTCAGCCTGCTCCAACACATTGCCGACCTGCCTGCAGGCATCGCCAACCTCAGCCGACTCGAGGGCTTCTAGAACCGAGCCGATACCCGACGGCATCAGGGGGATCCAGTCGTGAACGACGGTTCATCCACCATCCTCGTCGTCCCGTGCTACAACGAGGCGGCACGCCTTGACGTCGATGCGTTCTGGCAGTTCGTCGACGCAAACACGGGGGTTTCGTTCCTTTTCGTCAACGACGGCAGCGTCGATGACACCTCGACGGTCATCGACGGTCTTGCGGACAGATCCAACCGGATGTGGTCCCATCATCTCGACGTCAATTCAGGCAAAGCCGAAGCGGTTCGACAGGGCCTGCTCTATTGCATCGAGCAGGGCTACGATCGTATCGGATACTGGGACGCCGACCTCTCCACCCCTCTGGACGAACTCCACTGTTTCAACAACGTCCTCGACAAATGTGAGTCGATCGACATCGTGACGGCCGCACGGATCAAGATGGTCGGGCGTCGAATCGAGCGGAATCCTTTCCGTCACTACTCCGGACGCGCCTTCGCAACAGCCGTATCAGTGCTGTTCGGGATCGAGATGTATGATACGCAGTGTGGTGCGAAAGTCTTCCGCAACACACCTGATCTGAAAAGAGTACTGATCGAGCCCTTCCAGACGCGCTGGATTTTCGACGTCGAGATTCTCGTTCGCTATTTTAGTGCACCAGGCAAGTCGATCTCCGAGAACCTAGTGGAAATCCCACTCCGTGAGTGGCGTGACGTGGCTGGATCCAAGATGCGACCTTTCGACTTCCTCCACGCACCTCTCGAGCTGCTTCGTATCCATTTCACTTACTTCAACCGGTTCTGATGCGTCCGGATCGCGCTGCACTGATTGGAATCCTCGTCGTAGCCGCGCTACTGCGCTTCTGCGGGCTCGACTGGAGCGTCGATCCGAAAACAGGACACTTCCACCGGTTCCACCCGGACGAAGCGACGGTCATGAACAACGCCGCCTGGCTGGGTGAGGACCTGACCCAGATCAAATCGGCTTACGGCCTATTCCCCGTCTACTTCGTGTATGCAGTTGCTCACGTCTCAGGATCCCTCCTAGGCTTCGAAGCCTTCGAGACCGCGGATCCACGTTCAGAAAAGCTGAGCTTCCTGACGGGACGCGCTATTTCCGCCCTGTTAGGAACAACTACAGTACTGGTTCTGTTCCTGATCGGACATCGGGCAGGCGGGGCAGGGCTTGGGCTGGTCGCCGCGTCGCTCCTCGCCCTCTCTCCCGGGCACATCCAGCAGTGCCACTTCTACACGATCGATGCGTCTTTCACCTTCTGGGTCACGCTCTCTCTCTACCTGATTCTGAGACTACCGAGCAACCGCTGGTGGTTGTATGGGGCGATCGGGCTCGCAATCGGCATCTCGACGGGTCACAGGTTTGTCGCCGCGCTACTTGGAATACCTTTTATCGTAGCCCAGATCTGGCATCCGGGAGACCGCGTCCCTCAGGATGCTATCGAGAGCCTCCGAACTAGAGCAATGAGCTTGATCTCGCCGCAGTCGCTCGCCTGCGCCGCCCTCGTCGTCGTCGTCACCCTCGTCGCCACACCGACCCTCCTGTTCGATTACGAGGGGTTCTTCGACGCAGACGACCAGCGCAATTTCCTGCCGAGCATGGATGTGGCAACCGGGAAGGAGCTGCGTCTCTGGAATCTCTACGACCTCACGACGACCCCATATCTCTTCTACGTCACCGACCTGTTCCCGGCAGCTCTCGGGACAACCGCTGCGCTCTCTGCGCTCGTAGGGCTTCCAATTTTCGCGCGCAGACCGACTCGCATAATGACAATCCTGCTGGCTTGGGGCATCACCTACTTCATACTGACGGGCGGACTCTTCACCAAACCGATCCGATACACAGTACCTGTCCTCCCAGTCCTCTGCTGTCTGGCAGCGTTCACCTGGTCGATGGCTCGCCACCTAGCCGACCACAACCGACAGAGATTCGTGCTCACGACAGCGGCCTGTGTCCTCCTGATTCCAACTGCCGCACACGGCCTTGCGCAGACAAAGGTCTACTTGGTGGAAAACATCCGTTTTGAAGCCAAACGCTTCATCCAGTCAAAGCTCCCCAAGCGCTCCGGCATCATCGCTGAAACTGGTGGGTTCCCGACAACCTGGATGACCAGCGGCTTCTCTGTTCGGAAACAGGATCCCGGGACGCTGTTCATGCGGGCACGGAATCACGTTCTCCCCAGCAACGTGCTAGATATCCTTGCAGAGACATTGAGCATGGTCGACTACTTCGTGCTGACTCGCGAAAACCGATCGATCCCATACCGGTCGACCCCTGACCGATATCCGATCGCTGCAGAATTTTATGAACGGATGAACGACGGAAGCATCGGATACCAAAGGATTGCCCAGTTCAACCGCCCCCTTCGCTTTCTCGGGATGGACTTCAACACAACCAACCCCGATCCCACGATCGCGGCTTACGATCGGCCGACAATTGAAATCTACCGGCGAACGTCCTCACACGACTCCCTGTGGTCAGTCTGGCGCGACGAGCTAATCGCGGATGACGAGAATCCGGATCGGCTGATCATCGATGGAATCGCGCAGTTACGGAGGGGAGACTACGCCGCCTCCCTAGAGACCTTTGAGCGCGCGATCGAGCGACATCCCGAAGACGGACTTGCCCGGCTGTGCCGTGTAGAATCGATCTACAGAACCCAGACAGCCGAGGCAGCCGTGGAGGCGTTCGAGAAGGCCCAGCCGGAACAATGGGACTTTGCCGGGCTGACCCTTGCTGGGATCCCGGAACGAGGAGCAGAATACACGCGGCTCACGCAGACGGAAAATCAAGACACACCTCAGAATCTGTATCTGAGAAAGATCGCTGCCAGGGCGATGAACAAGCTGGCCCAAGACGCCATGCAGCAGGGCAAGGCGGACCAGGCTATCGAATGGTATGAAAAATCGATCGAATTGAACCACCTCTATGTGCGTCCCTTCAGAGATTTGGGCATTCTCTACATGGAAAAGGGTCGACTCGAGGCATCTCGTGACGCTTTCAGTCGGGCCACAGAGCTTCGACCTGACTCGGATGAGCTCTGGCTGGGGCTAGCAGTGGCTTATTCGCGTCTCGGGCAGGTCGATGGGGCCGTATCCTCAGTCAAGCGAGCCATGTCTCTTGGGACCGTGGCACAGCATTATCACAAAGTTTTGAAGGATCTTCAGGACTATCTGGCTGAGATCGGCAGGCCATCGGATGCTCTGGAGATCGCGGAGTTCCTTGCCCGATCAGTCCACTGAGTAGCAGATCCCGGCTAGGGACAAACCCCTTGCCACGACTGATCGCAACACGCACTTAAAAAACCTTAAATCGCTGTAAATAATAGGATTAAGGGTTATTTTAGTCATTTTCGGGGGTGAACGCACACTGAGTATCTCAAGATAATCCATTTAACCTTGAGCTCATCTCCTGCATACTCAAGGCGCACGGCGATCACATCTAGGTTGAAAGAGAAGAAGGCGAGGGCAGTACCTTCTCCTTCTAATTCCCCCTCGCTAAGGAACAAGCCCCGCCTAGCGCAACCTACCGCCAGTATCGCAAGGCCCGGAGCACTCCAATGCCCCGGGTCCTTTTCGGAGTGTTCTGCCACTTTTCGCTGCCGTCCGCCCCCCGCCACCTTTATCCCTGCCGATTACCTTCCTTACAATGAAAACCCAGTCTGCAAATTGAATGTCCTTCGCCTCTTGAACCCGTCCAGATCATCTGGCTCGTAGGTGAACTCCACCTCCCAGATGACCTGCACTTTTCTGGCCGGCTGCAGACCGATCCGGTAGCCAAACCGTGTATCCTGGTCCGCATCCAGAAAACCGACCGTCGACGAGGCGCGCGACCGCTTCTCCAGATAGAACTCCGACAGCGTGACCCACCTGATCGACCTCAAGAGCTCAGGAAAGATCGAGACATCGGCCCAAAGGATCCTGTCGGACAGGTCCGAACCGGTCAGATGCTGATAAGAAAGGTGGAGCGAGAACGAACGTACCCGTTCATACGTCAGGTGAGCAAAAAGACCTCGCATACTGGCATCCTTGATGCCGTCCTCACGCGTGGCCACCCGCCCTTCGGGCGATACCGTGGCACGCGTCTGATCGTAGAAAGCATCGAAATGATCGGGCTCGAATCGGCCAAGTGTGTAGCGCGCCTCGACCCTAGCCGACAAACGTCCCGCCAGATACGACAAACCGGGTCCGTGGATCCCAAACCCTCGGTTCGCGGTCGCGGCGTTTCTTGCGAAACCGCCGTAAAGCGCAAAACGCTTCCCCGCCTCCTGATAAAGGGGAAATATCAGGTCTGCCCCATAGACGGCGTATGGGTTTGTGTCTATGGGCCGAACGGAATCCGGTAGCGCTGCGTGCTGATCCAGATCGACGACTAGCGATCCCCCTAGTTCAGCACCACCGATCACGGACGTCGTCACCCGACCTCCAAGAACCGGAGATCCCCGGTCCAGCAAATCAACCAGGTCGCTCACAAATCCACGCAGGTCCAGTTCCTGCCACAGGAACCCTCTCATCTGTAAATCCAGACCCGTCCGCTTGTCCCCGGGGGAGCCAAAGGTGTTTCGATAGTCACGCACGATCAGTCCGTTCCCGATCGTCAAGTGGTCGAGAGCTCCGATTCGAAAGTAAAGCGGTCGGTTCGGGTCCTCGGGCATCCCGTACTGCAGGTAATGAATCTTCCTGAGAATGCTCTGCAGCCCACTGCGCCGGCTCGAGAAATCCCAGCCGCGGTCGCGTATCCGGCCGTTCTCGTCCATGAACAGCTCGAGATCGAAGGCCGCGCGCACCGAACCCAGATTCACCGAGGGCCGGATGTTTAGGCGGTGCCACTGGTTCCGATCGACGGTGACCGTACCGAGGAGACCAGAAAAAGAGACTCCATTCGGGATGAACTGGGGCCTCGCCTGAGAAGGCCAGAGCAGGGCAAACAGAAGGGCAATCGTGTAGGTTAGACGCAAGTAAGGCTCCTCTCTTGACCCGGACTATAGGGACGGACAGTGATGGGGGTCAACACGTGCAGTTTCATGGAACTCGCGAGCGTCGAGAGACGTTCCCATAATGTCGGAGCACGTGTGTATGGAGGTTATAGGTTCACATCGCTACAGAATTGGCCTAAATCATTGACATATATAGGGTACCCGGATATTTTAATCGGTTTATATCTCAGCGTGGAAAAGTACACAAAACCGCTCGTACCTCTCCGATTCGGAGCGGTATTGAAGGAGAACAGATGAACATCTCTCACAAGCTTTGGATGCTTGTGGCTTTGCTAGCCGGTCTGGTTCTATCACCGGCACCCTCTGCCACCGCGGCGGAAAACTCCACGCAGCTGACCGGTGCCGACCGCGAATACCGGAACACGCTCCTCGCTCTCGGCGACCGTCAGCTCAAGTCCGGGCAGATGAACGAGGCTCTCGACACGTTCACGCAGCTGCTCGAGCGATTCCCGAACGATGCCATCCTTTACACCCGAATCGGGCACGTCTACCTGAAGAAGCAGGAATGGGATCTGGCGAAAGAGTCCTTCGAAACAGCGCAAAACCTCGACAAGACGCTGGTAGAGGCCTACGTGGGGCTCGGTCTGGTTTATGCGGAGAGCCCAGCCAAGGGCATGAGCGCCTACTACAACTTCCGAAAGGCTGTAGGGGAGGCTAAACGCGCAACGAAGCTTGATCCCAACTATGGACCGGCCTACCGCCTCCTAGGAGAGGCCTATGAGCGGTTCCAAGAGGAGCACGAGAAGGCGGTCGGTTACTTCATGCGCTATATCGAGCTCGAGCCAGACAACCCGGATGGGCTTTTCTACTTCGGTCTTGCTGCAGTACAGGCCAAGGACTTCGAAAAGATCAACGACCACATTCGGCCATACTCGGAGGCGAACCCCGAAGAGATCAAGCTGATACCGCTCGTGGCGCAGGGACACTTCTACAAGGAACGCTTCGAGCTTGCTCTTGAGAATTTCGAGCGATTTCTCCAGAACGTGGACGGGCGCGAACGTCAGCTGTTTACGGACATCACGAACGTTGCGTCGGAGAAGGAGCTCGTTGCCTTCAAGGCAACCGCCCCGGGGCCGGAACGCCAGGCCTACCTGGAACAGTTCTGGTCACGTCGTGATCCGGATATCCTGACGAACATCAACGAGCGGATCATCGAGCACTATCGGCGTGTCTGGTATGCACGAACCTTCTTCTCGGAGAACCAGTATCCTTGGGACAAACGAGGCGAAATCTACATCCGCTACGGTGCACCCGACTACCGGTCCCGTTCAAACCAACGCAACTTTATCCAGAGCCCCGAGGTCGAGGCCGTCCGAACGAAAATGGCCGTCGACATCTACGGCCCAATGGCCGCGTTCTTGACGTTTACGGGACCTGTATTCCCGATTCGAACGCGCCGAATCTTCGATCCCCAAGACCAGACCGTCTCGTCTGATATCGAAAATATCGGCGAGAGTCCTGCCGTCGACTCTGGTGAAGGCGGTGAGGCAGACTTCGATGATGACGGCGCTGTCTTCACCGCGGAAAGGGGTGCTCGATTCGATCGAGACCCGTATGCGCAGTATGATGATGAGAACTCGGAGAGGGAGTTCTACAATCACCGGATTCGACTCCAGTTCGGCGGCCACGCCCCCGTAACGATCGACAACGAGGCGGAGACGGTCCCCTGGGAGACCTGGACCTACACGCAGATCTCGGGTGGGATCGAGATCACCTTCACCGACGAGATGAGCAGCGGGGTGTATGCCTACGCGCCGCTCCCGGATGGCCAGTTCGAAGACGCCGAGGCTCTCCGGTATCTCGCGAGGATGACCGAACACGCTCCTGAGGTCATCGTTCAGCGCGCAACCAGCGAAAGCCCGGACTACTATCGCCCCGGTGCTTTCGGCCCAGCACTCAACTTCTACTACGACCTTGCAGACTTCCAGTCAATCCAAGGTGACGGGCAGACCAAGCTCGAAGTCTACTACGGTATACCGCCCGAGCAGGTCGAGATGGAAGAACACGCAGACAGCGCGATCATCCACGTAAAATGCGCACTCGCGCTCGCCGACGAGGACCACACGACGGTTTACCGGAGCGCGCAGGAATTCGTCTACGCCGGTCTTGCGGCTAACTTTGGCGATACACGAGGATCATTCGTACCGGAAATCCTGACGACGGAGGTGCCGCCGGGCAAGTATGAGCTTCAGATTCAGGTCAAGGACATGGTCTCGGGCCGGACGGGACTCTATAAGCAATCTCTCGAGATCAGCGACTACAGCCCTGATCAGCTCCATATGAGCCACATCCAGCTGGGATCCGAGTTTCAGTACGAGGGAAAGCCCAAGTTCCAGAAGGGAGACATCTGGATCATCCCGATGCCGACACGCACGTATGGGGAGCGTCAGAAAGTCTACGCGTACTTCGAGCTTTACAACCTCAACAAGAACCAGTTCGGTCAGACGAGCTACAAGACGCAGTACAACGTCCGTTCCAGTTCACTCCCGTCGATCGGTGTCTTTGGTGCGGTTTCGTCGGGTTTCAAGGCCCTGTTCCGCAACCGCAAACCCTCATTTTCTATAGAAACCGAGCACACGGGGTCGGATACGGACGTCGAAGCTGAATACGTCGAAATCGACCTCGAGAAGGCCAAGCCGGGTGTGAACGCTCTTGAGATCCGTATCACCGACCTCGTAACGAGTCAAGAAGTCTCCAGAGAGGTCAAGTTCCGCTACGGAAACTAACCTGCTTTTCAGAGCACAAAGAATCGGCCGGTGCAGCTTATCTGCACCGGCCTCTCAATGTACGACCAGATGAGAATCATCTCAGGAATCCACAGGGGACGAAGAATCCCCTTCAACAACAGCGAGTTCGGGAACGCCCGTGTCACCTCCGACTTCGTGAAGGAGGCCGTCTTCGGCTCCCTTGGACCCGACCTGAGCGGCCGGAACTTGCTCGACCTGTTCGCGGGGTCCGGACAGATCGGCTACGAAGCGATCAGCAGAGGGGCCACAGTTTGGATGAATGAGCGTGACCGGAAGCGATCGGCTTTCATAGAATCCATGGTAACCAAATGGTCGCTTACCGAACAGACCACACTGACCACCGAAGACGCGTGGAAGCTAATCGATCGCCTAGCCGAATCCGAGCCCTGTCCTGCATTCGATCTCGTCTACATCGATCCACCCTATGACGCCAGCACAACCGCCGGAAAGCCGCTCTCACTAGCCTGTCTGGAGACCCTGGCCACATCGCCTCTTCTGTCTTCGACCGTAACCGTCTTCGTACAACACGATCAACGAACAGACCTGCCTACCGATGTCGGCAACCTCTCGATCGGCAGAAGCAAGCGCTACAGCGGCTCAAAACTCTCGACCTATTGCTGTCAGTCGACCTGACTTAGTTCGGTTTAGAATACGGGTCGACGGCGTCACGCAGGCCGTCTCCGAGGAAGTTGAAGCAGAGCACGGCGAGGATGATGAACGAAGCGGGAATCAGAAGCCACTGGTAGTAGTAGAGCGTCGTGAGACTCCGTCCGTCCTGAAGCAGGACGCCCCAGCTGGTCATGGGCGGGCGGATCCCGAGATTCAGGAAAGACAGCGAGCTCTCGGCGAGGATCATCTGAGGAATGGCGATCGTCCCGATCACAATGATGTGGCCGAGGACGGCCGGGATTAAATGGCGGAAAATCACGCGCGTATGGCTGGCACCCATAAGCCGGGCACTCAGAACGAATTCCTCGTTCCGCAGCGACAGCACCCGCCCCCGGATCTGTCGAGCCAGTGAAGTCCACCCAAGGAAAGACAGGATTAATGTTATCATGAAATATGTCCTCAGCTGGTCGATGTCCGGCGGGATCGCGGCCGACAGCGCCATCCAGAGCGGGATCTGTGGGAAGGCGCGCAGAATCTCGATCATTCTCTGGATAAGCTCATCGACCCCCCCTCCGAAGTAGCCCGAGACCACACCCAGCACGCTTCCGAGAATGATGCTTACGAGCACACCGACCAGCCCGATGGTTAGAGAGACACGGGCTCCGTAGAACACGCGCGAGAACAGGTCGCGTCCCTGCCTATCGGTCCCAAACAGGAAGATCCCCTCTCCACCGTCCGTCCCAAACAGATGCAGCGTTGTCTCGATTCCCAGGAAGCTGTGGGCATCCCCCCTCACAAAGAATCGGACGGGATAGCGCTTCGTTTCGTCGATCTTATAGACCTTGCGACCGGAGCCCTCTTCGAAGGCAGTCTTCAGACCGTATACAAACGGTCGGAAGTGGATGCCCTCCGAAGACAAGAACCGAGGCCGCTGAGGTGAGACGAAATCCCTGCCCGCGAACCGGTGGTCGCGCTCGTACGGTGCGATGAAACCACTAAAGAGCGTGCAGAGATACAGAACCAGCAACACCCCACCCGAGTAGAGTGCCAGACGATTCTGTCTGAACTTCCGCCAGGCCAGCTGCCACTGACCCGCCGTGTAGATCTGCTCGGACGCGTCAGGTCTCTCTTCTTCGATGTCGATCGTCGCTTCAACCACGTTGTTCCTATTCGAGTCGGATACGCGGGTCGGCCCAAGCCAGAAGGATGTCGGCTAACAGGTTTCCGAGCAGCAGCAGGATGGCCAGAAGCATTAGGAAGGACCCGGCCAGATACATATCCTGCGTTTCGAGTGCACGGTAGAAGAGCGGCCCCGTCGTTGGCAGACCCAGAACGATGGCGACGATGATCGACCCGGACACTAGCTGTGGCATCTGTAGCCCTAGAATGCTGATCATCGGGTTGATCGCCACACGCACTGCATACTTGTAGATCACCCACAACTCGGACAGGCCCTTTGCGCGAGCCGTCGTGATATACTGCTCATCCAGGACATCGAGCATGCTCGTTCGCATGATGCGTGTCAGCGAGGCCGTTCCTGCCGCTCCGATTACCAGGACCGGTACCCACAGATGTGTCAACAGATCCCAAACACGGTCGAGCGACCAGTCCGCGTACTTGAACTCCGGCGAGAACAGGCCACCCGCGCTGCCCCCAAACCAGAATACCGATATGTACATAGCAAACAGGGCGATGATGAATCCAGGCACGCACAGCCCGATAAAAGCGAGAAACGTGAGGAAGTAGTCCCCGAAAGAGTATCGATTCCGAGCGGAGTAGATCCCGATCGGAAGCGCCACAAACCACATGAAGACGAGAGCCCCCGACGCCATCAGGAAGGTGAGGCCGAGACGCTCCACGATAAGGTCCGAAACCGGACGCCTCCACTCGAAGGAGTAGCCGAAGTCTCCCTGCAGGCAGCCTCCCACCCAATGCAGGTATTGCTGCCAGATGGGCAGATCCAGATGATACTGACGTCTCAGCGCTTCGAACGCCTCCTGATCCGCCTGTGAATCGCTCTCCGCCAGCTGGGCCTGGAGCGAGTCGAAGAAGTCACCCGGTGGCAGCTGGATGATCACGAAGACCATGATCGAAATGGCGATCAGGGTCGGAATCATCCGCAGCAAGCGTCTGGCAACGTACGTCAGCATCAATTACTCGCCTTCTAACTTCCTGATAAAAAAGGTCTCGGGGTTCAGGTTCCCGGGCGTCATCGTGATCCAGGAGGCGACGGCTCGCTCTGGGACATTCCGGAAGTTGTCCGACAGCACACCGATCGAAGTTCCTCGCTCGGTCGTCGGAATGATCCAAACATTTTCCGCGTGTGACCTGACTACCTCTGACCATAGCATATCCCGACGGCCCCTGTCGATAGTAACCTTAAGCTCCTCTTCGATACTCTGGAGCCTTTGCACCTCAGGTGGTGGCTCGACCCCTCGTTCACCACTGGTCAGAAACCATTCTGCCCAGTGATGTGCCCACTCGTCCCAGAGGTTGGTCCCAAACCACCTGTGCGAACTGACCAGCGGAAACACGCTCTCGTGTCCCCACTTTCCGATCATGTGCTCGCCGTTCTTCGTCACTCTTTGGAAATAGAGCGTGCGCTCCTCAGGCTTCACCGCGGTCTTGATCCCGACAGCTTCCCAGTTCGACCGGATGATCTCGAGCATATCCATCTCGGCACGCAAAGAAGAACTCGTCTCGATGATCAGGCTGATCGTCTCGCCGTCCGGTCCAATCCGATAACCCTCGGAGTCCCTCTCGATCAACCCCATCTCGTCGAGCAAAGCGATCGATCGATCAGGCTGATACTGGTAGTAGTCCGGCAGACCTGCGGTCGAAACGTAGTCGGGTGATGACTCGAATAACCCGACTTTCCCCGGGTTAGTCAGTCCTCGGTAGCACAGTTTGCAGATCATATCCCTGTCGATCGCGAGCGAAAGCGCGATTCGGAACCGACGATCGAGAAACAACTCGCGTAGCACATCATTTCCTGGATACTGCAGGTTGAGCATCACCCCGTCCCGGCCCGTCGCTTCATACCGAATGATTCGGTATCCACGCTTCTTCGAGAAGTCACGCAGCAGGTCGATATCCTGAACGCTGAAGTGGCGTAGCTGCATCTGCAGGACGCCGCTGACAGCGCGGAAGTTCAGCATCTCCTGGTTCAGAAAGATTTCGACCTCGATCTTGTCCAGGTAGGGCAACTGGTTCCCGGCCGGATCGACCTTCCAGTAGTAGGGATTCCTGACCGCGGTCAGATGATCCCCCGGTTCCCACTCGGACACCTTCCAGGCGGAGATCACCGGCCGCTCCGGGTTGAAGTCGTTCGCCTTCTCCTCGAACGTCGCATAGTTGGCCATGGTTCGTTCAGCCGGGTCGTCATCATCCGAAGGCAGAAACGGTTCCAAGTAGTGTTTGGGTGCGAAGAAACCCGCCCGCTCGAACACCAATGGCCACTGGTTCCCCTTGAAAGCCAGATACTGCACCGCCATCGGGTAAGGCTTCGCGAACCGAAGCTCGACCGTCACCTCATCGATCTGCCTCA
>DPVD01000340.1:20384-21400 GCA_003526745.1 Candidatus Latescibacterota bacterium
GTCACCTCATCGATCTGCCTCAGCTCCATCGGCACCCCACCCGGTGTCCATTCCTTCGGTATACCGGGCGTGAGATTCGGGTCCTGTGCAATCTTCTCCCACCAGAACACGATATCATCGGTCGTAAACGGATGGCCGTCAGACCATCGCAGACCACGTCGAAGTGTCAGGGTCAGCGTTTTTCCCTCGTCGGAAAAAGTCCACGCGTTTGCAAGCCCCGGCAGCACCCCGTCTCGGGGGTTCGGCGCCCACCGCAGGATCTGATCGTATACACAACGTCCGTAGGCGTGGAAGTCGCTGGTCCCTTTCATCATTCGGAGCCACGTCCCCCCATACTGTCCTATCTCCTCGTGTGGTGTTACGACAAGCGGCTCCGCGGGTAGACGCTCCATCACCGGAGACAGCTCCCCTCGCCCGACCAGCGAAGCCAGTTCGGGTGCCTCGCCGAACGAGGTCGGCATCTGACCCGCAGTTGTTCCAATGCACAGGAACGAGAGCAGGATCGCCGATTTCAGTGAGCTTCTTGACACCATGGAGGAATCACCTAAATTGACACGACGAATATTGATCGTGCGTTCGATACGCGACGAAAGGAGTGTAACTATGGACAATCTGAACTCCGCCGCGGAGTTTAGGCCTCGAAGCAGAACTCTGATGATGGGCAGCGTACCGTGGCTGCCGAGAATCACCGACAAAGCGAGAGCCACGCTCCGCGGGACGATCGGCGACTACATCTATCCGTGACCAGCTGACAAGAGGTTCCTGGAGGAACTGGGCATCAGTGCGGAAACATTCACGGAAATCGTAGAGTCCTGTAAAACGGACGAAGAAGTCATCGAGAAGATCAAGCCAATCTGGGCGAAATCTCACCCCGCGGGCTGACGAACAACGGGCCGCATTATAAGGATTGCGGCCTAGTCGGACAAACGGCACACACCGTCCTCGATCAGGTCAGAAACCAAAGTGCCCGCTTGGTTCCAAGATCCCAACCGGGGAAAGCCATGGAGCGCGTCGGA
>DPVD01000160.1:0-18335 GCA_003526745.1 Candidatus Latescibacterota bacterium
TCCTGCTTGGCTGGGTCAGACGGGTATCGTCGGGACCGTGCACGGCCATGTAGGTCCGGTCGTCGTCAAAGGGGCCGACCATTGCCAGGCCGAAACCTGTCGGTTCGGCTGCTCGTGCCGCCTCCACTTTTGCATACTCTTCGCCCGATCCTTGGCCTGTCGACTCGATCTTGTGCACGCGGTCACCGTAGCCGTTTTCATCCATGTCACGCATGAACTGACCGTTCGTGAGTGTGTCGACGACACCGAGCTGAAGACCCTTCTCTTCGAGCAGCCTGCCGACGACTTCGGCAACGATTTCCTTGTCGACGCCGTATATGGCAACGCCGAGACGCTCACGGAGTGTCGTCTCCATACCCGCGATCTGTGTCTCGACTTCCTCTTCCGTGTCGGCTTTGGCTGTGATGCGAACGTCGGTCTGCCCGATGTGTGCGGCCAGACCGACTGTCGGGTTCAAGGAGGTCATCAGATCGCCGATCTGTCGGTCCACGTTACTCTCGCCGACCGCACAGGTTCTGAGAACCCTGACACGCGTGATCTTTATCCCACCCATACGCTCGATCAGGATCGGCTTGACGCTGTTCTCTACGAGATGTTCTAGCTCGCGAGGCACACCAGGCAGCACGATGATGCACCCTCGTCCCGTCAGGTCTTCACTCAGGAAGCAGGGCGCGGTACCGACTGGGTTTTCGATTGGCACGGCACCTTCGGGCATGTAGGCCTGACGCTTGTTGTTTTCAGCCATCTTGCGGCCGAATTTCCGGAACCTGACGGTAATCTGTCTTTCGAGCTCGTCGCTGTAGATCAGGTCTCTCCCAGTCGCCGTGGCAACCGCCTGCCTCGTAATGTCGTCGACGGTCGGTCCGATTCCCCCCGAAGTAATTACAACATCCGAACGGTCGAGCGCGAGGTTGAGCACGTCGACAATTCGCTGCTCGTTGTCCCCGACCGTAGTCTTGTAGTACAGGTCCATTCCTATGTCTCGGAGCGCAAGGGACAAACGGTTTGCGTTAGTGTCGACGATTTCTCCGAGCAGCAGCTCGGTACCGATCATGACGAGTTCAGTGTGCATAGATGGGGTCAGGGCTCAGAGTTCAGGAAGCTTACTTCCAGTGGTCGTGGATGCCGCCGGAGCTTCCGAGGACCGGGTCGGAGGATGGTAGTGGGACGGTCTCGATGTCGGCGAGGATCTGGGAGCGGTCAGCTGATTCGCCGCGACACAAATCCCATTCCGAACAGTCAAATGGGTAGGCGCCGACGACGAGGAGATCAGAGGAGGAGCCAAGGTTCTGGTGACCCGTTCCGGCTGGGAGCAGCGCGACGTCACCGGTTTCCACTTCGAACACGCCGCCGACTTCACCGCCAAACCGGACCGTTGCCGAGCCGGATGCGATGCCCAGCACCTCGTGTGCGTTGCTGTGGTAGTGGGGGAAGGGATAGATCCCGTTTCGCCAAGAATTCCCCCATCCGTTCGCGTGGAAGGCTGTTTCGATTCCGATGGCGTGATCGCCTGAGACGGCTGCAAAGGCACCTTTGTAGACTAGCATCGGCCATTTGGGATGGTTAGGGATCAAGCCGTCGTCTGCGAACGAGTATGCAGAGAGTTGTGCCATCTGGGCCTCCTCTATTTGATGCCCGGCTCGTCGGGTCCAGGGATGGGCGCGTCACCACCGCCGATCACGCTTTGGTCAAAGTCGATCAGCGCACCTGTCATCAATCCCGATTCGTCCGAAGCCAGCCAAGCGATCGCACGGGCCGCTTCGTCCGTTTTGATCAGTCGTCCGAAAGGACGTGTCGCCTCGGCCTCTTCGATCCAGTCCTGGTCGTTCGTATGGTACTCCCGTTGAATCGTGTCTTCACCCGGTGTGTCCATCCAGCCGAGCATGAGACCATTGACACGGATTCTGTGTCGGACGACGGCATAGGCGACGTTCTTCGTGAAGGTGGCCAAGCCACCCTTGGACGTCGAATAGGGAGTCAGGAAGGGCTGGCCGCCATATGCCGATGTGCTGATGATGTTGACGATCGATCCAACTGTCCCCGTTTCACGCATCCAGTTGACACAGCCCTGTGTTAGTATGAACGGAGCTCTCAGGTTGACTGCCATCAGCCGATCCCAGAGCTCGAGAGATGTGTCGTATATGGTGCCGCGTGAGGTGAGACCTGCTGCGTTGACGAGGACATTGACCTTGTGGAAGCGTTTTCGAGCCTCGCTGATAACGCTCTCACACGCGTTCGGGTTCTCGAGGTCCGCGCCGACGAAATGTGCATCACAGCCACTGGATCGCAGGTCTTCTGTGATGGCAGCACCACGCGGCTCGTCTCGTCCCGTGACGATCAGATGTGAAAGTCCACGCTCGACGAGGAGACGCGCGGTCATCTCACCAAGCCCCTGTGTGGCGCCCGTCACGATTGCGGCTTTGCCCGTGAAATCTTTCAAGTCTGACAGTATCGCTCCGTTACACCCGGGTTGTGCACCTAGAGACCAAGCCATTTCAATCTGCTGTAAAGCAGACTGACCGTTAACCCACTCACGAGCTCAGTTTATCGCTGCTGAACCAACGAGATCTCACGGTCGTTGTCGATGTGGCGCTGTTGTTCGATGACTTTGATTTGAGTGTCCGCAAGCGTCCGCTCTATCAGGTTATCCAGATCCATCTCCGCTTCACAGCGATGAATCTTTTCCATCTTCGCCCGCGTCGTCGGGTGCTTTGGTATAAACACCGTGCACGCATCCTCATACGGCTCTATAGAGATATCGAATGTTCCGATTCGTTTCGCTTGCTCGATGATCTCGTCTTTGTTGTCTCCCGCGAGCGGGCGCAGAACAGGCAATAATGTTACCTCTTCGATCGCCTTCAGGTTCATGAGCGTTTGGGATGCGACTTGACCGACGTTGTCACCCGTGATCAGGCAGTGTGCGCGTTCCCGTTCTGCGACCGCCTCCGCAATCCTGAGCATGGCACGGCGATACAGGACGACGCGATAACCTTCGAGCCCGTGCTGCATGATATGCCTCTGGATTTCGACAAACGGAACGCTGTAGAGCCTGGCCCTGAACTGGTGGCGCGTCAGGTGCTTGACGATTTCCTCGACGTTCCGTTCGGAGTTTCGGTTCGTGTACGGCTGACTGTGGAAGTGCACAAAGCTTATCGTCACCCCACGCTTCATGATCTTGTATGAAGCGACAGGCGAGTCGATGCCCGACGAGATCAGGCTGATGGCTTTCTCGTTCGATCCGACGGGAAGTCCACCGGGCCCCGGGAACTTCTCAGTATACACAAACGTGCCACTCGTGGTGACCTCGATAAAGCACGTGAGATCCGGATCGGCCATCCTGACCGAAGCCTGGGACCGCCCCTGAACGTAGGCGCCGACATCCCGGTTGATGTCATCTGAGTTGTAAGGAAAAGTCTTGTCGGATCGTCGTGTCGCGATTTTGAACGACTCGAAGGGTGTCTTCTGGGAGACGGCCCAAGCCGCTTGTCGGATCTGATCAATATCGTTCTGGACCTTCAGGGATTCGGAGAAATTGGCGATGCCGAAAATCCATCCGAGACGCTCACGGATCACGCCAATCGGAGACTCAGGTGTAAGCTCAAGGTAGAGTCGTCCGGATATGCGTCGCGTGGTGCCGACCGCGAGGCCATTGAGAGTCCGTGTAATGTTCGAAATGAGCTGGTTTTCGAACCGTCCCCGGTTCTTGCCCTTGAGGCCTACTTCGTGGTAATGGATCAGGATCAGTTTTTGAGCATCTACCATAGTGGCTTCCTGTGAGAGCCTGAAATATCACATTCGGCCACATGTGTGTCAATTCTGGTCCCGATTCCGTGTTCTTTTTAGGGGGGCTCTGAGAGCGTCAGTGACCATCTCCTCGACGATTTGCTGTGGTTTAGGTATTGTCCTTACCCATCTTCTTCTTCAGAGCCTTGAGTTCTTCATCAACCACCTGCTTGCGTTCGAGCTTGTTAAGCTCGTTCTCGAGATCCGGACCGGAACCCACGATCTCCTGGTGCGCGTCTGCCTCAGCCTCTTCCGTTGCGATACGGTTGCAAATATGCTCGAAGCTCGAGAATGCGTCGTCACCGATGATAGACACGCCCTGGGCGATCTGCTTCTGCGCTTCGGTTGCACGTCTTCTCGCGATCAGCGCGCCCTGGCGGGTCCGTGCCTCGTCCAGCTTCTTCTTGAGTCGCTGAAGTTGCTTTTTTAGCTGTCCCGAGGTCTTCCGGCTTTCGTCCAAGGTCTGCTCAAGGTTGACGATCGTCTCCTGAACCGTCGACTTTCGTTCCAGGGCACGACGGGCCAAGTCGTCTTCACGAGCTTCTAAGGCCAACTCGGCCTTCTTCTGCCAGGACTCGCTCTGATCCTGTTCGTTCAGATACTGTCGTTCGAGCCGTTTCTCGTTCGCCACGGCCATACCGAGCGAAGTGGTTGCCTTGTTGACGGCCTCTTCCATCTCAAGGATCATTTGTCGAATCATCTTCTCGGGTTCCTCGGCGCAGTTGAGGAGATCGTTGATGTTGGCCTTAACGATATCCGCCATTCTTGAGAAGATTCCTTTTGCCATCTCACGTCTCCCTCAGATTTCGTTCAGTGCGTTGCCGTACACACCCTCGGCAATAGTTATTCCATACACCTGCGGACGACCATTTCGTAAGATAATTATAGAAAAAACAATATATTAAATCATAGATCATTTCTGGTCGTCTGTGGCAGGATCAGGTGTACCCAACCAGAATCCCCGGTGTATCCAGCCGCCATTGGTGAAAATTAACCAGCTCGACAGTCGCCTTATACCCTTTTCTCGCAGGTTGGCTGTTGTCCGGCATCTTCAAAGTTGATAAAATCTAGCCACCCCTTCCCCAGAAACGTCCCATTAATCTTATGACTTTACCAACTTACGGCGCGATACCACGCAGGCTTGTGGTGGTCGTGATTCTGTGTTTGCTGGCGAGCCCAGTCCACGCCCTCACGTCAGTCTACGAGGTTCAGTCGGGTGACTCCCTTTGGGAGATTGCCAGCCGATTCGGCACATCTGTCAGCACCATCAAGCAGCTCAACAAGCTCAAGTCTTCAAGCATACATCCTGGCCAACGACTTCTTGTCGGGTCGAGCATCAGAAAGATCGAGGCGAACAACGGACCTTACTACTACGCCAGCCCCAAGAGCGAGACGCAGAAGTCGAGAGGGTATGCCGAGTCGTCGTCGAGATCCGCCCGGGAAGACTACAACCGCGCCAATCGTTTGATCCAGGCGCATCTAGCGGAGCTCAGAGACAGATTCGGAAAGGCGAAGAAGCGGGAAAGCCCCCTGAAGGGTTGGCGGATTATGCTGGACCCAGGGCACGGCGGACGGGATCCGGGAGCTATCGTGTCGAACGAAACTGGGGACAAAGAGGAGGTTCACGTTGTCGAGGACGAGTATGTCTACGACATCACGATGCGTGTGATGGAGAGACTCATGCTATATGGCGCTGAAGTTCAAATGACCGTGCTGAGTCCAAATCATCTGAAGCGTGACAGCTTCCTGGCCAAAGAAACATTCGTGAACGAGAAGAACGAGGTCTACAACGATGAAGCCTACAACCGGAAGGCCGATCCGATGGTCAGGCCCGGGTCGCACAACATCAAGAGGCGCGTGATGGTGGCAAACCGTTTTTTCAAAAAAGGCAGGAAAGACAAAAGTCTTTTTGTGTCACTCCACGCAGACAACAGCCCCCAGCGGCCGAGGGGGCCGCTTGTGATCTACCAGAAGAAGGGATCACGAATGGACAAGCCGTCGAGGACATTCGCGAAGATAATGCAGCGTGCGCTCGATCACCGGACAGTTCCGTCACTGATCGGAAGTCGAAACATGGCTGTGCTCCGCGACAACCGGGCTAGTGCAGAGATCCTCGTGGAGATCCGGAACGTTTCGTCCAAAGCCGACGCATGGGCCCTACGGTTCCACGAAAAAAGGCAGGAAGACGCGGATCGAATCGTGCGTGGTGTGCTCGACTATGCTACGTCGCGTTGAACAGCCGTGGGCCTGAATCGCTTCAGGCGGATCGCGTTGCTGATGACGGTTACCGAACTGAGCGTCATAGCGGCTGCTGCGAGTGTGGGTCCGCCCCAAGGGTTGAGGAGACCGAGTGCAGCGACGGGAACAAGGGTAACGTTGTATGCGAAAGCCCAGAAGAGATTCTGTCTGATGACGCGCATCGTCCGTCGTGAGAGCTCAATGACCGATGGGATGCTAGCCAGGTCACTGGACATCAGTGCCACGTCCGCCGACTCGATCGCCACATCCGTTCCAGTTCCCATCGCAATCCCCACATCTGCTGTAGCCAGCGCTGGCGCGTCGTTAATTCCGTCACCCACCATCGCGATCACACCTCGTTGCTGCTGAAGCGCCATAACACGGTTCGCCTTGTCCTGCGGGAGGACCTCCGCCACGATGAGGTTGATGCCGACCTCACGTCCGACGGCTTCAGCCGTCTGAAGACTGTCTCCCGTGAGCATCGCAACCTCGATCCCTGACCGGTTGAGGTCTGCGACTGTCTCCCGGGCCCCCGGTTTGACGGTATCGGCCACGGCCAGCATACCCGCATAGATGCCGTCGGCTGCCAAGAAGACAAGGGTTTTGCCTTCGTTCCGCAACCGGTCCGCCGCCTCTAAGGGTGTTTCGATTCCGTGAGAGCGAAGCAGTTTCTGCGTTCCTATCACCACGTTTCTGCCTTCAATGATCCCGGTCAGTCCTCCTCCGGGTATGGCGGAAAATTCCGTCGGCTTGACCAACGCAACACCCCTCGAAATGGCCACCTCAACGATAGCCCTTCCGATCGGATGCTCGGATTGTTGCTCCAGCGAGGCCGCCAGCTTCAGGAGTTCGTGTTCATACGGAGCGGTCTTTGCTTGGATGTCCGTCACTTTGGGACGGCCGTGAGTCAGCGTGCCCGTCTTGTCAAGGACAACCGTATGGACGCGATGGGCCGTCTCGACTGTTTCACCGCTTTTGATAAGAAGCCCGAGTTCCGCGCCTCTTCCTGTGCCCACGAGGATGGCCGTTGGCGTGGCCAGACCGAGCGCACAGGGACAGGAGATGATCAAGACGGCAACCGCGTTGATCAGGGCGGGCTCGAACGCACCAGAAACGGCCCACCAAGCTAGGAAAGTGAGACCTGCGACCCCGAAGACGATGGGCACGAAGACTGATGCGATCCGATCGGCCAGCCGCTGTATCGGAGGGCGAGAATTCTGAGCGTGTTTGACGAGCTCGATGATCCGTGCGAGAGCCGTTTCCGACCCGACGCCCGTTGCCTCGAAGACAAAGCTGCCGGTCTGGTTGATTGCGCCACCGGTGACCGGGTCGCCGGGACCTTTGTCGACAGGCATGCTCTCTCCCGTGATCAGGGACTCATCCACGCTCGACCGTCCCTCTTCGACACGGCCATCGACTGGGATCCGGTCCCCCGGAAGCACGCGAACACGGTCTCCTACGACAACCTTCGCAGATGGGATTTCGACTGCGGTTCCGTGTCTGATTACTTGCGCGGTCTCCGGTTGCAGGTCCATCAGAGCGCGGATCGCGTCGGAAGTACGACTCCGAGCTCGATTCTCAAGCACGCGACCGACTAGGATGAAAGTGATGATCATCGTAGCGGTGTCGAAGTAGAGAGGTGAAGTTATAGAAGCGCTAATGAAGCCCGTGGCAACGGCCGAAGTGCTGTAGCCGTAGGCGGACAGCGTCCCGACGGCGATTAAGCTATTCATGTTCGCCGAACCGTGACGCAGTGCAGACACGAATCCGGAGATAAATGGCCAACCGCACCACACCTGGACGGGGGTAGCCAGGAGTATCTGAAGGATGCCGAGACTTAACGGGCTCAGCTGTTGGCCGAGTGACGTCATACCAACTGTCATCAGAAGTACGCTCAAGATGGCCGAGACGATCGCACGCGTTTCGAGTCGCGGTCCCTGAGACTCGGATGTCCCTTTATGGCCGGAGCGAACGGCGTAGCCGGCTCGTTCGATGGCTTGCAGAAGGTTGTTTTCCGGGACGCCGAGATGTTCGATGGTGGCCTCGTTTGTCGCGAGGTTGACGACTACTGATTCAACACCGTCCACCTCGGAAAGTGCCGTCTTGACGCGACCGACGCAGGCCGCGCAAGACATCCCGTCGACGGGAATGGTGACTCGTTTAGTCATTGTCTTCATCCACACAACATACAAGAGACTTCAAAGTTCCCCGCGGCTGCGGGCTGACAGTCAGAGGCGGACGGTGGAACTATAGATTCATACGGATGGGAAATGGCAGTGCAGGGTCGCCGCGGGTTGAAACATCAGCGCCGCGGAATTTTAGAGAAAGCGGGAACGGATTGATTCGTTGGGCGGAGAAAGTAACCGCAGTCCTTGTGTCACCTAGGCCTCTGAATGAATTCAGTCCCCCGCCAGTACGGCGAGGGCTGAGCAGTGTAGCGGGTCAGTTATATGGGCTACGTTCGCATTCGCGAGATCTCCTTGCAGAGGGCGTCGTACTTTTGGGTCCCTTGAGAGGTCAAAGCGAAAGCGACTGCGGGCTTGCCGGACAGTTTAGCCTGGTTGAGGGACTCTCTCTTGGAGATGCCAGAACGAAGCAGCCTCGGGCGGTGTTGTTCCAGAAGGTCATCGACCATCGCGTTGATTTTCGTTGTCCGGATTTAGAACGTGTTGGTCAGAATCCTGTAGCTCAGGTCTTCCACCTCCTTAACGCGAAGCCCGGCCCTTTCAGTCAGAAGCTCTTATGCGGCCACGATGTCGAGGCTTTCGTAATCTGTCGGCAGGATCGACAGGCCCGCCTGAGAGGGTTTCTCCATTGATCAGATCGCTGACATCACGTTCGGGTTCTTCGGACAGGAAGCAGCACGTTGTATGAGCCTGCGGATCCAGACCGACAAGTAGCGTTCTGCGATTCCGATCCGCAAGACCTGTCGCCAGGTTGACACTCGTTGTTGTTTTGCCGACTCCACCTTTGGTGAGTGTGATGACCATAGGCTCCCTTCCTTGGGAATCTACATCTGATCGGGGTTGAGTGGCTTCAAGTCGTCTACGACAAACATTCCGTCCCGGCGGATCAACTCATCGTCGAAGTGGATTTCGCCGCCTCCGAATTCGGGCGTCTGGATCATGACCATATCCCAATGGACCGAGGACCGGTTTCCGTTATCAGCCGTCTCGTATGCCTGACCCGGGGTAAAGTGGAAAGAGCCTGCGATCTTCTCGTCGAACAGGATGTCGAGCATGGGACGATGTATCTTCGGATTGAAACCGATGGCAAACTCGCCGATATAGCGTGCACCGTCGTCCGTGTCGAGGATCTCGTTCAGCTTCTCCGTGTTGCTGGAGGTGGCCTCGACGATACGCCCTCCCGAGAAGGTAAGGGTGATGGCGCTGAAGGTGACACCGTGGTAGAGCGTCGGTGTGTTGAAACAAATCCTACCCTCGACGGAGTCCCGTACAGGGGCTGTGAAGCATTCGCCATCCGGGATGTTATGTTCGCCGGAGCAGCCGTTGACGGGGATGTCCTTGATGCTGAATGAGAGGTCGGTGTCCTGACCTTTGATACGTACCCGATCGGTCGAGCGCATTCGGTCTATGAGCGGCTGCATGGCCTCGGCGATCTTGGAGTAGTCTAGGGTGCAGACATCGAAGTAGAAAGACTCGAATGCTTCTGTGCTTCGGCCTGCCTGCTGCGCCATCGACGATGTAGGCCAGCGAAGGACGACCCATTTGGTCCTAGGTACCCGGATGTCGAAGTGAACGGGTTTGAGCCAACCGTTTTCGTACTTGTTCATCGCCTCGGTCGAGACATCCGACATCTCGGTGATGTTCCAGCTACCACGCACTCCGATGTAGGCCTGCACCTGCTTCATCCGGTAGGCCTCGTAGTCACCTGCCAGCGACATGTTCTCGGCAGATCCCCCTTTGATCAACTCACGTTGGATGACGTTGTGTTTCAGCGTGACGAGCGGGTTTCCGCCGCGCGCTCTGACCTCTTGGATCAGGGCGATAACCATCTCGTTTGGGATATCGATCGCTTCGATCAGGACGTTCTCGTCGTTCTGGACGTTCGTGGAATATCCGACGAGTACGGAAGCGAGTTTTTCGTATCTTGGATCTTGCATATTTTTGGATTCTTGAGTGTTGTTGGAGCGAGGCGGGAAAGATAAGGAAAGACTGTGAGGCTGGCTACACCAATACAGGGATTGGCGAAGGAAACGGGGCATCAGCCGTGAGATTCAGGCCCTGCATAGATCTCCGAGAGGGCAAAGTTGTCCAGATTGTGGGATCGACTCTGAGCGAGTCGGAGGCCGTCACCAATTACGAAGCGACGGAGTCGGCGGGATACTTCGCGGGTCTCTACCGAGAGGATCGACTGCACGGCGGGCACGTGATTCAGCTCGGACCGGGAAACAAGTTGGCCGCACTCCAAGCTCTTGGCTCCTTCGAAGGAGGTTTCCACGTTGGCGGGGGGATTACACCCGAGAATGCCCGATTCTACCTAGACGCTGGGGCGAGTCACGTGATCGTGACGTCCTATGTGTTCCGTGAGGGTGCCTTTGAGCAATCTAGGCTTGATGAGATGGTTCATCGTGTGGGCCGAAACCGGCTTGTTCTGGACCTGAGCTGTCGCGCGCAGGACGATGTTTACAAGGTTGTGACGGATCGCTGGCAGAAGTTCTCTAACCTGGAAGTGAAGGCGGACACACTCGAGAGGCTCTCGGGCTATTGTTCCGAGTTCCTTGTCCACGGGGTCGATGTGGAGGGGAAGCGTCTGGGGATCCAGGAGTCTCTGGTCGAGTTGCTGGGGCAGGGGAGTCCGATCCCGGTGACGTATGCCGGCGGTGTGAGTTCAATCGAGGATCTCGACCGGGTCTACAGGCTTGGTGACGGACGGGTCGATCTGACGATTGGTAGTGCGCTCGACATCTTTGGGGGGGATGTCCCGTATCGATCGGTGGTCGATTGGCACCGCGAGCAGAACGGAGCATCGTTGTGATGACGCTGAAGGACATCGGCGAATTTGGGTTGATCGATCTGATCGGCCAACATCAGGTTCCCAAACACGGAAGGCTTGTAAGAGGGATCGGGGATGACTGCGCAGTCGTCGATGGTGGTGAAGCAGCGATGCTTCTGACCGTCGATACGATGGTTGAAGGCGTTCATTTCGATCTGGCGAGGACGTCGCCGGAGGGTCTGGGTTGCAAGCTTCTTGCGGTCAATCTTTCGGATGTCGCAGCGATGGGGGGAGAACCGAAGGAAGCGCTCCTCGCCGTCTCGGCGCCCCCGGATTTCGATGCGACATTGCTGGATCGGATGGTCGGTGGGCTCCAGGCGAGCGGGTCTCGGTATGGCGTTCAGCTCGCGGGCGGCGACACTACATCGATCGACGGCCCGTTGGTGCTGAGTCTGACCCTGACAGGGATATGTCCTCTAGACGAGGTGGTCTATCGATCAGGAGCTTCGGACGGGGAAGCGGTCTATGTAACCGGTAGCCTAGGAGAATCGGCTGCAGGCCTTGCGATCGCGGCCGGACGCGACGCGCTTGGTCGCGACACAGCAGAGCAGCTTGTGCGAAGACACCTTCGCCCCGAGCCTCGGCTTGTGACGGGACGCCGACTTGCGCAGGAGGGGGTGGCGACGGCCATGATCGACGTCTCTGACGGCCTAGGGGCGGATCTCGGACACATCGCTTCGCTCAGCGGCGTAGACATCGTCCTCAAGCCGGATTTGCTTCCTGTTTCGGACGCATTGCGCGATTATTGCGACACGGTAGGCGCAGATCCGTTGACATTTGTGCTGTCCGGAGGGGAGGATTATGAGCTTGCATTCACGAGTCAGGAACGCGATTTATCTTCAGATTGGGAGAAAGAGTGTCGATTGACGTACATCGGCGAGGTAGTTTGTGGCTCAGGAAAAGTCCGGATCGGGGCAGAAGAAGTTCTGCATACCGTTAGTAAACAGGGTTTTGATCATTTTGTGACCCGGTAGGGGGGAACTATCCGTGCCCTGTGATCTAAAGCACACCTCTTTTGTGAGGTTGGACAGTTTGTTAACAAATAGCTAATAATCGTCCTGCGTCATAACTGATAGATCAGGCCAATGAGTCGTGTTTGTTGTTTAAGGCCATGCCCCCGGCACATCCATTATGGACACGGGATGGAATAGATCGGAACATTTCGGACCTACAGCGCAGCCGGCTTCAGATGCTGACTGACGACTCGAAGAATCTGAAGTCAAGGAATGAACAGCTTGCGGACCGGCAGAAGCCCCTTGGGCAACCTCGTTCAGAAGCTGAGCCTGCAGGAGAAGGCGCTGGTGCGGTTCACCCGGATGAATTACTACATCAAGTTCTTGCCCTCAAACGCGTTCGTGCAGCGTATTTTAGTCGGAGGGCCCAAGTCGGCGGCGCAGATGTTTGGTCTTAGACCGCCTTTTTTTGTGTTCGAGACGCTTGGTGAGGGATGCCTTGGTAGGCTTGGTCGGTCGGCGGGGCGGTGTCTTCTTCCTGCGTAGAGCGAGCTTTTTCTTGAGTCGCTGGAAGGCGAGTTCACGGTTTCGAGCCTGACTCCGGCTCTCGGTTGCAACGACCGTGATACCCGTGGGTATGTGGGTCAGCCGGATAGCAGACTCAATCTTATTCCGATGCTGCCCGCCGGGGCCTCCCGCCCTGAAGGCTTGGACTCGTGTCTCGGCTTCGAGTCGCTGGCGGTCGGCGGGTTCGTCCACCTTCCCTCTAGGCGAGACCGGCCCGTTTGAGCGCTTCGGCCATCGCATTGTCGGCTTGGCCAGCCAGTTCCTTCTCCTTGGCCTGGTAGTTCGACATGTCTTGTGCGGCAGCAGCCTGTTCGGCATGTTCAGCGACTGCGCGGATTGACAGCGAGATGCGCCGCTGTGCTGTGTCGATCTGCTGCACACGGGCTTGGACCTTCTGTCCCACGGTCAGCGCCTCTCCAGGCGTGCCGATCCTCTTTTCTCCCGATATCTGAGAGATATGTACTAGACCTTCGATTCCAGGGGTGATCTCGACGAAGGCGCCAAAGCTTTGGAGAGAGACCACCTTGCCCGTGATGACGTCCCCTTCGCGCGCGGTTTCGTGGATCGACAACCAAGGATCGGGGAGGAGAGCTTTCATGGACAGGGAGATACGTTCTTTGGCGCCACCTAGGTTCTCCATGCTCAGGATCTTGACCTCGATGTCGGCACCCGAGTTGAGCACACTTTTCGGGTCGTTCACGCGAGTGTGGCTGATCTCGGAGACGTGTACGAGGCCCTCGACACCGCCGATGTCGACAAAGGCACCGAATCGCTCGAGCCTTGTGATTTTGCCCTTTAGTTTATCACCTACGCTAAGCGTCTCACGAAGGGCTTTTCCGGCAATCTTCGCTTCTTCGTGGAGGATTGCGCGGCGGGAGACGACGATGTTTCGACCGCCGTTCTTGAGTTCGAGGATCTTGAAGCTGACCGTCTTTCCCGCATAGGACTCTGGCTCGGAACAGAAACCGATCTCGATCTGTGACATCGGGCAGAAGGCGCGTGTGCCGCCGAGGTTGACGACGAGGCCGCCCTTGTTGAAGCCTGTTACACGACCGTCGATCGGCACACCGTTTTCGAAGGCATCCCGGATCGCCTGACGGCTCGAGGACTTGAGCGACTTCGTGAGTCGTGTTTCACCCTCGAGCGAGGAAACGTAGGCATCCAGCTTGTCGCCTTCCTTGACTGTGATCTTGCCCGAGTCGTCTTTGAGTTCCTGGAGATCGATCGCGGCTTCGCTTCGACCGCCGAAGTCAACGAACGCGCTAGATGCGTCGACCTTGGTCACAACGCCCGAAATCTTCTGTCCAACGGCGACCTTCTTCTGCTCGGGCTCGGTCTTCTCCTTTTCGAGCAGGTCAGCGAATTCGGCGCTGGGGCCCTCCTCTATGTACTTCTTGTCGAGCTCTTCGATGTTCTCCGCCTCACTCATGTTGCATCTACCTGATTCTACACGGTTTCGGTTTATTTCCAAGAAGCCCCTAAAATCTGGGAAAAGTGATGTTTAGGCAACTGTTTTGTGTAAATTGGGCGGATGATAAGATGCTCTAAACCCCTGTTAGGGAGGCGATTTTGGCAGACCCGAGATCCAATATCGTGCTGATCATTACGGACCATTTCAGAGGGGATTGTCTCAGTCGACTCAGACATCCGATGGCCGAGACTCCGCATCTTGATGGCATGTCGGCGCAGGGGGCGATGTTTACGAGAGCCTATTCGCCGTGCCCGTCCTGTTGCCCGGCTCGGCGGACCTTGATGACAGGGCAGACACCGGCAACACAGGGCATGGTCGGGTATCAGGACAACGTGCCCTGGGACTATGACGTGACCATGGCTAGTGAGTTGACGAAGGCAGGATACCAGTCGATAAACATCGGGAAGACGCATTTTACTCCCAGACGCCTGCACCTCGGTTATGAGCAACTGACCACGCCCGAGGACTACGAGACCTGGATAAAGCAGCATCCCGGGGTACTCGGTGAGCATTTCGCCCACGGTGTCGACTCCAACTCCTGGGTGGGTCGGCCGAATCACCTACCCGAGATGCTGATGGAGGAGAATTGGTTCGTGAACGAGGCCCGCCAGTTCCTCGGCCGTAGAGACCCGACACGGCCATTCTTCCTGACGCTGTCATTCAACGGGCCTCACCCACCGTGGTGTCCGCCCCAGGTCTATTATGACCAGTTCGCCGACCGGACGATGCCAGCCCCTTCGATCGGTGACTGGGCGGAGCGACACGCGACAGAGACGGAGTATCCGATGGATGTGAACGCGTGGCGGGGTCGAGTAAGCGCTACGGCGATGCATCGAGCGCGCGTTTCATACTTCGCGTATCTCGCGTATCTCGACGCGCAGGTAGGTCGGCTTCTGCGACTGATACGGACGGGCGGTCACGGGGATTCGTTCGTGCTGTTCACGTCCGATCACGGAGAGATGCTCGGAGATCATAACCTCTGGCGAAAGACCTACGCATACGAGGCATCCGCTCGTGTACCGTTTGTTGTGCTTTGTCCGGAATCGCTGGCTACTGACCGGAACCGAGAGATCGAACAGCTTGTCGGGTGGGAGGACGTGATGCCAACCTTTCTCGACGTCGCCGGAACGGAGATCCCGGATACAGTCGAGGGGAGGAGCGTTCTGCCACTTCTCCGCGGTGAGGCGGATGGGTGGCGGGACGTCTATCACGGTGAACATTCGCCGTGCTATCATCCGGAGAACGCGAACCAGTTCCTGACGGATAGGGACTGGAAGTATATCTGGAACCCGATCAACGGCGAGGAGCAGCTTTTCAACCTGGCCGACGACCCTGAGGAGTGTCGTGATCTGTCGGCTTCCGAATCGCAGACGCTGGTACGCTGGCGAGATCGGATGGTGGAGAAACTTGCAGACCGGTCAGAGGGTCTGTCGGATGGCGAGAAACTGATAACCGGTCAGGTGGCAGCGTGGCGTGGTGGTGACGCAACCGACTTGCATCTGGGGTGAGAGGGATACGCGTGGATTCTGATAAGTACGAACGCAGACGTGAGGTATTCTGGACGATGCTTGGGAAGCAAGCGGATGCCGCAACAGTATTTTATGAGAGAGCTCGACCCGAATTTCGAACAGATGGTGATGTCCTTCGTGATGTCGGATCTCTAGGGGTTTGAAGATATTGACCGTAAAGACCCAACTGCTCTGCACAATCGCCGCACTGATAGTGATGGGGCGGCAGACGCAACTAGTCGGCCACGTCGGCCGAGCGATAAGTGGTGGTATGGTGGTCAGACGAGATACCGGAAGTGATCCTCCGGATGGCCGGTTTTGGCGGGTCCCCGACAACCTGGGATACCTTTGTGATGCTGAAGGATTGAGTAGCTTAGCAGGTTGCTTGACTTGGCAGGGCGGATCGGCGAAATTAACGTAAGAACAGGACTTTAGGAGACTTATGGATTACATGGCCGAGGCAACCCGGCTTTTCTTCATCGTGATCGTGCTCGTAGTTGCCTACTTTGGTGTGATGGTCTGGACGCGTCGAGTGAACAACCAGAACCATGGTGGCGGGGGTGTTAGTGGACTATTTGGCGGAGGCGGACTCTTGGGCGGTGGGAGCAGCGGCCCGGCCGGCGAGAGCTCGAGCGCTAATTTCGATGACTCAGACGGCTCAGTAAGCATCCCGACAGCGAAAAAGGCCGCCGATCGTAACAAGGGACGTTTTGAGTTGAAGGGCGGGGACGCGGAGACGGCGGCAAAAGTGCTGAAGCGTATGCTGAAACAGGATTCTGGGCTCCGGGAAGGAGATAGCGAATGAGATACCGAAGAGAACCGGTGTCGGACCATTTCTGGTCGGGTTTTGTGTTCGGTGCGGCCGTAGGCGGCGCACTTGGCGTGATGCTCGCCACCGAACTCGGTCGGACGGCACGAGAGAAGCTCGAGACCGCGGTGATCGACGTGCGGGGTCGGCTGAACGGGGTTGCGGACACCCCGGACCTCGAAGTCGAGGAGGCAGAAGAAGAGAGCTCGAGTTGAATCTGGTTCGCACCATACGATTCGACAGGGAGCCACCGCGGCGATGATCGACGGTGGCTCCTTTTTTGACTCCCGGTCCGATAGGACCAAGATATATGTGGTCGTCGAGAACGTGCGCTCTCTGTTCAACGTAGGGGCGATCTTTCGCTCGGCCGACGGAATCCGTGCAGCCGGTGTGGTGCTGACGGGGTTTACGGGATGCCCACCCCGGAAAGAGATTAGTCGTGTTGCGCTGGGAGCCGAAGACTCGGTCCCGTGGACTTACTATGCGACCACGACAGAGGCTGTTGCGGCTCTCAAGGAGCGGGGTGTGTCGATCGTGACGCTCGAGCATTCGGAGGGGAGCGTCGACTACCGTGAGGTATCGTATGACTACCCTGTCGCGTTCGTCGTGGGGCACGAAGTTGAAGGGGTCGGCAGAAGCGTAATCGAGGCGAGCGACCAGACGGTTCATATTCCGATGCTCGGAACAAAGGTGTCTCTGAACGTCTCGGTCGCTGCAGGAATTATGTGCTATGAGCTGCTAAGTCGGCTGTCTTTCACTCCGGACTTCCGGGAGGTGCAATGTGGCTGAGAACACTAGGAAGGATGATGCTCAGCTGAAACAGCAGATCCAGGATCTCCAGACCGAGGTTTCCCGTCTAAGGACGGAGAATCGACGCTGGGCGAAGCTCGGACACATCGACGGAGCTAATTTCATCCTAATACTGTATCCGGGCGAACTCGAGACGGTGCGCGCTCGGGTCCGCACGCATGAGTTTCCGTGCGCCGACTCTGTCGCTCAGATCGCCGTGAGCGCCGGCATCCACTCGGTTCAGCCGAGCGAAGGCGCTGACTTCCGGAGTTTGGGTGAGGAATATGTCAGTCAGCTGAACCAAGCTTTATATGCGGCCAAGAAGGCCGGGGGTAATCGAGTCGAGGTCGTGTAGGCGGCATCCTCTCACCGAATAAGGATCGGGCGTGATCATTCGATTTCTCTGGTTTACCATCGTGCTTGTAACAATCCTATCGTCCGGTGACGTCTCATCACGTCTCCATTTCCAGGCGACAGGTTCTATGGCATCCGACTTCGACAACGACGGGTCTGTCGGTTTCACCGATTTTCTGGCCTTTACGGAGCGTTTCAGCACCGTGGTCGGAGATGGCACCTACGACGTTCGGTTCGACCTGAACACGAACGGCATCATCGACTTCGATGATTTTCTCCTGTTCTCCGCAGCTTTCGGCTCGACCTCCGCGTCCCCACAGACGACGCCTGACCTCGCGCTCTACGTTATGGACCCCGGTACGAGCTCCATCGATGTCTACAATATCAAAAACCATCTCGCCCAGACGTTTCTTCCCTTCCGGAACCCCGGCGGGATGCAGGTGTCCTCAGACCACGAGCGATTGTATGTGAACGAACAGTTCGGTATGTTCGTCCTCAACGACGAACATCAGGTTGAGTTTTCGATACCTGGTACGTCTTCCGGAGAGTTGCTGATCCATCCGGACGAGACCTTCGCCTATGTAGCGGAGCCCGGTAACGATCTCGTCCGCGTGATCGATCTGGCCGCCCAGGCTGTTGTGGATACGATTGACGTGGGGAACCGGCCCGGTGGGATGGCGATAACACCTGATCGTCGATGGCTCTACTCGGTGAATGCGAGTGACATTTCA
Organism: Candidatus Latescibacterota bacterium; assembly: GCA_003526745.1. GTDB lineage: Bacteria > Latescibacterota > UBA2968 > UBA2968 > UBA2968 > UBA2968. The sequence goes on from DPVD01000160.1 coordinate 18,219, forward strand.
GTGGTCGATCTAACGCGGAACATCGAGGGCCTCAGGATCGATGTGGATGGCCAGCTCGACGCAATTGTGATCTCCCCGATCGGGAATCGTGCTTATTATTCAGTAGCGAGTCGTGCC
>DPVD01000160.1:18628-27044 GCA_003526745.1 Candidatus Latescibacterota bacterium
TCAGTAGCGAGTCGTGCCGCCGTTGGCGTGCTCGACACTGGGACGCACGGCACGGTTGGTGAGATTCAGTTTGAAGCGAACGATGTGAACGATCTGAAGCTCTCCGCCGACGGAACTCGGCTATATGTGAACACGTCACGAGACCTTGTCGAGGTGGATGTGACGAGAAATCTGGTGACACGCTCACTTACGCTCGCCGAGGGAACGAGCACCCTCGGGATTACGCCTGATGGTCTGTTCGCCTACGTGGGATCCCTAGAGCCACTGATTTTCGAGCCCGTGGTCGCGGTTGTCGATCTGACTGCGTGGCGCATGATCGGTCGTATACGTGGGTTCATGTTTCCTTCAGAGATTGCGTTCAGGCGCATTTCCTTCACACCGACGGAGGGGGACGCTGCACTGACACTGCCCTAGGATTTCCAGATGGCTTCCGAAAAGAACGGAAAAGGCAAGACCCCCCCGGACGAGGAAAGTGGATTCTTTGGCAGTCTTCTCCGGCCACTCAAGAGACACCGTGTGACGCTGACGAAATCCAGAAAACCGCTCGCCCCGATGCGGAAGGGGAAAGCGTCGAAGACGGTCAAGAGGGCCAAGAAGGAGAAGTCGAAGGCTGTCGCTAAGAAGAAGCCGATCGGTTTATTGAGCCGTCGCGAGCGCCAAGTCAACGAGCTCAAGACGCTCGCGAGGATTGGACGGCAGGATCCGGAGCGCTTGGCGGCGATTATCACGCGGATGCTGCTCGATGAGGGAGAGGGTAGGGAACGCGAACGTCTTAAATACGAGCGCATGATTTGGCGGAAGGCAGAGCAACACGGACAGCCGCCCCCGGAAGAGGAAGGCAAACAAAAGAAGGATGATGACAAAGGGCCTGTCGAGTGATCGACGGGCCCTCGGCGTTTTCAGGGCTCCCGGATGATGTCGATCCGGACTTCGGCGACACCCTCTTCTACCATGTCCAGCTTCTGTGCGGCGCCCAATGACAGATCGAGTATGCGTCCCGGAACAAATGGTCCACGATCGTTGACTCGAAGCTTGAGTGATCGACCATTCCCGAGGTGCGTGACGCGGATAACGGTGCCGAGCGGGAGTTCACGATGCGCGGCCGAGAGACCATACATGTCGAAGATCTCACCGTTGGCTGTCTGGCGGCCGTGGAACTTGTGGGCGTAGTAGGACGCTTTCCCGATCTGATAGGCGTCTTCCGTGGAGACTTTGATCGGTTCCGGGTTTTGTGGCTTTGGCAGGTTAGACATTCCTTCCGCAGGAGGGGCTGCGGAAGGGACAGGGTATCGAGGCGACACTGTGCAGGCTGTGGCGACGAGGAGAAGGAGGGTCAGGCTGCGTTTGGGTCTGCGGCCCGTCATCTGGCTATGTCGTCTGCAAAGACCCGATGAGATCGTTGATGTTGTCAATGTCGCGACCCTGACAGTATGAGGTCAGACCGTCGAGGATCTCAGGACCGGCCTGAGGGTTCACGAAAGTTGCGGTGCCGACCTGTATGGCCGTCGCTCCCGCGATCAGGAACTCTACAGCGTCACGCCATGTGGTGATGCCTCCCATGCCCACTATCGGGATGCCGACAGCTTGGGCCACCTTCCAGGTCAACGCCAAGGCGACAGGTTTGATTGCTGGTCCCGACAGGCCGCCCGTGATGTTCCCGAGGATGGGGCGTCGCGTGTTGACGTCGATCGCCATGCCGAGGAGCGTGTTGATCATGGCGATTCCGTCCGCGCCACCGTCCTCGACCGCCTTAGCGATCGCGACGATGTCGGTGACATTCGGTGACAGCTTGACGAACACAGGGACTGTCGATACCGCCTTGACCGCCTTTGTGACCTCGTGCGTCGCCGCCTTGCTACATCCGAACAACATGCCCCCATCTTTCATGTTGGGGGAGGAGACGTTGAGTTCGAGCGCGTCGAGGCCGCCTCGCTCACAGAGCGCTCCGGCCATCTCGGCGAACTCATCGCTAGAGGTCCCCGCGATTGACACGATGCGAGCTGTATCGAGCGCCTCGAGTGCCGGGATCTTCTCCTCGATGAACCCTTCGAGCCCGGGGTTGGTGAGCCCGATGGAGTTTAGCATGCCCGACGGCGTTTCGGCCGTTCTGGGAGGTGGATTGCCGGCTCTGGGATGCCGGGTGATCGTTTTTGTGACAACACCACCTATGCTGGAAAGGTCAAACAACCCGCTGTATTCGGCACCGTGACCGAACGTGCCCGATGCCATGAGAATCGGGTTCCGGATCTTGAGCCCTCCGCCGATTTGGGCTGACAGGTTCACCAGACGATCTCACTGGCGTTGACGACGGGACCTTCCAGGCAGACCCGCCGGTATCGTCGGTCTTCCCGATCGCTGCGTTTGTATTCGACGACACAACCTACGCAGGCACCGAAGCCGCAGGCCATGTGGTTCTCGAGTGAAGCGTAACAGGGGACGGACGCCTCGCAGGCGATTTCAGCGATGCGGGCCATCATGGCGTGCGGACCGCAGGTCAGGATCTCGGTTTCCTCGTGGAGATGCTGCTCGATCAGTTCGGTCACGAATCCGTGGTGGCCGATCGATCCGTCGTCGGTGGCCAGAACAGTGGTCAGGTCTGCGGGTACGATCCTGGAGAGGTCAGGTATACGAGACGATGTGGCGGCCCCCATCAGGAGCGTCATCGTCTCTCGATCCTTGGGTGAGTGCCAGGCGAGGTAGGCGAGTGGGACGATGCCCACGCCGCCTCCGATGAGAAGCGTGTGTCCGGATCGAGGTTCAAAGGGCAAGCCCAGGGGGCCTATGAGATCGACGCTGGTCCCGACCGCCAGAGACCCGAGTCGCTCGGTACCGGCACCGATCACGTCATAGTAGATCTCGATCCACCCCTGACAGGGGTCCGCGTTCAGGATGCTGAGAGGGCGTCGGAGAAAAGGCGACAGACCCGGGTCGGTCTTGATGTTCACGAACTGGGCGGGCTGTGCCCTGGCAGCCACGAGTGGAGCGACTAGCCTCATGACGTAGATGCCTTCGGCGATCGAATCGTTCGAAAGAACCTCGGCGGTCTCTTGGTCGAACTTGGGAATTAGCGTGTCTATTCCGGCTCGCTTCCACCCTGCTCGGGGCTGAGGAAGGTGATTGGGAATTCCATCCAGACCTCGCATGGTTTCCCTTTGTGGATGCCTGGTTCGAACAGATACTGGAAAGCCACATCCACCGCCTGCTCTTGGAGAACGTCGGCACCTTCGACGACGACGACTTTTTTGACGCGACCGTCAATTCCGACGAGGAAACGGACCATGACATTCGGTGATACGTCCTCTTCGCCGATTTCTTCCGCCGCGGGTGAGGGAGGAGCGTGCACGAGGAGGGGGAGCTGCTCAACCTCACTGGCTTCGAGCGGACCGTCGGCCCGTGGGGCCTTACGGATCGGCACGGCGTTGACCTGTGGCTCAGGCTTCGTGGGTTTCGGCTTAGGGAGCTCCTCAGCGAAAGCGGCGTCGGCTGTCGGAGGCGGAGGGTCCTTTTTCTTTGGCGTCTTCGCCTTGGGTTTTGGCTTGCGCTTCGTATTTCTATCCCTCAGCTCTTTCTTAATCTGCTTGAGCTTGTCGGCGGAGACCTCCGCAAACTCGGTCATGGGGTAATCGTCCGTGAGCCGCATATAGTGCGTGTTGGCCGTGTCGAGGTCACCAAGGTCGTTTTCGTAGGCCCACCCCAACGCGAACAGGGCTTTGGGTGCATACAGGCTGTTCGGATACTCCTCGGTGACCTGCCGGAGGATGGTAATCACATCTTGAGGGCTCGCCCCTTCGGCCTTTAGGGCTTCGGCTTCGAGGTATCGTGCTGCAGCGAGAACGTCGTCCGAGCGGTCGGCCCCTATTCGTAGTCGGGCATCCACTGCGTAGGGGGTGATCGGGTAGTCTTGGACGAGCCGTTCGAACAGCTCAGTTGCTTTTTCTTCGTTCCTCAGGCTGTCGGCGTAGATCAGACCCATTCCATATAGGGCTTTGGGTACGGACGAGCTATCTGCGCGGGTGAGGACACGCTCGTAAGTGGTGAGAGCAGAGTCGACCTCGCCGAGACTGAAGAGGTAGATCTCGGCGACATTGAAAAGCGCTGCCGTACCCCGTTTGGTCTTTTTCTCCCCTCGTTTTTTGAACTTGTCGAGTTGGAAGAGGGTCGTCTCCATTTCTCTCGCCTTGACCGCAACGTCGGACGTGTGCCGTTCCTTGCGCGCCGTGGCGAAGAGCTCAAGTGCTTTCTCGTTGTTTCTCCTGACTTGGTGTTCAATCAGCGCGATCTGATAGTAGGCCTCCGCGCTTGTTTCCGTCCTTGGGTTGCGCTTGATGATCTCGCTGTAGGCTTCAAGGGCTCCGTCGATGTCACCTCGAAGTCGATACAGGTTGGCGATCAGGAGCTGGACCTTCGGTTGATACAGCCTGAATCTCTTGGATCGCTCGAGCCGCTTGTATGTCGAGAGTGCCTCTTCTAAATCGTCGGAAAGCTCCAGAACGGCTCCGATCCGGATCTGTGTGCTGTAGGAAGTGACGTCATCCGGTTTTGACTGGAGGACCTTCCGGTAGGCGTTCAGAGCGTTTTTTAATTCCGACTTTGCAAAGTAGGTGTCGCCGAGGCCCTTCCAGAGGCGTGTTTCGAGCTCGTCGTCTTTGATCTTGTCGACGAGACCGAGATACGTCCGCTCGGCGTCGTCGTGGTTGCCCTGGCTTTGCTCAAGGTCTGCTAGCGCGAGGATTGACTGAGCAGCAAAGAAACGGTTCTCCGATTCGCTCACAAAGCTGAGAATCTCTCGTGCGGCGGAGATGTCGTCGTTGCCCCACAGGGACAATCCCTTCCAGTAGAGGGCTTCAGTCCGGAGGTCGCTGTCCGGGAAGTTGTCGAGAAGCTCGTTGAACTTGACGCGGGCCTCGCGGTGCTCTCCCCGCCAATAGTAGGATTGACCGATCAGGAGCAGGCTGTCGTCGACCCACTTGCTGTTCGGGTGAAGATCGAGGACGATAGATGCTTTGCGGATAGCGGACAGGTAGTAGTCGAGGTAGGCGTTCGTGAGGACCCGGTTGTCCGGGTCAGCCTCGGACAAAAGACGCTGGTGATGGGCTTCCTTGAACCGCTTTTTCGCATTGTAGAACTTGTTGTAATAGACGCACCCTTGGGCGAGGGCTGCGAGCAAGACGAGGTGTGCTATAAAAAACCAGCGAGGCATGGCTAGGCGGTGGCGTGGAATTCTTGGAGTGAACGGATCCTTATGGTCTGATCTTTTTTCAGCGCCTCGATCCCGGATACGAAGGCTCGTGCACCGGCGAGCGTGGTCGTGTAGGGGACGCCATACTGCACCGCTCCCTGCCGGATCCGATGATCGTCGGAAACGGTCTTCTCGCCTGCAGGCGTGTTGATCATCAGTGCGATGGCGTCGTTCTTGATCTGGTCAAGGATGTGGGGCCGTCCTTCTCGGATCTTTAAGATCCGTTTTGCCTGGATGCCCTGACCCTCCAGAAACTTTTGTGTCCCCTTGGTCGCGACCAGTTGGAAGCCCGCTTCCTTCAGCCTTCTGGCGATGTCCACGACACCTTCCTTGTCCTGGTCGTTGACGCTGACGAAGACCGTTCCCTCTACGGGAAGGCGGACGCCGGCACCCAACTGGGCCTTCTGGAAGCTGAGGCCGAAGTCGGAGTCAATCCCCATTACCTCGCCCGTTGATTTCATCTCGGGACCCAGAAGTGCATCGACACCCGGGAACTTGTTGAACGGGAGAACGGCCTCCTTGACGGCTATGTAATCAAAGTCGACTTCGCTCGTGAACCTCTGCGCCTCGAGGGTATGACCGACCATCGCTCGGGCCGCGACTTTGGCGAGCGGAACCCCGATTGTCTTGCTCACGAACGGGACGGTTCTCGACGCCCTCGGGTTCACCTCGATGATGTAGACCTCGTTCCCCTGGACCGCATACTGGACGTTCATCAGGCCGCACACACCCAGTGCTTTCGCGAGCTTGTGGGTGTGGTCCTTTAGCTTGCCGAGGTTCGCATCGGTAATGTCGTATGGTGGCAGAACGCAAGCGCTGTCGCCGGAATGCACGCCCGCGCTCTCGATGTGCTGCATAACACCGCCAATGACGATCGCAGTTTCGTCGGCGACGGCGTCCACGTCGAACTCGTGTGCGTTCTCAAGGTATCGGTCGATCAGGATCGGTCGCTCCGGAGACGCATCGATCGCGTTCTCGACGTAGCTGACGAGTGCATCCGTGTCGTAGACGATGGCCATCGCGCGTCCACCGAGGACGTAGGACGGTCGTACAAGGACGGGGAACCCGATCGACTCTGCGATCTGCACGGCCTCATCGACGTTGACTGCCGTTCCGTTCTCGGGCTGTTTGATCCCCAGCTCTTCAACCAGAGCGCCAAAGCGCTTCCGGTCCTCAGCTAGGTCGATGCTGTCGGGTGACGTTCCCACGATCTTAAGCCCGCCCCGTTCGAGGTCATGCGCGAGGTTGAGTGGCGTCTGTCCTCCGAATTGAACGATCACACCCTCAGGCTGTTCCAGGTCAGCGATTGACAGAACGTCTTCGGCCGTCAGAGGCTCAAAGTAGAGCTTGTCCGACGTGTCGTAATCAGTGCTGACCGTTTCGGGGTTGGAGTTGACCATGATGGTTTCGAAACCGTCCTCACGCAGCGCGAACGATGCGTGGCAGCAGCAGTAGTCGAACTCGATTCCCTGACCAATCCGGTTCGGTCCGCCACCTAAGATCATGATCTTTCTACGATCGGAACGGGCAGCTTCGTTCTCGGTCTCGTAGGTGCTGTAGTGGTAGGGAGTATACGCCTCGAACTCGGCAGCACACGTGTCGACAGTCTTGTAGACAGGGATGACGCCGAGCAACTTTCGGAGGTCGCGCACCGTCCATTCGTCTGTCTTCCACAGGTGGGCGAGCTGACGGTCGCTGAAACCATGCTCCTTCGCGTTTCTGAGCTGGTCTGCTGTGATCTTCTTTTCCAGGTCTGCGAGTGTCAATCCTGTCTCCGTTCTCGGTTGACTAGACCAGCGCGGCTAGTTCGTTCTCGAGGTCTACGATGTCGAACATCCCTCTGAGGAACCATCTGTCGATGCCGGTGATATCGTAGATGTCTTCGATCGTGACCCCTGACTGAATCGCGGCCTTCAGGTAGAAGAGCCGCTGCGAATTCGGTGAACGCAGCTTCTGCTCGATCGTCTCGCGGTCGAGCCCGTTTAGATCAAGATCACCGCCGTCCGCACCAAATCCGGCACGTCCGATCTCGAGTGAGCGCAGACCTTTTTGGAAGGCCTCCTTGAACGTGCGTCCGATTGCCATAGTTTCGCCGACGGACTTCATCTGTGTTCCGAGGGCATCTTCGGTCTGGGGAAACTTCTCAAAAGTCCAGCGAGGGATTTTGACGACACAGTAGTCGATCGTCGGTTCGAACGAGGCGGGCGTCTCCTTGGTGATGTCGTTCCGAATCTCGTCGAGCGTGTAGCCTACGGCGAGCTTCGCCGCGATCTTTGCGATCGGGAAGCCCGTGGCCTTCGAGGCGAGTGCGCTGGATCGTGACACACGCGGGTTCATCTCGATCACGACCTGCCGACCTGTTCTGGGATTGACGGCAAACTGGATGTTCGAGCCCCCCGTCTCGACACCGATCTCGCGGATGCACCGGAGTGACGCATCACGCATGACCTGGTATTCCTTGTCGGTTAACGTCTGTGCAGGGGCTACTGTGATCGAGTCGCCCGTGTGAACGCCCATGGGGTCGAGATTCTCGATCGAGCAGATGATCACAACGTTGTCGTTGAGGTCGCGCATGACCTCAAGTTCGTACTCCTTCCACCCGATGATGCTTTCCTCGACGAGGATCTCGGTCGTTGGTGAGAGGTCGAGACCACGAGCGGCGGCCTCTTGGAACTCTTCCGTGTTGTAGGCTGTGCCGGCACCAGTGCCGCCGAGCGTGTAAGAGGGCCGGATGATCGCGGGGAAACCTATCTCACCGACCAACTCCATTGCCTCCTCGAGCGTGTAGGCGAACCTTCCCTTGGGCATCTCTAGACCGATTTTGGTCATGGCGACCTGAAACTTCTCTCGGTTCTCCGCCTTCTCGATGGCCTCCGGTTTAGCTCCGATCATCTCGACGCCGTGTTTCTCTAGGATCCCGGAGCGATGGAGATCCATCGCAACATTCAGGCCGGTCTGTCCACCGAGCGTCGGGAGAAGGGCGTCAGGCTTCTCTCGCTCGACCACCGCGCCGACGACGTCCGGTGTAACAGGCTCGACGTAGGTGCGATCGGCCATCTCCGGGTCGGTCATGATCGTGGCCGGGTTGCTGTTGACGAGTACGACGTTGTATCCCTCTTCCCTCAACGCCTTACAGGCCTGAGTACCGGAGTAATCGAACTCGCAGGCCTGACCGAT
>DPVD01000093.1:0-4639 GCA_003526745.1 Candidatus Latescibacterota bacterium
TGTGGGGGAGCGGCCACCCTCGCTCACATCTTGCCCCGAGCAGTATCACCCCCCCGTCAAGCCGATGCACAACCTGCACGTCGAGCCGAGCAGGTCGCGTGCGGACCTGCTCGTGAACGGTACAGGTGAGACTGAACGAGCCGTCGATCTGATTGAGGCCCACATCGGCGCGCATCTCGCGAGGTGAAACAGAAAGGCCACCCCCTTGGGGGCGGCCTTTCTGTTTCACTGCGTGTCTTGATCACTATGCGTTGGTATCGATTTGTCTGATATCGTCGGCCCGTTTGTCCGCATCTGGGAAGCCGACATTTTTGTCGATCTCGTTTTGAATCGGCTCACCTGCCATATACCGTTTGAGGTTCTCGCAGAAGAAACCGACTGTCCGATGATGTCGCTTTGGTGACCAACCCGCAGCGTGGGGTGTCACGATGCAGTTCGGGAGATCCCACAACTCGCTGTCCGAACTGAGTGGTTCGACTTCCGTCACGTCCAGCCCTGCCCCCGCGATCTTGTTCGCCTTCAACCCTTCGATCATCGCTGCCTCATCGACGATTCGCCCCCGTGCCGTGTTGATCACGTATGCCGACTCTTTCATGATGTCGAGACAATGGGCGTTGATCAGCTTGTCCGTTTCGTCTGTGTGTGGGCACGCCAGGAAAACGACATCTGCGAGTGCCACAGCCTCGTTGAACCTGTCCATCGGCCAGATCGCCTCAACGTAGTCCGGCCTGTCACCGCCCTGCACATCCAGCGCGATGATCCGCGCCTGGAAAGCGGAAGCCTGCTCAGCGAACTTCTTGCCGATTCCACCGAACCCGACGATCACGACGGTCGAGTCATGGATATCTGTCACAGTCGGACGCGGCTTCCACTCGTGTTTCTGCTGGTTGTGGAACGACTCGTTGATCCCGCGCATCAAAGCCATCATTAGCGCGAATCCGTGCTCGGCGACCTGGATCGCGTGGACACCGCTTGCGTTCGAGACGAGGATTTCGCTGTCCTTGAGTTCCTGCGGGATCCGATTCGCGTCCATGCCTGCGCTTGTCGTCTGAATCCACTTTAGTTTCTTGGCCGCCCTCAGGATGTCGATCGAGTAGTTGCCAAAGATGATCTCCGCATCTTCACAAGCCGGGACCACCTCATCACCCTGACACATCACGACCTCGGCGTCGGGTGCGGTGCGTTTGACCTTCTGACACAGATCCTGTTCTACAGGCGGGTTGAGTACGATCTTCATAGTCGGCTCCTGATTACCAGTCGATGACGGAGTTGTCGTTCGGGTCGTAGGTCTCGCGGTTGAGCCAATCGTGATCGATCTTGTCTTCCATAGCGTCCTCATCGAGTTCGATCCCGAGGCCAGGTCCGGTGGGCAACTCTACATAACCGTTCTTAAAGGTGAACGGGTTCTTGAGATACCCTTCACCGAAGGTTGTATGCTCTTGGGCGAGGAAGTTCGGGATCGACGCGTCGAGCTGGATGCAGGCCGCGAGAGATATCGGTCCGAGAGGGCAGTGCGGGGCGACTGCGGCGTAGTAGCTTTCGGCGATCCCTGCGATCAGACGCGTCTCGAAGATCCCACCGGCGTGCGACAGGTCCGGCTGAACGATCGTCGCCGCGCGCTTCTCAAGCAGGTCTCGGAATCCCCACTTTGTGAAGATACGTTCACCGGTGGCGATCGGTAGATGCGTCTTGCGCGCAAGCTCGGCCATGCCTTCGACGTCCTGACACTGAATGGGTTCCTCGACAAACATCGGCTGGTAAGGTTCAAGGGCTTTGATCAGGATTGCCGCTGTCTGCGGGCTGACGGCCCCGTGGAAGTCGATGGCGATGTCGAAGTCCCGGCCACCGGCCTCACGCATCGCAGCGAATGTCTCGACCACTCGATCGACGAAGGCCGGTGTCTCGACGATGCGGGCAGCTCTCCCTCCACTTGGACCGGTCTTGATCGCCGTGAATCCCTGAGCGATCCGCTCCTGTACGGCCGCTGCTGCCTCTTCAGGCGTGTTCCCGCTGGTTCCCTTGTACATCCTGATGCGGTCACGTGTCGGCCCACCGAGCATCTCGTAGATGGGCATGTCCGCCGCCTTGCCGGCCAGGTCCCATAGAGCGTGTTCGACGCCAGAGAGTGCGCTGGTCATGAGAGGACCGCCACGATAGAAGGCGTGGCGATACATGGCCTGCCAGTGATGGACGACTCTTCTCGGATCCTTGCCGATCAAATACGGCTCCAGTTCGGCGACCGCTTGTGCGCAGGTTTTTGCGCGTCCTTCGAGGATCGGTTCGCCCAGCCCGACGAGTCCCTCGTTCGTGTGGAGTTTAAGGAACAGCCAACGAGGCTTGATGAGGAAGGTCTCGATTTTTGTAATCTTCATGGTCGTCCCGGCTACACTCGGTGAAGTCGGATGCCTTTGCCAGCTTCGAGTCCCTCGTCCCACCTTCTGCACCATTCATCGTAGTTATTCTGAACGGAATCGGGGGCAGATGGACTCTTTAGAACGAACGCGGGATGGAAGGGTCTGCCCGTTGGCGTACCCGTCTTTTGGAACCGGAGGTCCATGCTCCAGCGAACGTAATCGGACTGGTTGGTGTGGCCGCGGTGAGGGGTGTATGCGCTCAGGAATAGGAGATCGCCTCGCTGCATCACGCAATCGACTGGCTCTGCATCCGGCATCAGATGTGGTTTGATCATCGTGCCGCCCTCAGGCTGATGCTCGAGCAGGTTCTTCTGGCCCGGGATGATCTCTAGGCAGCCACTGTTCTTGTCCACATCGACGAATGGGATCCAGCACGTCAGGATCTCCGCCACGTCCGCCTCCTCCTTCGTGACACCTTGATCCTGATGCCACGGGACCTGCATAGGCTGCTTGTCGCCCTTTATGGGTACGTAGGGTCGAATGTGTTGGATCGGGCTCAACAGGATTTCCGGTCCGATGATGCTCTCGACTGGTGCCAGAAGGTTCGGGTTGAAGAAGAACTTGAACATCGCCCGTAACTTGGCGTGCATGATGTCGAGCCCCCAAGTCAGCTCGCGCTTGATGTCATCGTCTTCGGTCTCGATCTGCTCGGCGATACGGGCGAAGCGTGTAGCGAAGGGCTCGTCCTCGCAGAGGTCCCCGATCAGCCCACGCTCCTTGAAATTCTTCACACGTTTGTCTATCAAGGCGCCATAGGCGGTCTCAAGGGGTTCGAAGTCGGCGTTCGAGAGGGCGTCCTTCACGATGAAGAATCCCTGCTCGTAATACTGGTCTATTTGGTCTTGTGTCAGGCTTATGGGCACGTCTGTTCCTCCTGTTTTCTGGTGCGGCGCCTACGATAACAGGTGGGTAGGGGGCCTGCAATAGAAAGGTTGGCACTGTAGAATTGTGTTTGTCCCACGCTTTCCTCCCTCCTCTCTGGAGCGCTTGTCTCGAGCGAAGCCGAAGGAGGTAAGATTACGAAGTGATCCGGGGGGGTATTCGATTCGGTCGACCAGCAGGACGCGTAAGCGTGCGTGACTTGCCCTTGGCATCGACGATTTGAAAGACCTGAAGGATATCACGCCTAGTTCTGGCCGTATTCAGCTCGTCATCGTTCACCCCCCCCCGATTGCTTACGGCGGTGATGAAGTCTTGTCCTTTGATTTCTTGACGACGAACAGCTCGCTTTTTCTGTCTCTTGTGGCTGGTTCTCGACTCCTAACCTGTCCCGTCCAGGATCTGGGAGGGATATGGATACAGAGAAGCGCTACTGAAGGCCGAGGACACGGCCATAGATCTCCGTTGCGCGCATTCGAACCGTGAGATCCCGGTCCTGCATAGCCGCAGCGAGGAAGGGTAGGCCGGCTCGCTCCCGAACGAGACCTAGTGATTTGACGATTTCCAGGCGGACACCTGGATCTGTCTCCTGAGCGAGCGCCTCGCCGAGCATTCCGGCCACCTGACGTTCCTTTTTGCCGATTTCCCCCAGCGCGTCTGCCGCGGCGAGCCGAAGCCCGAGGTCGGCATCCTCCATCAACGCTTCCTGCAGCGGCTGGGCGCTGAACTGGGTCCCGATCTTCCTAAGCATGTGCACTGCCTTCAGTCTGACACCAATATCAGGATCTTTTCGGAGTGCCTCTTGGATAAACGGTATGGCAAACACGGTACCTGCCCACCGAAGGGCCTCAATCGTGTTCAGACGGACGGTCAGGTCTCGGTCGTTGAGACCGATACCTAGTGTTTCGAGTGCCTGACGCCCTCCGATGTCACCGAGAGTCTTGGCCGCCTCGGACCGAACCGCAGACACGCGTTCAAGGCTCTGGTCGATCGAACGGCGCAGGAGGAGAGCGACGATTGGTCCACCCACGAGGCCTAGAGCCTGAACGGCCTTGATTCGGACGGCGTCGTCTCTCGCACTCAACTGGTCAAAGAGCGGCTGGAGCTCCTGCGGGATCCCGCCAGGTGTTGTAGTGACGGTCTCGAACTTCTTGATCGTCTCTCTGTTAACCTGATCGAGATCCTGAGTCTGGAGCCCGGATGCGAAAAAGAGGATGGCTAGGAGTAATCGCATTAGCGAATGATCATCCTGTCTACGGCCTTGACGTTGGCGCAACGATTGTCAAACTCGGGTATGAACAGCCGGACGGGACCCCCGTGTCGAGCGGGAAGCGGGGCTCCCTTCA
>DPVD01000093.1:4908-5054 GCA_003526745.1 Candidatus Latescibacterota bacterium
GCCGGACGGGACCCCCATGTCGAGTGGGAAGCGGGGCTCCCTTCAGCCAGAATACGAGCCATCCCCGGTCACGAACAGTCCTGAGATTCACGTCGGCGGAGAATTCGTCTCCCGACTTGAATGTGGCGGTTGACTCATCGGTGACG
>DPVD01000093.1:5339-13581 GCA_003526745.1 Candidatus Latescibacterota bacterium
GGTTGACTCATCGGTGACGAGGGCCGATGCGGACAGCAGTGCGTCTACGGAAACGGCTTCACCCAATCGATCAGGCACATAATGCCCGATGTCCTCAAGACGATCAGGCAGTTCGAGCAGATCCGACACGCTGAAATCCCTCTTTGCGCCGTCGTGGCGTTCTACAGTAATAATCGGCACATTCCTGTCTTCGCTGGACTCATTCTGCGTGGTAGTTACACGATCTTCGAGGATGTCGACGAGCCGGGTGTCGAAACCCACCGGCGGCGCGAGACGGATATTAGGACCGCCATCGCGAGTTGCGTCAGTGACAGCGCTTTCGAGTATCCGGATCTGCTCGGGTGAGGTTTCGAGAAGATAAGGGACCACGATGATTCGGGAGCTTCGACGACAGGATGCGACTGCATCGGAGAAGGACTGTTCTATCCCGTCCAAGGACGCAACTTTGACTGTGTCGTAGACGTCTGAAAGGGCACGGGATGCGCGTGACAGGCTGGCGTCCGTGTCGTGACCGATTATGATGACCGCAATACTCACAATCAACTCCGTGCCTCAAGAGGACTGGCGCTCGATTTGGCAAGTTATACGCCATTTCAAGGAGTTGCCGGATCCGATGCAGGCCGTCCTGTTGGTCTGGTCTGTTCTCATACTTTGGGCGGCCATCAGGTTTTTGCGTCGGATCGTGCGATCCGTCCGTCGGAAGCCTGATCGGTATTCAGGCCGATCCCGCTCAGCGTAAACGTATCGAAAACCCTCCGACAACTTTTTTTAGAAATCCTTCTCCGCGTAGCCGAGCGCGAGCACCTCCAGGGCATTCATCAGATAGACATCCCTGACTTCCGGTTCTAGGGCTTCGACCATCTGCTTGGCTAGGGCAGGGACCTCTTCCTCGAGCTTCTCTTTCACGTGCAACTTGTCGAGTGGATCACCGTGCGTAGCCCTGTAGGATTCAAGTGCCGCCCGATAGATCGCCATCGCCAGGCGTCGCGGATCTCCGTCGAGTTGAATGTCTGCCATAATGCCCTGTCTTCTATACCGCCATGTCGGCTTTAATCGCGTCGTGGCTCTGGTAGTTGATGAGTTCGAAGTCATCGTAAACGAAGTCGTCGATCGTTTCCTGCCCTCTGTCTGCGATACTTAGTTTAGGGAGCGGGAGGGGGGGCCGTCCCAACTGGGCCTTAACTGCGTCGATGTGGTTCAAATAGATGTGGGCGTCGCCGAGAGTATGAATGAACTCGTGCGGGATAAGGTTCGTGATTCGAGCGACCATACAAAGCAGAATCGAATAGGAGGCGATGTTGAGAGGGACGCCTAGGAACATATCACAGGATCGCTGATACATCTGTAACGACAACCTGTCCTTGGCAACGTAGAACTGGAAGAAGGTATGGCAGGGCGGCAAGGCGACGTCGTCCGAGCTGACTTCTGCCGCATTCCATGCGTTGACAAGGATGCGTCGCGAATCCGGGTTGTGGTTGATCAGGTCGATCGCATCCTGGAGTTGGTCGACAGTCTTGCCGTTACTCCGCCATTTCCGCCACTGCGCGCCGTAGATGCGGCCCATTTCTCCGTTGCTCCGGGTCAGTCCACGTCGTTCGAGGTAGTCCTTGTAGTTCCCGTCCCAGAGTTTGTTGTGCTTGTAGATGGTTTTGAGGTCGTTGATGTTGCCGGATCCTGATACGAACCACAAGAGCTCGGACAGCATGGACTTCCAGACGAGCTTCTTTGTTGTGACTGCCGGGAAGCCCTCGGACAGGTCGTAGCGGGCCTGAAGACCAAATGTCGAAATCGTGCCGACACCGGTGCGATCAGGTTTCTCGATGCCGTTTTCGAGAACTTGCTGAAGCTGGCTCAGGTAGGTGCGCATTAGACTCCCGTGGCACGAGGTGAAACAGGGAGGGAGAAGACGGGGATGTGAATAACCTAGAACAGGAGGTCGGCAGTTGCAAGCATCAGACCGGTGGAGCGACCGACAAGAGAGACAGATCTACTGGTGTTTCGCACTCTGTGATCGAGCCAATTAGGTCGTATCCGGTAGCGTCGGTGATGTCCACCTGCGCGAACAGTCCGCGTCCACCGACTCCGGACAGCATGACCTCGCCATCGATTTCCGGGGCATCCATGCGAGTCCGGCCTATCCACTCGTAACTCGGGTCGTCCGACGGTCGATCGATCAGGACGCGCATCGACTTTCCGAGCATCTCGTTTGCGATGTCGGCCGTGATGGTCTCCTGCTGCTCCATCACGCGATTGAGTCGCTCGACCTTCACTTCCTCGGGGACATCGTCGATCAGCAGCCCGGCTGCCGTGTTCTCTTCGTGAGAGTAGGTGAAGCCGACAAGACGGTTGAACCGCGCTTCGGCCAGGAAGGCGAGCATCTCCTCAAATTGCGCATCCGTTTCACCCGGGAAACCGACGATCACCGAAGATCGGATGGTCAGATCAGGCACACGATCACGCAGCTTTTCGACCAGCCGTCGTGTGCCCTCCGCTGTTGTGCCGCGGTTCATCGCCTTGAGAATCGGGTCCGATGCGTGTTGGATCGGCATGTCGACGTATGCACAGAGTTTCGGTTCCGTCGCGAGCGTGTCGATCAGGTCGTCGCGCCACCCTGTCGGGTAAGTGTACAGTAACCGGATCCACTCGATCCCCTCTACTGATACCAACTGGTCGAGAAGAGCGGCTAGTCGAGGCTTCCCGTAAATGTCTGCACCGTAGCGCATCGTGTCCTGAGCTATCAGCGCGAGTTCACGACAGCCGTTGTCCGCAAGTCGTTCTGCCTCCGTTCGAAGCTCTTCTATCGGAACGCTCAGATTCTTCCCACGGATTCCTGGGATCGCACAGAAGGTGCACATTCGGTCGCATCCGTCCGAGATGCGGAGATACGCCCAGTGCGACGGGGTCAGAAGGTGTCGCTCGTCCAGTCCCTTGAGCGGGCCCCCACGGCGGTTCCCGAGCAGCCGGTCGCAGTGCGATACAATGTCCTTCTCGTCCGCCAGACCGAGGATGATGTCCGCTTCAGGAAGGTCGGCAACGAGTTCTGTTGAGTAGCGCTCAGCCAGACAGCCGGTTACGATCAGCCCTCGGCATTTGCCGTGTGTCTTCAGGTCGGCCGCATCGAGGACCGTGCTGATCGACTCCTCCTTGGCCGGTTGGATGAAGCCGCACGTGTTGACGACGACGACATCTGCCTCCGTAGCGTCCTCGGAGACACGGTAGCCGTTCCGTTCGAGCAGCCGATGCATGCGTTCGGAGTCGACGGTGTTTTTCGGGCAACCTAAGGTGATGAGAGAAACGGTATCCATAGCCTTATAAACAATCGGGTTGCGGGCGTTTTCTGTCAAGACGTGGGAGCACAAGCGAGCGAGTCGACCGCTGAATCTGTTGCGGCCGTCGAGCCGGATTTCTACCTTTCGCACGTCAGGATTCGACGTGACTGGCGAAAAGCCATCCGAGGCGGCTAGTGGATGACCACGATGGAGCGTCGAATTTTTAGCATGGTCGTTCGCTTGGGCGAGATGATGAGGTCCAGGCGTTTTGTTTTAGAGTGACTTTTGGAATACGGTCAAAGTAAACGTTTTCTGGATGGGCTTGCGGACTGGGAAGCCGGCAGGCCGGCAGGAGGTCCTGTCGAGCACAACCTGCCTCGAGTGCGTCGGCTTCTAACTGAGTTGGGGAACCCTGAGCGGTCCTTCCGATCGATTATAGTGGGGGGCACGAATGGCAAAGGGACGACGGCCAGCTACCTCGCCCACCTCCTCAAGACACAGGGCCGTCGGGTTGGGCTTTACACCTCTCCGCATCTCCACTCGATCCGGGAACGGATTCAGGTCGATGGTATCCCGATCGAGAGGGAGATCTGGGCAGAGGGCGTGACGCACTTGCACGGCCTGTCTTCCGGGTTCGAGAATGCCGGATATGGTCAGTTCACGAAGTTCGAAGCTCTGACCGCTCTCTCGGCGCTGTTGTTCAAGAGAGACGAGGTGGAGTTCGGTGTCTTCGAGGTCGGGCTAGGTGGTCGTTACGACGCGACGAACGCTTGGGATTCAGATGTCTCGATCCTGACGTCCGTTCAGCTGGATCATACTGAGATCCTCGGTAATACGCTGGAGGCCATTGCACGCGACAAGCTCCAGATCACGCGACCGGGGCGGCCGCTTTTTACGCCGCAGGATCACGAGGATCCGGTGCCCGACTTGATCGTGTCTTTATGTGGGGAGAAGGACGTGCCTGTAGTATGGGTCGATCCTACAGCTGCATACGCCGACGCTCCGGACTGGGTGAGCCGCAATCGGGGACTTGCGGTTGAAGTGGCCAGGCATCTGGTCGGTGCGACCGACATAGAGCAAGCAGACCGGACGTATCAATGGCCGGGCCGGTGTGAGGTTGCGTCAGAAGAGCCGCTCGTCATCCTGGATGGCGCCCATAATCCCGCGGCAGCTGCAGCTCTCGTAGAGCACCTGAGGAAGCAATCCGCCTCCTGGCGATTCGTGGTGGGGGTGACGAAGGGACACCAGGAAGAGGGTGTGTTAACGCAGTTGGCAGCGATCGCGGACGAGTTTTTGATCACGACATCCGACCATCCGCGATCGCTGGATTCGCACTCTCTCCTGACGGCCGTGCCGGACGGGGTAAACGCGAAGATCATTGGGTCGGGCTCGGAGTTCCTCAGGCGGGTTCTGTCCGAGAGCACAGATATACCGACCTGCGTGACCGGATCGCTCCATCTCGTGGCTAAAGCACGTGAGGTCCTCGGGCTGGTCGAAGAAAGGGAGGGGATCTCGGAGGATGTTCTGCTCGAGAGCCTGAGATGTCTGGAGATGGCGGCAGATCGAGTTGGACTTTCCCTCCAGGCTGCTTCAGACGACGGAAATGTAATCCGGGTCGAAGGATCCGGATCGCCGCTGTATTTCATGAGGAACAAGCATCCGTTCAACGACTACGTGTCGGCTCGTCTCGCGGAAGACAAGGCGTATCAGTACGAGCTGTTCCTGAATGCAGGGATCCCCGTTCCCTACACGATGAAGCTGTTCAATCCCTATGCGGACGAGCGATTCAGCCGGTATCAGGATCACGTGTCAGTCGCGGATATGGTATACGAGATCGAATCTCAGATGTCTTATCCTCTCGTGGTCAAAAGGAACCAGGGATCGTTCGCACAGGGGATCTATCTAGAGCACAATCGAAAAGGATTGAACGAGCGGCTGGAACTTCTCTTCAGGCACAGCGGCTATCTGAACAACATTCTGATTTGTCAGTCCTTTGTGGTGGGGCGTGAGTACCGAGCGGTTGTGTCGGGACGGGAGGTGTTGCTCGTCTACGAGAAGCAGGGACCGCTGATCGCGGAGGCGGGAGGCGATCTGAATCCGCTGCATCGTCCTGGCGGCAAGGCCGTTAAGGCCGAGGAGCCTGAGCTCCTCAAGTCATTCGGGAAAGCTGCTCAATCGATAGCTGAGGTGTTGAACCTCGGGTTCTACGCGATCGACGCGATCGCGAGTGTCGGTGGGCTGTTCATCCTAGAAGTCAACCCCAATCCGGTCTGTTACTTCTACAATAACACAAACGGGAGAGCGGACTTTGTGCGCATCTACGGTCGGTTGCTTCGACAGTTTGCGATGGAATCCGCCGCCTCACGCGACGTGACACTCGAGCTGGATGACCAATAGAACTGTGAATTTGTCTCATCATGTTACTCCGTGTATATTGCTAATACGGCATCTCCAGAACCGACTGAGAGGCCGCTTCTACGAGGATAGAGATCGATGAGCGGATGGATTCGTTTGCTGGCGCTGGGGCTTTTCTTGATGTGTTCGACCGTAGAGGTCGACGCACAGGATCAGTTCGTGATTTTCAAGGTGAAGACACCGCTAGATGCGGGGAAGGCGGTTTCCGACTCGGCACGGTTGAACGACTTCTATGTCCGGATCGGGACGGATCGTGGTGTCCAAATCGGGATGAAGATGAATGTTTACCGGGATAAGGAATTGGTCTCGGAGGTGGGCTCTTTCAAGTTGAAGACGACGCAATTCATAGGCAGGATTCTGGTGTATGATGCCCAACCAGAGTTCTCGATTGGCCGCAAGATTGAGCTGGCCTCGAGTGATGAACCTCACCTAGACCGGGTGGCTGTGATGGTCGGGGACTACGTACAGCCCGCGTTCGTTGTTCAATCTGAGAACCTGTTCGACAAAGGAAGCAGCACACTGCGACCGGAGGCCATCAAAGAGTTGGATCGCGCGACTAGATTTATCAACCGATTCAAGCCGATCAAGGTGAGGATCGAGGGGCATACCGATAGTGAGGGTCCGACCGACGTGAACATGGAGATTTCTGAAGCACGCGCGGAGAGCGTGAAGGAGTATCTGGTCAGTCAGGGGAGCATCGAGGAGAACGTTCTGGTCGCGGTCGGCTATGGTGAGAACAAACCGATCGCACCGAACGACACTCCTGAAGGACAGCGTAAAAACAGGCGATTCGAGATCGTGATTGAGCAGTAAGAAACACCACGGAATCGCACAACGGGCAAGGCCACGGAGTTCTGTTTCGCGGCCTTTTTGCGTCTAAGGGTCCATCAGACTAAGGTGGACATGCCACCAACCGATTCTGCCTCCCTTGTCAGGCTATCGAAATGGTCTGTCTGGTTTCTCGAGTGCCGAGAAACGCCAATTGCGTGGCAGACGGCTCAGAACGACGGCTACGAGCACGTCAGATGACGCACATCGCGTCGAAACAAGAGGGAAGGATCCCGAGTAGCCCTGTCGTAGGCGGGGAGCGAGACGATCGCGTGGCTAGGGCAGCGCTGTTCACGGCTTATCGCGTTTAATCACACATACGGATAGGTATATCTGTTTCCCTGTTTACTCGACCCGACGACAAAAAAAGGGGTCGGGAATACCATTTCCCGGCCCTCTTTCTATAGTCGATCAGCTGTGACGTCAGATTTTGACTTCAACGAGCCTGTGAGATCGCGGGTTGAATCGCTTGCCCGTGAGCAGACGGCTGAGCGTGTTGGTGCAGCGGATCGTGACACGATTCTTGCCCGCCTTGATCCACGACGATTGACCAACCCACTGGTAGGGTGACCAGAGCCTCGCACCGAGAGAGTGCCCGTTGACCAGTACCTCGACCACGTCCTCCGTGTCCTTGAACTCATTGTTCAGATCGATCTCGAACGCCTTGCTGGTCGGTTTCTTGATTGTCATCTCGTGCGTGTAGGAGACGGTTCCGGCGTAGTAGGGCAGGCGGTTGCCCTCTAGGCTTGCCACGGGACCTCGTTCAGACACAGCCCCGACACGGGTTCCGTCTGTCTTCCACTTCCGCACGCCGAATTTTCCGAACAGATAGAAGGCGTCGATCAGTCCGTCGCTGAGGTGCTCGACCTCGACACGTATGGCGATCGTGTTCTTGCCCTTTGTGACGCGGCGTCCGATTGCGCAGGTGAGGTTGTTCTGGTCGTATCGAAAAGTAGGACGGAAGGAGTTGTTCGGCAGCTTCGTACCGTTCAGGAAGATCTGGTAGTTCCCCTGGATTGCAGCTCGATCTTTGACGAGGGCTAGTTTGTTCGGGGTGACGTCTGCCTGGAAACCGAACCGATACCACACGATGACGGGCAGAGAGACGTTCGGACCTTTGTGGGAGCTCTCGAAGCCTAGCGGCAGGCTGGGTGGGGTGCTTTGACGGATCTGCTGGCTGAACGGCTTGGCGCCGACGGTTACCCACTTGCTGTCGGCATACGCCGGTGTATGCCAGCCCTGGTTCTGCCCACGATCCTGGGGGTCTACCTGCATTCGGAAGCGATCGATCCTGAGCGCGTTGTCGTCCTCAAGGTCGATTCGCCAGTTCCCCTTGATTGGAAGTTCGACTGTAGGTATTTCCGGCTCGGGGTCTGCGGAATCGGCACCGACAACGATCAGTCGGGACTGGTAGGCCTCGAACCGCAGCGCAACGATCCCGTGTTCGCTCTCGACGGACACGTCCAGTGGTTTCCTTTCGCCCGTTTCGATGTCCCAAAACTCCACGGGTCTCGCCGATCCCTCCCGTCTCAGCCCGATCTTCGCGTCAAACGCCATACCCGAGGTGTTCACCAGGAAGAAGATGTCTTGGTCGCCGTCCCGCCGGTGGTGCGAGATGATGGCGTTGGCAGCCCTCTCTTCGGTCTGGATCACAAACGGACTCGGCTATAGCTGGGCGAGTAGGTTGGCGAGTGCTCTGGCCCCCCCGTTCTGCACAACGGAGCCGCCCG
>DPVD01000206.1:0-3937 GCA_003526745.1 Candidatus Latescibacterota bacterium
CATGTCGCTTCCACCGTGGTCCTCTGCGTGTGCGGGTTGGGGGGCGACCAGCGGACTAACCAGGTTTGCTGCGAGGAGCACTGCGACGACCAGAAGCAGGAAAGGAGTCAGCTTTTGCAGGGACATTGCGAATCCTCCGTGGAGTATGGGTATCAGGGCGAGCACGTCTGGTGACCCTCTGGTCCCAGCGGCTGCACCCGGCGCTCGGAAAATGCCTGAACAGATGTCGTATAGTAAGGGTTTTGCCAGTACGGGTCAAGGCAGACCGATTGCCGGCCATGTGTGCAAGCCACTATAAAACAATAAATTAGAAGCTTGACCCGGGGGGTGTGAGTACGAAGAAGGCCACGATCCCGGTCCGAGATCGTGGCCTTTCTATTGGTGCTTGTTGTCGATCAGAAGAGATAAGACTTGAGCGGGCGGCTCCTTGAGTTGTGACGGAGCCGCTGAATCGCCTTCTCCTTGATCTGACGGACGCGCTCTCGAGTCAGACCGAATCGCTCGCCGATTTCTTCGAGCGTCAGGGACTGTTCCCGGTTGATACCGAAGTAGAGGCTGATGACTTCGGCTTCGCGAGGCGTTAGCGTTGCGAGCGCCTTGTCGATCTCCCGCTTGAGGGAGTCATCGATCATCGGCTCGTCCGGCGGATCTTGGCCCGGATCATCGAGAACGTCCAGCAGGCTGTTGTCCTCGCCCTCGTTGAATGGCGCGTCGAGTGAGAGGTGGCGCGACGAGATCTTGAGCGTGTCCATGACCTCGTAGTCGCTCATTTCGAGCTCATCGGCGATCTCGCCCGGGTTCGGCTCTCTCCCGTACTCCTGCTCCAAGCCACTCGATGCTTTGCCGATCTTGTGGAGTGCCCCGACCCGGTTGAGCGGGAGTCGAACAATCCGGGACTGCTCAGCCAATGCCTGGAGGATTGCCTGACGGATCCACCAGACAGCATAGGAGATAAACTTGAATCCCTTGGTCTCATCGAAGCGCTTGGCTGCTTTGATCAGACCTAGGTTACCCTCATTGATGAGGTCTCCCATGGACAGTCCCTGGTTCTGGTACTGCTTGGCGACGCTGACCACGAACCGAAGGTTCGCCTTTGTCAACTTCTCCAGGGCGTCCTGATCTCCCTTCTTGATTCTTTTTGCAAGCGTGACCTCCTCGTCTGCGGTGAGCAGGTCTACTTCCCCGATCTCCTGCAGATACTGATCGAGGGATTCATCTTCACGTGCGTAAGGCTTCTTAGACAGTTTTGCCACTCGTCAGCCGCTCCTTGTTGGCACCTGGGGAGATATGTGCTGTTGGTCGGAACGTCCCTTCCTAGGGTGTTCCTAAGGGATACTTCAAGAATACTTAGCGGTTTGGCTCACGATTTGAGCGGGGCGCTCACATAGGCATTCAACCTTCCTGTTTGAAGCATCTCTCGTTACCAACTCTCGTCCCAGCCGAAAATTCGGAAGACCGATGCGCCGTGGTGCGCGTGCTCGTGCCGGTGACCGTAGTTAAGTTTTCGAGGGATGCGGTTTCCCGAGGGGTCGGGAATGGTTGCCTGATCTCTATCTCCTTCACTGTACCTAGCGGCCTCGGGGAATACCATCCGATCGCTCACACTTCTTACTCGGTGTCGACTTCCTCGGCTTCGCCGGCTTCTTCCCGAAGCGCGTTCAGCGCTTCCTCACGCCTGCCAAGTTCCTGCTCTAGGTCAGAGATCACGGAGACCAGCCCCTTGACCTCGTCGCTCCCTGCAATGTCCGATCCATCGTCCGACTTCAAGCCTTCGTAGACTAAGCCTCCTAAGTCTGCGAATCTGTCACGGATGGCGTGCCGCGTTTTCGCGATATCGAGTCGCGCTCGCCCGATCTTCCCAAGATACTCAGCCTTCTCGGCTGCGACGTTCGCGCTGTCGATTACGCTTCGCTTGATCTTATCCCAAAGAGAGTCCAACCCGTCTTCCTCCACACCTTTTTTATTCTGCCTGCTCGTCACGGGCAGATTCAAGCTCCTGGATCAGCTGCTCACGGTTCGCGTGCGAGATCTCGCGGCCCTGAATTTTCAGTCCCTCGGTGTCGCGGGCGAGCCGTCTGAGCTGCGTAACAGATAGGGATTTGAGGTCAGACGAATCGATCGACTCGCCGCCGTTGAGCTCGAACGTTGCGACGAGATCATCGTGTGGGTTAGGGATGACGTGCTGCGAGACCAGTTCTCCCGCTGCGTTCGCTGCGCTCGCCCCTGCGCTGACGGCCGCCTGCACGGCGCCTACGTCTCCGAGAAAACGGATGGAACAGAGCCCTCCCTCGATTTTCTCGTATCCGCTGACCTGCACGGGTGCTGCTTTTACCGCTGCGTCGGCTGCTTCGGCAACGCCTACGAAGCCTCTAGTTTCTATTAGTCCTAGCGCCTGCTGAGCCATATTCACAGTCCTGATTTCAATCCCGATCCACCTATCTATCAGCTAAAAACAAACGACCGTCGTCATGGAATACGCACACGATGGCCGCTAAGAACAACGGGCTGATTTATAAGAACTTGAGCAAGGGAAAACTCGCTTGTTAGGGATACCGCCAAACCGGCGACGAGGAAAAATAACAAATCGAGTGATCGGTGTCACTTCTTTTTTTAGACGACATATTCCCCTTAAAAGAATCTAAAAAATAATAAGGTTTGCTTATGATTTAATCCTTCGGGTCCCTGAAATCGTTCGCCCAGTGGTATCGGCTGAGCCCGACTCGCGTTCCAATCCACACGTGTGGTCCTTCCAACTCTATCGCCTGGACGACATCGTCCAGAAGACCGTCGATTTGGTTGAGCGTCGAGGTACGCCCGCTCCTTGTGTTCACACGGATTACACCGAATTCCGTCCCTATCCATGCTCGTTCGCCTGCTCCAGACAGAGTGGCTGTGACTGATCCGGCTGCTTCGGGAAGCTTAAGGACACGCCAGACGCTGTCCGGATGCGTCGAGACCATAAGGGTGGGTGGGACCGTGGCGAGGGCCCAAGTGGTATCTCCGGATGTATCGACCGCCAGGAAGGCCTGAGTGGCTACCGGATGGTCCCTTACCGGCTCCCAAGACACACGCGTTGTTCGGGAGCGGTAGAGCCCCTTGTTCGTGGCCGCCCAGACATAAGAACTGCCAGTGGCCAGATCACGGATTCGGAAGCGGCCGCTGCCGGGCACGGCGCGCAACGTGTCGGACTCGAGGTCCAGAAGCGCCAGACCCCTGTTTGTGCCGAGCCAGACGCGCGAATCCCCGGCCGCAAGGGAGGTCGTGTGGCGGATGTGCTGGGTCGATACTCCCCGTCTGTATCGGTACGTGTCCCAAGTCTCGTTTGACTTGGAGTATCGGACGAGACCCTGATCCGTCCCGAACCAGACGTTCGCTGTATCGGCGAGGATCGCGTTGACCTCGGTGTCTTCGAGACGCGGGATGACGCGCTCTTCGTAATACTCCCACTGTTCGGTATCTCGATCGTATCGGCTGATGCCGCGGGCGTAGACCCGGAAACCATCTGCTCCACCTGCCCACAAGTACCTGCCGTCGAGATTCAGAGCCGTGACGTTCTGGACGAGAGGACCCGATTGCAGGAAGACCATGTCGCCGAAGGAGAGGTCGACACGGCCGATCCCAAGTCCTTCAGTTGCAATCCACAGGATGTTCCATGAGTCGACGAGCGCATCGAGGATTCTGTAGTTCCGGTTGGGACCCCGGATAATGTCGCCGTTGATGTAGTAACCGAACGGCGGGATCACTGTCGGGATGCGAGGTGTGTAGCGGGTCGGGTTGAGTTCGGCGATTCCGCCAGGAGAGAGCGACTCCAGGCGCGACATCCACGTGGCGGCTCCGGTCTTGGTGCGGATGCTGAGGTCGCCGGATGTCCGGTTGTAGGACAGTTGCTGGACCCAGTTATCTGGGAGGCCATCGGCGGTCGTGATAGGTCTCAGCC
>DPVD01000153.1:0-5178 GCA_003526745.1 Candidatus Latescibacterota bacterium
CTCCTAAACTTGCATCAGGGGGGACGGAGACTGTTGCGGTTACGATCCGCGGTTCATCGGGGGGCAGTTCGACTCTATGGTCGGTCAGTTCTACGGGAAGAGAACCCTCTGAGAAAGCAAGGTCGAAACCGTCGATAGAGGTCCCGTTGTTGTGGATGCGGAGCTCGATTTGGCGTTGTTCCCCGGGCATTGCGTGAACGACGTGGCTGTAGGGCGTGAGCATCCAGCGCAGGTCGTGGAAAGGAAACCAGCTATCCAGGGTGGGAGACCAGAGCGAGAGGTTCTCGAGCGGTTCGCCGCTGTCCCATCGTGTGACCCCGTCGATGTGTACGATTGCCTGGCCGGATGGGAAGTGGAGCCTCCAGGGTCCGATGCCCCTGGAACCGGGTGGGAGCGTGTAGGATGCTCTCCCTTCGGCAGACGAGGAGAGGTCTGCGACAAGACTGCCCGCTGCATCGTATAGCTTTGGATGTCCGCCGCCGTGCAGACCTTCGACATCGATTGTGATCTCTCTCGGGCGGGCCGCGAAACACACATCTGCGCTGATGTCGGGGCTGACCAGGACAATCGGCTCGACGTGTCGCGCGTCACGGTGACCCCGGGATGTCTCGATCAGGTAACGCTTGCAGTTGGTTCGGAATCCCCAACGGATATTTTCACCATACCGGTCGTTCGTGACGGTAATGCTTAGTGCGTAGATACCCGCCTGATCGACGTCTGTCTCGAGTTCGATCTGTTTGATGTGACCGGGGCCGTCGTCGTTCCGCAGGCCATCGTCGACGATTACGGCTTCACCAACCGGTTTTCTGTCTGGGCTCAGGAGTATGGCGCGCAGATTGGTCTGTTTGTCATGTCGATTAAGATCCTGCTTCCATACTTGAACGGTTAGCTTCCCTGGTTCTGCTAGGAGATAAACGCCCCCGACCCCTCCGATACCTAGTTCATTCGGTCCCATATCCGCCCCCTCGATTCTGATTGTCTGAATCGCGGCTAGAAGAAAGGCCGCGACCAAGGTCTGTAGATTCAAGCCGACATTCCTCATAACAAGCGTGACAACACATACTATGTGATCACGGATGGCGCCAAGCAAGTGTGCGTCAGGCTATAGATTGTGTGCTTTTCCGGTCAGAAGTATCTGTAAATAAAGCGATTGCTGCCAGCCGGTGGCTTGCCAATATTAGGATCGGACTCGATTCATCTTTGTGACGCGAAGCGTGTATGGTCCGGGTCCTAGTCGGCCTGATACGCGGTTCGCTCGGTTTTGAGATCTTGACGATCATGAAATACAAGATCTACCTCAATGAAGTGCAACCCAAGCTTGTACGCGCGCGCAGTAATGCAGAGGAGCTCGATCGGGGCGTCGAGAACGCACAGTTGTATCAAGTGATCAACGATGATGGTGATCGGCTGCACTATAAGGCGTAGACACCGACGGGTGAGCGGTATGACACGTTCGATCTGGTCAAGTGAGAGAGTGAGTCGAATCTGGATCTCGCACCGAGAGCCCCTTAGCGTCGCCTCGATAATAAATTGGTCCAGCCGTCAGGGAAGACAGTGAAGACGCTATACCTGATCCGACACGCGAAGAGCAGCTGGGCCGAAGGTGGGCTCTCGGACTTCGATAGATCCCTGAACAAGCGGGGGAAGCGGGATGCGCTCCAGATGGGTAAGCGACTGAAGGCGCTAGGTGTCACTCCTGGCGTTGTGATCAGCAGCCCGGCGAAACGAGCGATTACGACGGCACAAAAGATATCGGATGAGCTGGGGTATGACCGCGGGGCGATCGTATTGAAAGAGATGCTCTACGGTGCCGTTCCGGAAGAGACGATTCAGATCACTCAATCTATCGATGATGGACATGCCTCGGCGATGATGTTCGGGCATAACCCGAACATGACAGATCTGATTAACGAACTCAGCAGTTTCCAGATTGATAATGTTCCGACGTGTGGTGTGTTCTGCGGAACCTTTGATGTAGAGAGCTGGGCCGATGTGCGGATGGGAGCGGGGACTCAAGTCTTCTTCGAGTATCCGAAGCTGATGGGGTAGCAGAGGAGCAAAGGTAAGAGAAAGCGGGTCGTGTCAGAGGATGGTTTCTCCTTGATACGACCCGCTTGTCTTTAAAAGAGACTGGATCCCCGCATAACCAGGGAATGACCTAAGCTGCGGTGGCTCTTGCGTTCGAGTTCCACGACGACCCGTTCGGTATACTCATGGGAGTCTTCCTCTTTGACCTCGTACCGTCCTTTAGGCGCATCTCGCAGCGTTGTTTCGTTGCCGAAGTTCGCGCTGTCCGCACCAACCATGCTCAGTATTTGAGCAGGAATCGCCTGAATGCTGATGGCGTCTCCGAGCGCTAGGTCATTATGACGAACACGAAGTATTTAGACCTGGCCATACAGATCCAGTCTTTGAGCGACGATCTAACCGTTGAAGCGGCCTGGTTTTGTGTTTGAAGTATATCCCGGTTAGAATCGATCAAGCGCCTATTTCGGCAGATTTTCACGACTTTTTGTGCAAGTAGAGTGCTGTTCCTGCACGCTGGTTATCACTTGTTGTCGAAGTATACTTTACGAGCCGGTTCCCCTGAGGGCTGTTTGCCTTGGTCTGGCGGTTGACAAGGAGGCCTTGTGTCAGCTTTTTCCCGCTCTGTCAGGCACGATTAGGCGTAGGCAGAATGGCGCGACAAGGAGACTTATAGCATGAAATTTGTGATCCGTGCAGGAGGTATAGGCACACGACTCTGGCCTTTCAGCAGGAAGTCGCAACCCAAGCAATTTCATGCGTTTGAGGGCGACCGGACGATGATCCAAGAGGCCTTCCACCGGGTGGATCCGATCGCGTCGGATGTTGACAGATATGTCTCGACGGGCGCGGCTCACGGCGACCTCGTTCTCGAGCAATTACCTCAGTTGGACCGCGAGCATTTGATCGTAGAGCCCGCGCTTCGTAACACCGGTCCGGCTGTTGGGCTGGAGTGCCTCCTGCTCGAGCACTACAATCCCGGATGCACGATCGCGAGCCTTGGTTCGGACCATCATATCGGCAAACCCGAGGAGTTTTGCCGGCTGCTTTCGGCGGCTGAAGATGCCCTTGTCTCGTATCAGGATTCACTGATTCTCATCGGTGTAAAACCCTGGAAGGCAGAGACAGGATATGGATATATACAGAAGAGTGCGGTCTTTCATGTAGCCCAAGAAGAGCCAATCTACGAGGTCGGCGGGTTCAAGGAGAAACCTGACACAGAGACGGCCAAGGAGTGGTTCGAGTCAGGAGACTATCTGTGGAACTCGAACATGTTTGTCTGGCGAGCAGACACGGTCCTGGGTTTGTTCGAGAAGTTCGAGCCCGAGATCTATGACGGGCTGATGAAGATTAAGGCTGCGCTCGATACGCCGGATGCACAGAAGGTGTTGTCGGAGGTTTACCCGACGCTGAAGGAGACCCCTGTTGACAATGCGATTCTGGAGAAGGCAGAGAAGGTCGCGGTGATCGAAGCCGATATCGATTGGAGTGATATCGGGAGCTGGGGGGCGATGTCAGATGTTTTGGACACAGATGCTGCGAACAATCTGTTGAAGGGGAACGTGCTCCAGATCGATGCTAAGGACACGACGGTATATGGCCAGACAGATAAGCTGATCGCGCTTGTAGGTGTCGAGAACCTCGCGGTGATCGAGACCAAGGATGCTATTCTGATCTGTCCGCGAGACCAAACCCAGCGAGTCAAGGACGTGGTGACAGCCATAGAGTCGGATCCGGAGCGGAGAGACTTGTTATGATCCTGCACGCGAGTGTTTATGTCGCGTGACATGCCGCCGGATGTGATCATGGGGCGGGAAACAAGGGCTGCCTGTACGGCAGCAACATTTCCCGCGCGTGTGCCACCGTAACCATGATCGATGTCTGGCAGGCGCATGTCGATGAGATGCACTAGCACGGGATCGCGATATTGGGTTTACACGAAGACTTCGCCGCGCCAATAAAACTATTCTGAAAAGGGGTAGGTGTGAACGTCTTGTTCCTGAGACACTCGGTCGGCTATGAGCATTCATCTCTGCCCGATGCAGAGGTTGCTCTGAAAGAACTGGGAATCGAGCACGGCTGGTCCGTTCGGACGACGCACCAGTGTGAGAAGATCACTGCGGATGCGTTGGATCAGCTGGATGTCCTGGCATTCGCGACCGGTGGGAACATCCCGCTGGACACCGAGCAGCGGAGTGCGATTCTGGGTTTTGTAAGGAACGGTAAGGGATTTGTGGGGCTCCACAGTGCTACAGCCTCTTGCTACGACTGGCCCGAGTTTGCAGAGATGCTGGGTGGGTGGTTCAACGGACATCCGTGGCATCAGGAAGTTGGTGTGATCGTAGAGGACAGAGACCATCCAGCGACCGCGATGCTTGGTGATGGGTTCAGGGTCACGGATGAGGTCTACACGTTCAAGAACTGGGATCGATCAAAAACGAACGTGTTGATGCGTCTGGACAATGAGACTGTGGATCTGAGCAAGGGGAACCGCGACGATGAGGACTACGCGCTAGGGTGGTATCACGAGTATGGCGAGGGACGTGTGATTTATTCGGCGTTGGGCCATCCGGATATGCTCTGGCGACAGTCGTGGTTCAGAGAACACGTTGCGGCTTGTGTGGAGTGGGTAGGAAAAAGATAGAGACGTTCCAAAAGATCAGAGGCGTTCCAGCCGCCCTCGCGCCGGCTGTGGACGGGGCAGGAGTTTCACCTGAGCGGGAGGCAGAGTTGGACGATGTTTGAAGCGAATTTCGATGAAGCGAAGGTGCCGGAGTACACGCTGCCGGATCTGTTGATACGCGAAGACGGGAG
This sequence comes from Candidatus Latescibacterota bacterium, assembly GCA_003526745.1. GTDB lineage: Bacteria > Latescibacterota > UBA2968 > UBA2968 > UBA2968 > UBA2968. Next base: position 4,840 of record DPVD01000153.1, read on the forward strand.
TATGGTGGATGGTGCGCCCGATTGGCCGGCTCGGCGGGCTGAGATCTTGGCGCTGTTCGAGACGCTTGTCTACGGTCTGACGCCGTCTAAAGAGATCGGTGTACGAGCTGAGTTGCTGTCTGAGGTGGAGGCGTTGGAGGGAAAGGCGAAGCGCAAGGAAGTGCGTCTCTACTTCACCGCGAAGGATGAACGACCGTATCTGGATCTGCTGATTTACTCACCGAAAGCCGCGAAGTCTTCACCGGCATTTGTGGGGTTGAACTTTCAGGGAAATCACTCGGTGACGGTTGATGGAGACGTGATCCTGTCGGATGGATGGATGCGGGAGAAGGGTGCAGG
>DPVD01000153.1:5488-16090 GCA_003526745.1 Candidatus Latescibacterota bacterium
GTCGATAATCGAGCGACTGAGACAGCCAGAGGTACATCATCCAGTCGTTGGGCGATCGACCGGATCATCGATAGAGGCTATGCAGTCGCAACGGCCTACTGCGGCGATCTGGATCCAGACTACGACGACGGATATCGTAACGGCATACACCCGCTTTTTCACGGAGACGGTATACCGGCGGACAACGAATGGGGCACGATCGGGGTGTGGGCGTGGGGGCTGAGTCGTGCACTTGACTACTTCGAGACGGACCTCGATATCGACGCTAGTCGGGTTGCCGTGATGGGGCACTCGCGTCTCGGGAAGACGGCGCTATGGGCCGGTGCACAGGACGAGCGGTTTGCTCTTGTGATTTCGAACGACAGTGGGTGCGGCGGCGCGGCGCTCTCCCGACGGTGTTATGGCGAGACGGTGGGACGGATCAACACGTCGTTCCCGCACTGGTTCTGCAACAACTTCAGAGCCTACAACGATAAGGAAGACGCGTGTCCGGTGGATCAGCACATGCTGATCGCCCTGTGCGCGCCACGACCTCTCTATGTCGCAAGTGCTGAAGAAGATCGATGGGCGGATCCGAAGGGCGAGTTCCTTTCGGCCAGGTATGCGGATCCCGTCTATCGGCTTCTCGGGACGGACGGGCTGGATACGGAGGATATGCCCGAAGTGGAATCGCCGATCCAGAGCCGCATTGGCTATCACGTGAGGCGCGGCGGACACGACGTTACGGACTACGATTGGGATCGGTATATGGACTTCGCGGAAAAGCACATCTGACTTGAAGGCGCAAAGATGCGAAGTAGAAAGCCGCAGGCACGAAGCATCGTGTCTGCTGCTTCCTTGAACTTCGTCGGGTCCATATCGAGAGTGTAGAGATGGCCCGACCTTGCGTGATCTACGATTCAGATACTGAGCAATAGGAACTACGGTGGGACCAATTACAAGAAGAAGATTCATGGCCGACGTTGCTGCCGGGTCGGCTGCCGTTGTTCTGGGTTCAATCGCGCATTCGCAGCAGCGGCCCTTCATCTGTGGTTTCCATGCCTTTGATTAAAGGGATAGAAGCATGCCTGACAGACCCAACATCCTTCTGATTACAACCGATACGCAGAGATGCGATACGCTGAACTGTATGGGCTACGAGTTCGCGAAATCTCCCCAGTTGGATCGCATGGCCAGAGAGGGTGTGATGTTCACGCAGGGGCACACGACGTCCCCCGTTTGCGGTCCGACACGCTGTAGTCTGATCACGGGCGTCCATCCGCCGATCCACGGGGCGATTGAGAACGGTATCAAACGACGTGAGGATCTGGAGGTCTTCCCGGACGTACTTCATAAAGCAGGGTACACTTGCATAATGGTCGGGAAGACACACTTTGGGGATCTGCCTGCCTCGTTCACGATTGATTTTTCGATGACGGGGAGTTCGAGAGCGCAGGGAGAGGACCTCTACACAACGCATCTCAAAGAACACGGCTACGAGAAACCGAAGTCGTTCCCCCACGACGTTCCTGAGGAACTGTTCTTCGATGCATTTGCCGCGTCCAAGACGATTGAAGGTGTCGAGAAATCCTTATCGAACAGTCCGGATTCGCCGTTTTTCGCGTTCTGTTCGATGCACGCGCCGCACGGTCCGCTCCATCCGCCAGGACGATGGGCGACGCTGTATTCAGATGAGGATCTGCCTGACTTTCCCGAGAATCCGTCGACGGAGGGAGAGCCAGAACACGCGCAGAAACTGCTTGGTCTGCGAGATAGAGAGACGCGGACCGAGGAGGAGATCAACGAGGTCCGGAGACTCTACTATGGCTTCTCTGCGTATTGTGATGATCAGGTTGGTCGGTTGCTGGATTTCCTCGATGAGAAGGGTCTTTCAGATAACACGCTCGTGATCTTCACGTCTGATCACGGGATCGATCTGTATGACCACGGATTCGACAACAAGCACGTCTACTATGACAATACCTGGCGTGTGCCATTCCTGATGCGAATGCCCGGTACGCTCGAGGCAGGATCGACAAGGGAGTTCGCGATATGGAACGATATCGCTGCGACTATCCTAGGTGCGGCCGGACTGGAGTCGGACACGCTCCAGGGTTTCGATTTGTTCGGCCCGGTTGCGTCCGGCGAACCCTCGCCAAGACGGTGTGCGGTTGCAACGCTCTACAAATCCTGCGCCTTAGCAACGCGTCGATGGAAGCTTGAGTATTACTTCGAAGAAGGGACCTGCCGGCTCTTCGATCGGAAGAAGGACCCGGGTGAGTACGAGGACCTGAGCGAGAGCGAATTACACCGCGACGTCAGAGCTGCCCTGATAGAGGCACTACTGTCTTGGCGTTCTGATATCTTGGACACGGCCTTTCTGAAAGCCCGTACAAGCGGGTCCGCACCTGTAGCCGCGAGAGTTACCGAGTTCGTGAAAGAGATGACGGGTTGTGAATCCGAACAACGTCTGAACGAACGCGCCGAGGTCATAGACGTTTTGTTCGCAGATCTATGATTGACAGTTATAGTTTTTGTTTCTCCAAAGAAGCTACGGGTGCCTGAAATGCGGCTCTCGCCCGCTCACATAACTCGAAACCGTGTGACGTGATGTCCCCTCTCCCGTTTTCTAAAGGGGCGCTCACCTGCGAATCGGATGCGGCAATACGAGGCAGAATCTTAATCCAATCCTGAATATTTGGTGTTCAACATCTATCGTTGTCTGTTACCCCCGGTATCACCGTCTGAATTTCGATGGCGATACCCCCACTTTTTCCTTGAATTGCCTGCTAAAGAAGTAGACGTCCGAGTATCCAAGAATTTCCGCTATCCTTCCCACGCTGTGGTTTGACGACCGCAGTAAATCCTGTGCAGACTCGATCCTCGCCTGTAGGATAAATTTCCTCGGTGTAGTGCCCCGCAACTGTTTGAATAATCTCGTGAAATGATCGGGTGAGATGCCGACTGTCATGGCAAGCTTTTCGACTCGGTATGCGGCACTAGGGTTCTCGTATATCTGTCTACAGATGTTGTTGATCTTCTCGGCGTGTCCCTCATCGATCCCGTGATCCAATGTCAGGCGCTCCTGGTTCAGGATCTCGGATAGCGCAGCTTCGAGCCAGATGATTGCTGAATCCGGATCATCATCGCGGAAGCTGAAAACAGACCGGGTTAGCAGTTCGCGAACAAAGCTCTGATCCACAAGCCGCCGGTGGAAACCGAAATCTCGTCCGATTGTAGGATCGAAGTGGATGTGAATGACAATGAGAGGACGGTCAGGATCGTGCGTACCGATGTAGAGGCCGCCTGGACGAAGGACAAAGCAGTCTCCAGGGAGGAGTGGCCAGGATCGGTCGTCGGTGTGTAATGTTCCCTGCCCCCCGAAAACAGCCCACAGGTCGAAATCCGTAGGGGGCCGACGTGATGTGTCCCAGGACCAGTCTTGCTCGCAGTACGTGATTCCGGCGGAATTGACTCTCTGGATGAGGCTTGGCATGTCGGAAAAATACAAATACAGAGCGTGTCTGTCTATTGTAAACCGACTTCAACTTGCTCAGATTAATGGTGTTTGGTTAGGGACATAATCTGCTTTGCAGTTATTCAATACATCGGATAGAGAACGTATGTCGGATGCAGAGTTGCTTGAGAAGTTCAGCCGAGATGGATATGTGGTGATCGAGAACGCGTTCAACGCTGAGGAGGTCGCGAGAATGCAGGAGGAGGCTGATGCCATATTGGAGTTGATCGTGAATGCTTCGCTCGGTCTAGGTCGGCGGAGTGGGAGGCTGGACATCCTGCAGAAGGATAACGGCGATCAGATCGTCAGGAAGATTCAGCCGATCAATGACCTCAGCCTGTACATGGCAGAAATCTCGATGGATGAACGGTTCCTCGGCCCGATGCGGACCATCATGGGGGACGAACCGATCCTGATGGAGGAGAAGCTAAACTACAAGGAACCACTGCCCGATCCGATTTCGGGGCTCGACATGGGCGCGCGTCCAAGCGACCGCTTCCCGATTCACTCTGACTGGGCCTACTATAAGTTGCAGAACTATCCGCAGTCGATTCTGTCGTCTGCGATTGCACTCGATGACTGCAACGAGGACTCCGGTCCGTTGCACATCTGGCCTGAGTCGCACAAAGAAGATCTTCCTCACGATAAGGTTGACATCGGTCTGGAGGTTCAGCCCGGTTTGATCGACCCGAAGGGCGGGATCGATCTTCTTGTTCCCGCAGGAACGGTGATGATCTTCTCGTCCCTTCTGATCCACAACTCGACGCCCAATCTTTCGGGACGTCCAAGAAGGCTGATGATATACAGCCACTACCCGAAGGCAGCGAAAATGGGCAATGACGTGCGGAACGGTCCAACGAGACTGCGTGAATCGCCGTACGAGTGGGAATACGTCAGGAAAAGGGACCGGGGCGAGGTGGAAGACGCGTTCAAGGCACCCAAGTTCTTTGCAAGAAGATGCGCTCCTGGTTCCAGAAGGGCCAAGAGCGTTCCAAGTGAAACCAGAGGCTGAGGCTATGATAGATGTTGATGCAGCGAGTGTTGTGAGCGAGTTCCCGGGTGAGTTAAGCGAGGAGCATCTTGCGCAGTTTGAGGAATTCGGATACCTAGCGTTCGAGAATGTACTTAACGCCGACGAGGTTGAGGCTGCAAACAGCGCCCTGACCGAGATCACGGTCGGACTGCTTGAGCGGGCGAAGCGTGGTGAGGCGAGGATCACCACACGAGAGGATGCGACCCGGAATTATGCTGGTGTTCAGGTCATCGATCCCGAACTCAATTACGGTATCCATTTCGAGGCCGGTATTGATCCACTGTCGATGGATCCGTGGGTAGCCGAAACGAAGTTTCGGAAGCTGCACGGTTACCATCAGGCACATCCGGTCTTTGTTCACCTAGCGACGGAGCATCCCAACATTGTTGGACCGATGGCGAAGGTGATTGGAGAAGAGGTGATCCTGAAAGCCGAGATGGCGCTTTCGAAGCCGCCGTTTATCGGCTCGGAGAAGCCGTGGCACCAGGACAACGCCTATTTCAACTGGTTGCCGCTGGAGAAGGTTGCGACGGCTTGGATCGCGCTTGATGATGCAACCATCGAGAACGGTTGTATGCACGTGCTGCCCGGCGGACACAAACTCGGTGCTCTCCGACATCATCATACTATCGATTGCGAAATCCTGCCGGATCGGTTCGATCGATCGCAGGGCGTCGCGATCCCAATGAAGGCCGGCGCCGTGATGTTCTTTTCGGCCATGTTGCCTCATCAAACGCCGCCCAACATTACGGCGGAAAGGCGTCGGGCACTACAGTTTCAGTATCGAGGTGAGACGACAGTTCAGGTTTCGAAGGAGGAGTTCGGGGAGGTGTTTTCGGAAGTGGACGGGACCCCAGCAAGTTGTGCGCTGGCGTATGAGAACGGATAGAGCCGAGGGGAGAGTAGGCGAAAAGTCGAAACCAAGAGAGGCTTTGCTGTGGCAGGATTGACGAAGGACCAGCTCGACTTCTATGAAGAGAATGGCTATGTGGTCGTTCCCGGTATAATCCCACAGGACGTGCTCGACAGTGTGATTGTCGAGTATGAGGGTGTGCTGGATGCTCTGATCGAGGAACTCTATTCGAAGGGCGAGGTCTCTTCGAGATTTGAGGGATTGGCCTTCGGGGAAAGGTTCATCAAGCTCGTGATCGAGACGGGCGACGTTTACAATCAATATTTCGATTTCTCGTTGCCCTTTGTGAACGTTCAGCGGGATACCCCGTTCTGGACGGGGCAGGCTGTGCTCGATGCCTTCACGTGCGAGCCTTTGATCGATGTTGTTGCGTCGGTGATAGGGGATGAGGTTTACTCGAACCCGGTCCAGCACGTTCGGATCAAGCCGCCTGAGTCGATCCTGCCGACCAATCAGTTTGGCAAGCCGATTATGGGTGCCACACAATGGCATCAGGACAATGGGGTCGTGATCGAAGAAGCAGATGAGACGGATATGTTGACCGTCTGGTTCAGTCTTGAAGACACGGACATCGAACAGGGACCGCTGAAGGTAGTGCCGGGCAGTCATCGACCCGGGCTGCTCACACACTGTGTAAACTATCAGGGTAAGGGTGGTCGACAGATACCTGAGAAGCTGTTCCTCGTCGACAGGACCTTACCGCTGCCGGTGAAGCGTGGTGATGTGATCGTTCTGCATCGACACACAGTGCACGGTTCGTTTTCAAACGTGAGTGATAAGATTCGTTGGAGCTTCGATCTGCGCTACAATCCGGTCGGGCAGACAACAGGTCGAGAGGCGTTCCCCGGGTTCGTCGTCAGGAGCGAGAGTCGGAAGGAAGAGGAACTGCGTGATGCCAGCGTTTGGACAGATCTCTGGCTTCAGACGCGTGAGCGGATGTCCAAGATTAATCAGGGGGGGCAAACCGATATCGCCTTTGGGCGGTGGCAGGAAGGGCATCTCGATTGCGCGTGAGTCCTTCCCTGACGTGCTAACCCGAGCGGGACTAGGGCGAATTGAGGAGAACGGGTAAAACCGCAAAGAGGCCACCACCGTTATGACGGGGTGGCCTCTTCTTTTTGCGTTGAAAACTTGGTTGAGCCCGATCCTTGTGATCAGTGACTTGGTGATTTGTGAGGGCGAAAGCCGTTGCTGGGGTGTCGGGGATCACTTTACTTCAGAGTTACGAGTGTGTCTACCTACCCTTGAATGGGCGGAACAAGGTTGAGCAGTAGAACCTGACAGGGGAATCTTAACGGTATTAGCCACGTGTCTTCGATATGGCTGGCAGAGCCAGCCATATAAAAAAGCCGATATCCTATTCCTGAGACGGGTTATCGGTATGTACAACGCTTCGTGTGGGTCTACTCGAACACACGGTTTTTTTCAGTAGAGGATGATAATGTCACTTGTATCTAAAGCTGCCGTGATGGTTGGCGAGAAGTTCGAAATCCGAGAGTATCCCGTTTTCGATCCCAAACCTGATGCGGTGTTGATTCGTACGGAACTGGCGGGGATCTGTGGTACAGATCTGCACAACTGGGAACATCAGCGCCTCGAAGGCGACGTACTTCTCGGGCACGAGAACGTCGGGATCATTGAGAAGAAAGGCTCCGACGTGAAAGAGGATTTGTTCGGCAATCAGCTGGCCGAAGGGGATCGTATCGTGTTTTTTCCGCGAACGCCCGTCGGGATCTATGGGTTCCTGGATCCGTCGGACGCGCCTCACTTGCGAGGAGGGTTCGCCGACTACATCAATTTGCAGAAGGCCGAGGCATCGATCTTCAAGGTTAATATGTCTGCTGAGGCTGCGGTGCTGACGGAACCTTTTAACATCGGCGTGCACGGCGTAATGCGATCAGGAATGCAGTTCGGGGATACCGTGGCCATCCAAGGCTCTGGTGCGATCGGGCTCGTTACGCTGATGTGCGCGAAGGCGAGCGGTGCAGGTAAGCTAATCATTGTTGGCGGTCCTCCGGGGAGGCTTGAACTGGCGAAGAAGATCGGCGCCGATCTGGTGATCGATATCGCCGAGATGCCGGACGCCGAAGATCGGATTCAAGCGGTTCGGGAGGCCACACCGCGGAACGAAGGTGCTGATGTGGTGTTCGAGTGCGCAGGTTTTCTGCCGGCCATCACGGAAGGGCTTGAGTATGTGAAGCAATCGGGAACATACGTCGAGATGGGACATTTCGTGGACGTCGGATCGATGGAGTTCAACCCGAACACACAACTGATGCGCAAGAATATCCGGATGGAAGCGATCTGGGGTGGCCGTTCAGAGTACTTCATGCGGGGGATTCCCGTGATGGAGCGAGGCGACTTTCCGATCGCAGACATGGTGAGTCATGTTCTGCCGCTGGACCGCGTTTCCGAGGGCTTCCGCGCACTCGCAGGAGGCTACCACCTAGACGGGAAGGATGCGATCAAGATCGCGCTGAAGGGTGGCGCCGCGTAGCCATCGGATCCAAGAAGAGGCACCGGGAATCGAAAACGCCCTTGGCATTGTGCCGAGGGCGTCCTTGTTTTAGGAATGCCGGGCTTAGACTACTGGACGTCGACCAACTTGTCATTTTCGAATACGAACTTCATTGGGACACCGAGTGCCGTTTCGCCGTAGCTAAGTATCACCCGGGTTCCGTAATGAACGAAACCCGACGGTTTGCCGAGACTGCGAAGCACGTCGTAGGCAGACATCCCAGGCACGATTCTACCGCGGCCTTCCTTTCCACAACGCGCCACCGCCCAATGCCCATCCTGTTCAGCGGTGCTAGACCTCTTAGCCTGTTCCGGAACTCGGAAACGTTAACTTTCATAGCTGATTTGTCTGGACTCCTGCTGGTGGATGTGGGGTGAAAAGCAGGGCTTTGTTTGCGTGAACCTGCCCCGTCGTCTACTTTCTAGCCTTCTTGAAACCAGAGGAGAAGTGTGGCCATGTTGAGTAAAAAACAGGATCCAAAGGATCGGGAAGCAACCTTGCGCGAACGCATCACCGGTCGATCGGTCCTGCTCGGATTACTGACGATCTTCGTGGCGACGGTCTACATGGATCATCACGCGGGAAACTTAGTCAAAACCTACTTTCCTGTAGCCGTACTGATTCCGTTTGTCGTCTGGATCCTGTTGAACACACTGATCCGGGTCACGGTTCCCCGGTTAGCACTCTCTCGAACCGAGCTGATCACCATCCTGGGAATGCTGTGGATCGCAGGAAGCCTTCCGACCGTAGGATGGGGACTTTATGCGGTCAGCATGATTCCGTCACCCGAGTTCTTTGCCGCTCCAGAGAACCGGATGGCGGATGTCGTTCTGCCTCTCCTGCCGAAGTGGTTATTCCTGAGCGTGAGGGATCCGCAGGTGATGCTCGCCTACACCGGGCTTCCCCCAGGGGATTCTGTGCCTTGGCACATTTGGGTCAGGCCGGTGTTCTGGTGGGTGGTTCCTGGGATCGCCGGTGTAACGGCGACGATTTTCGGATCGGTACTGTTCTTCAAACAATGGGACGAGACGGAACGACTCTCTTTCCCCATGGCGAAGTTTCCGCTCGACATGCTCGAGACGGAATCGGACGGCATTCCAACCGTCCTGAAACAGCGGTTATTCTGGATAGGGTTCAGCCTGACCGCGAGCGTGATCATCTGGAATGTGATCGGATACTTCGCCACGACTCTCCCACGGATCACGCTGTTCGACCAATACAGCTTCAAAATCATCGAGATCGGCCGCTACTATCCACCTCTGTATGCGAAGATTCAGCCGCTTCTGATGGGGCTTGCCTATCTCTGTCCGACCGACCTGCTTTTCAGTATCTGGTTCTACAACCTCCTGAATACGTTCAAGGTCGGTATCCTGAACAGGACAGGATTCACCGTCGGGATCGCGGGACAGCCTGCCGAAGCAGGTAGCATTGCAGCGCTCGAGTCGCACGGAGCGCTTTGCCTGCTCGTTCTCTGGTCCATCTGGATTTCGCGCCGAAATCTCCAGACATCGATTCGTCAGGCGATCGGGCCTAGATCGGAAGATACTGGCGCCCCTGTTAGCTACCGGACGGCGTGGCTCGGCTGGCTAATATCGATCGGTGTTTTGGGAGGCTGGCTCGTTTCGATCGGGATGTCGCTCTGGGTTATGTTCCTGACGATGACTTTTCTGTTCGCCTGCTACTTCGGGATCTCGAAATACGCTGCGGCGACGGGATTCACGTTTATCAGGCCGGCTGGAGGAAAGGGATACGGCATCTTTCGGATGCTCTTCGGTACCGCCTCGCTCAGTCCATCGTCGCAGGTCGGGTCAATTTTGCTCCAGGACAACGTCTTTTTCGGCAACACGCTAAGGACGTCGTTTCCGGTCGCGGTGCCCCACGTGTTTAAGCTTTTGGGCGAACAGTTGAAGCGACATCGCGTGATCGTGATCGCTCTTGTGCTTGCCTACATATTTGGTGTCGCGACAGCCTCCGGTTCCCGGATCTTTCGCTCTTATTCAGAGGGGGGATTGAACGGCCTTCTCGTGACGAATGACATGCAGCGTCTGGCCTCAAGCATCCCGTTTATCGAGGGAACGCGAGTCTGGTTCTTCGACTACCAGAAGACGGCCGTGTGGCTGTTCGGCGCGGGTGAAGCCGCGATTCTTACCCTTCTCAGAACGAGGTTCTCCTGGTGGCCTGTTCACCCCGTTGCAGTCGCCTTCCCAGAGCGCCGCTACGTGATCGCTATATTCCTGGTCTGGACCGCCAAAACAGCGACTATGAAACTGAGTGGTGTTCGGGGATACAGACGCTCGATTCCGTTCTGGTATGGCGCGATTTGCGGCTACTTGTTCGGGATTGCTCTGTCGAGTGTGGTCGATGCGATCTGGTTCCCGGAGCAGGGTCATTTTGTGCATGGCTTCTAGGATGCGAAACACGCTGTCAACTTCACCCATCTCAGGATGCGGAGGCAGTGGAGCAGAGGCGCAAGGGATAAGGGGGATTCTTCTCCTTTGCTCCCTGCCCCTCCGGCTTTCTGCTGCTCCTCCGGTCAGTTGATGTCGGTCGCAGAATTATTTCCTGCTCACAACCCGATGCCCAAGCAGGAACGAGGCATTACCCTCCGCTGCGTGCTCCTTGGTCTGGCGACAATTCTGCTT
>DPVD01000338.1:0-16620 GCA_003526745.1 Candidatus Latescibacterota bacterium
CGAGTCAAGCGAGACGGCACTGACGCACAGCGTACCGAGGAACGTCTGAAGGAGCGGATGGAAGGGCTCGGTCAACGTCAGCAACAGCTGGTCACTCAGATGACTCAACTAGCTGAGCGCGAGGAAGGCGACTGTCCGCTCTGTGGGTCCGACCTCGACCAGGATCATCGCACGGAGGTCCTTGAACAACTCCAGAAGGAACGGGAGCAGCTAGGTTTGGAGAAAAACGCGACTAAGACAAAACTGAGCGAGACGAAGACTCGCCGGGACGATTGCCGCTCGGCATACCAGAAGCTGCGAGACCAGGTCCATCCCCTAGATGGGGCTTCACGAAATTTCGCACGAGCAGAGGCTGAGCTCTCTCAGGTAGCTCGTGTCGACGAAAATCTCGAGTCGATCGTCTTGAAAATCCAGAAGCTTGAAGACGAGGCAAAGGCCTTCGAGACCGAGAGCGAAACGGCTGGTAAACTGAAGAATATCAAGGAGGCATACGAACAGTTGACGGCTCAAACATCGAAGCACGATACAATCAGGTCTCAGATCGATCGACTCGCCCCGGCGAAAGTTGAACAGGCTCGTCTGCTGGAGCTTCAGACCCTACTGGAAGAAACCCGTGGCCGGCTTCCCGAAGCGACAGAGAAGCACGACGCAGCAGCCGACTGGCTCAAGCAGAAGCTCTACGCGCCCGAGGCACAGGAGCAGTTCAGTAAGATCTCAGAAAAGATCGCCGAGATCGAATATCACCCGGACACGCATCGGGGGCTGCTGGAGAAGATCGAATCTCTCGTTCCCTCAGAAGGAAAGCTGAAAGCCCTGAGCGACACGGATCGAGACCTCGCAGTGGCGAAGGCCACAGCCGAGTCCACCCGGACGCGGATCGAAGAAACCGAGGCTGCGACCAAGCAGACTGAGGAGGAGATCGCCAAGCTCGACGAGGCCGAACAGGCACATGGAGTTCTGAAATTGCAACTTGGCGATCTAACCAAGCGAGTCACAAACCAACGGTCGACGCGCGATCAGGCTTTGCGCTCCGTGGCTGCGCTCGAAAGAGACGAGCAGGCCAGCCTTGCCCTTGAGGACGCGCGCAAAAACACGACTGATGCCCTTCGGAGGGGCGAACGGGATGCCCAAGCCTACCGGGAGTTGGTCAAGGCGTTCGGGCGTGACGGCATACAGGCACTCCTGATCGATCAAGCGATTCCCGAGCTTCAGGACGAAGCGAACCGCATCCTATCGCGCCTGACCGCGAACGGAACACATATCACGCTCGAGTCTTTGAGCGAGCTCAAGAGCGGTGGCACAAAGGAGACTCTCGACATCCGGATCAGCGACGAACTCGGCGAGCGTCGGTACGAACTCTACTCTGGCGGCGAGGCGTTCCGTGTCGACTTTGCGATCCGGATCGCCCTGTCAAAACTACTGGCAAGACGTTCCGGCACACCGCTCCAGACTCTCGTCATCGATGAGGGGTTCGGGACGCAGGATGAGCAGGGCCTGATCCACCTGATCGAAGCCATCCAGACGATCAGCGACGAGTTCGAGAAAGTCCTGGTCATAACACACGTCGAGACGATCAAGAACGCCTTTCCTGTCCGGATCGAAGTCGTCAAGCACGCCGAGTCCGGATCCACCTTCAGCATCGCGAGCTAGCCCTGACGACCATACCCGATTCAACCGTCCCCCACGCGTGGATCCGCGTCGACCTGTCCGCCATTCAGAGCAACATCGCTGCGGTCGACGAATACGTCGGCGCAGAAGTGGACGTCATGGCTGTCGTCAAGGCGGACGCATACGGACACGGCCTTGAGAAGGCCGCTTCTGCAACGATCGAAGGAGGCGCGGCTTGTCTGGGCGTCGCAACGGTCGACGAAGGACTGCGACTGCGCGCAGCCGGTATCACCATCCCCGTCCTTGTCTTGGGCATCGCACTCCCCGAGGCTGCTCCGGACGTCGTAGCCGCCGATCTTTCACAGACCGTCAGCAGTCAAGAAAGTCTCAGGGTACTCGAGACCGCTGCGAAAGCATCCGGGAAGACAGTAGCCGTTCACCTCAAGATCGAGACCGGCATGGGGCGGATCGGCGTATACCCCGATGAGGTGTCCGAGCTAATCACCTACGTCGACGACAGCGAAACACTTCTGTTCGAAGGTCTCGCCACACACGTCGGATGGGGTCACAGCCAGACCGATCTGATCACCGAACAGGTCGCACAGTTCAACCAGATTCTCGCGGACCTCGAGGGAACGACCCCACCACCCCGCTGGCGCCACGCAGCAAACAGCCTTGTCACTCTGATCTCCCCGACGGCTCATCTAGACATGGTCCGCGTCGGCCTGCTAACGTACGGGATCTCACCCGCCCCATCGCTCGATCACGAGCTCGTATCCCACCTCACTCCCGCACTCTCGGTTCACGCTCGAATAACACATATCCGCACACTCCGACCTGGTCAGCCCGTCAGTTACGGCGGAACATCGCGTGTCGAAACGCTCACGGAAGCCGCAATCGTCCCGGTCGGATACGGTGACGGATATCCCCGGTTTCCGTCCAGCGACGGCTTCGTCCTGATCGACGGAAAGCCCAGTCCCATATTGGGATCCGTTTGCATGGACCAGCTCGTGATCGATGTCTCAGATCGAAAGGTTTCAGTCGGTGACGAGGTCGTGCTTCTCGGCACATCCGGTTCCACTCGCATCACAGCCCCGGACCTCGCCACGGCTGCAGGACGTATTCCCTACGAAATGGTGACCAGCCTCGGAGCCACCCGGCTCCCGTTCACCTACATAAGCTGACTCCGCGCACAGCAGATCTCCCGAAATTGGCTATATTCGAAGCACCTTCCTAGCGAGAGGAGTCTGTCTATGTTGTCGATCCGCAAAGCAACGCTGCTTCCTGTGCTTGCCCTGCTCGTCGGTATGGGCTGCGGTGACCGGATGCCAGATTCGGTCGGTCCGGCGCAGGACATCCTCGTTCTGGCGGACCTGAGTGAGTGGGAGAAGTACGAGCCCGTTGTCCGAGACATCTTCGAAAAAGAACTCCGCACGCCCCAGATCGAAAAGATCTTCTCCGTCCTTCACGGACGGGTCGAAGAGATCGAGATTCATAAGCATCTGAAACGGAAGAACGTCCTCGTGATCAGCCCGATCGACTCCCAGACACCAACAGGTGATTTCCTCCGGTCCATACTCAGCCCGGAGGTGGGTGAAGCCATCCGATCCGGTCAGTCGAACATCTCGTGGAAAAAAAACGTGTGGGCAAAAGAACAACTGCTGTTCGTCGCCACCGGCAACAGCGTCGAGGAAGTGATCAGCAACATACGTGGGGAATCAGATCGACTGTTTGCAGCCGCAGAACGTGCTCGCAACAAGCGGATCGCAAAGCTGGTATACAAATACGGCGAGCGGGAAGACGTGACCCGTCAGCTGGCCGACGAGTTCGGCTGGCAAGTTCGTGTACCCTTCGGCTACCGTATCCTAGACGCCAAACCGGACTCCGGGTTTGTTGCCCTAGTCAAGGAGCAGCCTAGCCGGTGGTGCTTTGTCTATTGGGAAGACGGCATTCCCGCCGACGCACTCACGGAGAACTGGGTTCTTGCAAAGCGTGACGAGATCACGCAGCGCTTCTTCGACCAGGACCGGATCGCTCCCGGTGAGGTCGAGGTCTTCCAGTCGGACTTTTCCGGAAAGCTCGCGATGGTGTTGCAGGGACTGTGGGAGAACGAGGCTAAGTGGACAGGAGGCCCGTTCAAAAGCTATGCCTTCGTTGATCTCCACCTCGATCGCTTCTTTTTTATCGATGTCGGTGTCTTCTCTCCGAACAAGCAGAAGGAACCGTATCTCCGGCAACTAGACCTAATGGCTAACACCTTCAAGACCGCAGGCGAACCACAAATCAACTGACAGGGCTCTGGAACGGGTGGACGAAGAATCGGAAGGGCCACGTGGAAAGTAGATCCAGAATCAGCGCCATTGAGAGCCCCTCAGGAAACGCACATTGACAGGGGTGATCGTCCTCCTCCCGCTCGTGGCGACGTTTATAGCCTTGCGTCTGGTGTTCCAGTGGTTGGACTCGTTCGCTTAACCCCTTATCAAGGGCATCCTTGGAGCGGAAGACGACATCCCAGGATTGGGTATCGCACTGACGCTCGTTTTTGTCTGGTTGGCGGGTGCAATCGGCAGCAACGTCGTCGAAACCGAATTGACTTTAGAAGAAGCGGTGCGGTTGATCGTATCGGGCGGGATCGTGGTGCCAGAAAAACTCGGCAAGGCTTACACCGTCGAGCCTACGAACGAGGTGGACTTCCCAAGCCCAGACGAATCAGACGGTTCAAAGCCACAATCTCCGAGCACCCCTCGGTCCGAGCACGCTGGATCACACCTTCCATAACTTCTGGATCTAACATGATCGCCAAACGATCGAGACGGCGATCGGGTTCGGGATCCTGTTCAGGGTCTCTCCCATCACTCTGGTAGGCATAGCCGACCAGTATCAGCAACACTACAACGACCCCAAAAAGGAAGAAGAATGTGAGCACCTTGGCCTCCGCCGGATTCTTGACTTTGCACCCTCATAGGCATAATCATCGTAATGATACGAGCGATTAGGCAAGCTGTCTATTGTCAAGGGTTTACAATGATCTGATGGGTTGTTTGTTTCGCTGCGACAGTCGTTACGCTCTCGGCAAAGTATTACTTCACCACATCAGCCAAGCGGCTTCGTCAGTCCCTTCTTCTGGAACAGCGGGAAGCGCTCGTCCTGAAGGGTTAGTTGACCAACTTGAGACAGAACCAGCGGGGCCAGAGCAGGATTGTGCGGGAATCCGAGGTCAAGCGTCTCAAAAGCGTGATCGCTCAACTACAGGTCGAGATCTACTGACTCGAGGACGAACTAACACATTGAAAATACCGATTACATGATGACACGTAAGGGGCCGCTCTGATCGGAGGAGCGGCCCCTTTGTGCTCTAGGTATCCTTGAAGGTCAGAGTATCCGAAACCGCCTTAATCACGGACGCTATACGACCCACATCCACCACATACTGAGCATCCAGGCCCTGCTTCCGAAGCTGCGCAGTGTGCGCATCGACACAAGTGCCGCAGGCATTCACAACGCTTGCCGAAAGACTGAACGTCTCGAAAAGGACGAGTCCGACACCTCCGTGCGACATCATCGCGTTCATCCGAAGCTTCGGCGGTAGCGCTTTTACCTCAGGGTCCTTCACCAGATCGGTGAACTTGTACCAGACATTATTCATGCTCATCAGAGCAGCAGCGCTTCTGCACCCGTCCAGCTGATCTTCTGTCAGGTGATCCTTTGCGGCTTCCAGGACAGCCTGACACACATTCTGGTTCTTCGACACCAACGCAGCAGCGTAAGCCGATCCCCACGCGGCAACCGGGTCGAGACTCGACGTCGTCACGACACCCAGGTTGGCCCGGAGATCCTTCGCGTAATCAGGTATTGCAGACTGGAGTGTCTCGATACTCACCTCGCTTCTATGCCTTGATTTCCGTACATAAAAAAGGCCGACATTATGTGTCGACCCAGACCCGACGAGCAACTGTTCGCTCTATTTGACATACCACCCGATGAACAGAAAGTCGATGAACAAAAGCAGGCAAAGGATCTCTACCGCAAGGAACAGATAGATCTCGATCTTCTCGCGCAGGCCTGGTTCCTCCTGTGTATCGTGCTTCTGCTCGTCCCGCGTCGCCTGTTTGCTCGTCACGATCCAATCTCCTTAGTTCGAAAATACAACAGCCCGGCTTACCATCAACCAGTGCCGTGGCTAAAAGTAGATCCTTTGATGCCTCAGGTCAAGGGGACCAACAGTTCGTACAAAGCGTTGTTAAACAATGAATAACTGGACAAAAAACTGGGCCCTTGTTATCATTCTCTGCGTTTCGAAATCGATTCCTTTCTGGAGACACTAGGGTGATCCTGAAACAGCTTTTCTGCACTTGTTTTGCGTGCCTTGTCTTAGCCGGACTCTACTCCGAAACAATTCAGGCCCAAACCGATGTCGCCACTCTGACTCCGGGAGACCGGATCGAGATAGTGCTCAAGGCAGGACGTACGGTCATCGGATCATTAATCAGGGACAGTCCGACACGGGTCGAGCTTCGCGTCGGCTCGGGCAAGGTCCGGATCTACAAGATCAACATCAAGACGATCAACGGTCGATCCCCCTTCGAGAAGACGAGACTTCCTGTTCGGGGCCCCGTGGAGGAAGTCGTTCCGGATGAGGTCCTGATCCCGGGCGGCGAGTATCGTATGGGGGACAGCCAGGGAAAGGACAGGCCGGTTCACAAGGTCCACGTCGACAGCTTCTACATCGATAAGTACGAGCTCACGAACGCAGAATACCGGGTATACCTAGAGCAGACAAGCAAGCCTGCGCCGAAATACTGGGAAAACGCGAAGTACAACGGAAGCGATCAGCCCGTTGTCGGTGTCACCTGGGAAGAGGCCATGAACTATTGCCAGTGGGCGGGCAAGAGGCTCCCCACAGAGGCAGAGTGGGAACTAGCGGCCAGGGGGCGCGACGGCACACTCTATCCTTGGGGAGACGTTCAGAGCCTACCAGCTACTAACACACGGGAGTCAAAAGAGGGACGCCCACAGCCCGTCGGATCATACGCCGCGGGAATCAGCAGCACTGGGCTTTATGACATGTCGGGCAACGTCTGGGAGTGGACCTACGACTGGTATGACAAGGACTACTACCAGGACTCGCCATACAGTAATCCCAGAGGTCCCGACTCGGGGAAAGAAAAGGTGATCCGAGGTGGTGGCTGGAACATCAGCATGGTCGACATGGCCTTCCGCAGGCCCGAGAAACCAAGTCAACGCTACTCCGCTCTGGGATTCCGCTGCGCCCGCTTGAAATAACGTTCGTTCCTCTAGGGCAAAGAGAAAGGCCGTCATCTTCGCAGATGACGGCCTTTCTCTTTGGCGGTAAGAGGTCTAGAGATTCCCGAACCCCTCGATCTCATCGAGAATGCTCGTCGGATCTTCACGAACCAGAAGCAGAATCGAACCGTGTGGCACGATCAGATACTGTGTGCCCTCAAATTTTATCTCCATCGCAGCCGTCTTCATGAACAGAGCGAAGTCGCCAAGCCGGACCTGCATCGGAAGATACCGGGGCTCGTTTTCGGTCGCCTTCCAAGGCTCGTCGACGTCCCGTGTCTCGGGAAGCGGAATTCCGGGCCCGCACTCGACTACACGTCCGCCCTGCACTTCCTCCTTCTCGACCACCGTCTGAGGCAGATACAGACCAACATCGGTCTTGTGCTCCATCTCCTCCTGCTTGATCAGGATGCGGTCCCCCACGACCACAACCTCTTTTTTACCGATTTTCATCCGGTGTTGCCTCCTGTTCGGGCTCTGATCTATTCCGGGCTCTTCGCACATCGGAAGCCGATATGATCCTGCATATTGGCTTCCGGCGCCCAGTGCCTTGCCGAGCACCTGACATCCGCCTTGTTTCCCGCATAGAACCCTCCGCGCACAGTCCGATACTGTCCACCCGGAGGACCTTCAGGATTATCCCTCGGCGCCGTCTTATAGTACTCGTCGTAATACCAGTCTTCACACCACTCCATAACATTCCCGCACATATCGTTCACCCCGTAAGGACTGACCCCTCCCGGAAACTGATCGATCGGTGTTGTACCGCCGTAGTCGTTGCTTGAGTTGGTGTTGTCCTTCCGAAACGCGTCACCCCAGCAGTAGGTCTGTCCTATCGTACCACGAGCAGCCTTCTCCCACTGCGCCTCCGTGGGCAAACACTTCCCAACCCAGTCACAGTAGGCCTTGGCGTCAGGCCAGCTAATGTTCGTCACCGGATGGTCGGCGGATCCGAGCTCATAGGTGCCGCTCGTCCAGTGCGGCGGCCGACGATGACCAACCACGTCTACGAACATCTTGTATTCCTGGTTCGTGACCGGAAATTTGTCCATCATGTAGGCGTTCATCAGGACGGTTCGCTGCGGCATCTCGTCGCGTGATGCATCATCATCCCCCATCAAGAACTCGCCCGCCGGAATCTCTACCATCTCCTTACGGTTCACCTGATCCTGCAGAGCCGCTCGCTGCTGGTTCAACGACGTCAGCTCCTCTTGGAGAGACTTGATCCGTCGTAGACTCTCCTCGGTGGCCTGCTCGGCTTCCTGGATTTGGCGCTCCACGGTCGATCGGCTGTTTTCCAGCTGCTCGACCGTTGGCTGAAGCAGCGCAGCCTGCTTCCTGAAAACGGCGAAGATCTGAAAGCAGAACGCGCCAAAACACAACATCAGGACGGGATACATCCAATCCATTGAGTGCCTCCGATACTTTCGGAAGGTAAATGCCTCGCGCTCAGGCGCCTCAAACTCGGTAAAAACTAGTGTTTTGACTAAGCTTAGTCAATCGTTACGTCCCGCAAAAGGGCTGCGCGCTAAACATCTGCCGCAAGCTTCTCCCAGCCCGCTGCCAGCAAATCCTGAATCGACGCCACGGTCTTCAAGTTTGCTTCTTCGGAAACCACGTTTGACGCTTCCAGATGCGAGCTCGTGTGGTCGTATAGCTCTTGAGCCTTGACCTCGCCAGACTGGCGGTCCTGCCACTCCGTATATCGGTGCGTGTCTGTACGCACGGTGTAGCCCATCACGCCCCCCCTGGGGTATTGGCTGATCGCTGCCCGCTTCCATACACGATCGGGTGTGTCGATCAAGGGAACCAGACTCTGGCCCTCGCAGTGATCGGGGACGGGAAGGTCGCAGAGCGCGCTCAGCGTGGGGTATATGTCAACAAACTCCGTCAGACCTGCCGCGCGACCACCCGATGTCCGCTCGGGTACTCTGACGATCATTGGTGCCCGAGTGTCGATCTCGAAGTTTGTGTGCTTGCACCAGCTGCCGTGCTCACCCAGCTTCCAGCCGTGATCGCCCCACAGAATGACGACGGTGTTCTCGTCAAGCCCCAGCCGCTTGAGCTCGGCGAGGACGCGTCCCACCTGAGCATCCATGTAGCTTACACAGGCGCAGTAGCCGTGGACAAGGGTCCGAGACGTGTCCTTGGTCAAAGGGCCGTCATCTGGGATGTTCGAGTAGCCACGCAGCTCCCCGAAGTTAGTCAGTGAATAGCGGGTCGCCCCCTCGGGTGCATCCGTCGTCTCGGGTCCCGGGAGTGCCTCTGGATCGTAGAGATCCCAGTATCTGGTAGGCGCGCTGAACGGCAGGTGAGGCTTGTGGAACCCGACGGCAAGGAAGAAAGACTCGTCTTTCAGCTCCTTGAGCGCCTGTATCGCTGCTTCCGCATCCTTGCCGTCATGATATGCGCCGTCGTCGACATCGGCGCTCTCGTACGCTGGCCCCAGCCCGCGCCGCGTCGATCCCATCTTGATCATCTCTTCGTCTGTTCGCTCGATCGTCGCGATCGCCTCGTCCGTTAGGTATCCTCTGCCCAGCCAGTCTCCCCTCGACTGATGCGGCTCGGTCGACCAGCCCTCGAGATCATCCTGAGGGTGGTGGTAGATTTTTCCGATCGAGCGCGTTGTGTATCCGTGGTTCTTGAAGTGCTGGGGCAGAGTCAGGACGTCGGGCATCACGGACCGAACGGGAGTCTGAAGATCATAGATCGTTGACGTGTCGGGACGACATCCCGTCAGGACGCTCGCCCGTGACGGTGCGCAGACCGACTGCTGGCAGTAGGCACGTTCGAACACGACTCCTTCCGAGGCCAGCTCATCGATGTGCGGAGAGTGTACGGCATCGACCCCGTAGCACCCGAGCTGGGGTCTAAGATCGTCGACAGCGATAAACAGCACATTGGGCATAGATCCTCGCTAATAAAGGCAATTAGATCACGTTCGGTCGGGTACGGAATGGGGAACAACCTGTTATCATCAATTGCTCCTTAACCTATTTCGGTTGGATTCGGAGAAACGCGGTCGGCTTTTGAAAGAGTGGGTTTGGCTCAGAATCTGATCATAGACGGATGATGCGGGTGATAGCGGCATTCTCAAGCGCATTTTGAGCACCGATGACCCCAAGGTTCAAAGCGTTAGGAAAAGCCAAGAGAGTTTCGACTTGATCTAGAACCAAGGCGTTGAACTTGGCCATTTTCGACATATTCTTGCCCAGAAAAGCTGGCTCAAGCTCATAATCAGAAGTGAAAAGAGTAAACCGGCCTTCAAGCTGATCGCGATGGCGGCCTTCGGTGCTCAAGATCACATCGATATCCGCGTTTTCGCGGAACGCCACGGACACGATCGTCCGAAAAGCCTTTCAGTCAGGAACACGTCCTCGACGTCGTGAGCGATACCCTCGCTTCCTGACCCTTCCAGCTGCACACTCTGCCAAAAACATTATCTCTCTTGGGCCAGAAAACGGTTTATCCACGCATCCAGCTCGCTCAGTTCGGCATCTTTGAGCTTTCCCAGACCTGCAGCACGGAACTCGGACACCGTCATCAGGTCGATCAGCTTCACCTTCACGGGTGTCGGTGTGGTAGGGGTTGGCGGCACAGTCGGCTCTGGCAGTGGAGCAGCTACAGAAGTAGGAGCGGGGGGTGCAGTAACGACCGATGAAGGCGTAGCCAGTTTCTCCGCCTCACCCTCGATCTCCAGCTCCAATTCGATCTTGCCCCTCAGGAAGTCAGCCAGTTCCCGATCCTCCTTGACCGGTGCGAGCAGCACGACCTCCCGATCTTTGCCCTTTCGATCCACGAACGAGATTGTGAACCAGCCTCGGATGTCCCCCGCCTTCGCCAGCTGGCGCCCGATCCAGCTGCCCGTGTCGTGTACATACGGGTTTCCCCGACGTCTCTGTAGCTTGATGTGCTCGATCCCTGCGTAGGGAACGATCGTCAGCCACTGGTAGTTGTAATCCGTTCCTTCCACCCAGAGGGCGTCGGCCTTCCCTGCAAGACTGATCTTGTAGAGTGTAGGCTTCGAATCATTTGGGGCGAACCGCTTCTCATCGAACTCGTAGACCATATATTCCCGGAACGAGACATCCTGAGCCACAACACGCGTGGTCAACAGTGCGAGGGTGAGCAATCCCATCCGTAGTACTATCATCTATCCTCCAAGAGTGACTTGCCACTGGTAAGCGACCGCAAGATACGGCTCTCAAGATACCTCCGCGACCCGAAATACCGACCGTGACGCTTCACCCTATCCCCGCCCATTTCGCACGCATCCATTGACACTCGATGCCGCTAAACTCATATTCCCGATGCACCGCAACGAGCCTAACCTCATTCTTGGATCGACCTCTCTACGACCACCATAACGACGATTGAATGAAGTCTATGATGCCCAAGCACATGACGTTGGCCTTAGGGTGCCTGATTATGGTCTGCTCCAACGTCAAGCTCATCGCGGTCACACCTAAGGGCCCGGGAAAATAGCCGAAGGGGTGACCGCGTCCACAAGTATTTGTGCAAGCTGGTTGATAAGGGTTCGCAAGAGTATTTGGAAGAACGAGTTTCGCCCTCCAACCAAGTCATCGCAGAACTCAAGACCTACTGATACATAGAAACCGCCCGCAACTGACATGATAATTCCCCTGATACTCTTGACGCTCGCCCTGATCGGCCTGGCCGATGCCATCTACCTGACCTTGGGGCATCTGTTCGATGCAGGTGCGTGCGCCGGTTCCTCGTGCGGCCGGGTTCTAGGTAGCCCTCATGCTCATTTGCTGGGCATCCCCGTCTCCGGCTTCGGTGTGGGTCTGTATGCGGGACTGCTGATCTCTGCGTGGCGGTCCCTTGACCCAACACTTCGCGAACAATCTGTCAGGTGGATTTCACTTCTTTCGCTGCTTGCCGCCTTACCCACTGTCTGGTTCCTAATACTTCAGGCCTTCGTCATCCGTGCCTGGTGCCCATTCTGCGTCCTCTCCGCCGTGATCAGCCTGACAACACTGGCAATCTCCCTGGCCTGGAGATACAGAACACGATCATTCAGGCCGTTTGTCGGCAACCTATTCGTCAGAGACGCAATCCCTGTCGCCGCGGTTCTGATCATACTACCTCTGTCCCTTTTGCCCATAGAAGCCGGACTAGCTCGATCTCCGTCTGAGTCGAGTCTTCCGGACGAAACCGTCGCGCGGATCGGAAACCGGCAGATCAGAGCTTCTGAAATAGACCGAGCGATACACCTAAAACTGTATCAGGCAAGGAACGGATACCGGCAGGAATGGCTGGACAGAGAGTTACTCGAAACCGCGGCAAAGGAGCTGGGTACTGACGTAAGGAGCTACGTACAGGCAGAGGTCTACGCAAATATTGACATTACGCAGGAGGAAATCGACAAGCGCTACGAGGAAATCAAGGATCGCGTGCCCCGCAACGTGCCTCGCGAGTCAGTCTTACGGAATGTCCGCAACGAAATCGCCAACCGAAAGAGCAAAACCGCACTTGATGCGCAAGTCGACAACCTGATGAGACGCTACGGGACGGTCTACCGCATCCCGGCCTCAGAACGATTTGTCGTCGACCCCAACCCCCGTGGAGGCCCCAATACAGGCAATCCGAATGCGCCCGTTACAATCATCGAATTTTCCGACCTCGAGTGCCGACACTGCGCCAAGGCACACTTTCATCTGAAGGAACTCCTAGGCAAGCGAAGCGGAGAGATCAGGCTCATCTTCCGTCATCTCCCTCTGGACATGCACCCCAACGCCCGGGAAGCCGCCGAGATTGCCGCTTGTGCGGATGAACAGAATATGTTCTGGCCGCTCGTCGACATTCTGTTCTCGGAAACAGATCCTCTCACTACGGATCGGGTGATGGGATTCGCCGACGGTGCAGGACTGGATACCTCGAAACTAGAGGCCTGTATCGACACCGGCAAGGGTCGAGAGATCGTGGAAGCGGACATCGCCGAGGCGGACGCACTGGGTCTGTCCTCCACGCCAAGCTTCTTCGTTAACGGCCACTACGTTGGTTCGCTCCCGAAAGCTGGGCTGGAACCGGTGATCCAGTCCGAGTTGCGTTCTTCGGGCATTTTGACGACTCAGCCTCATTAGAGCCCGAAGCCGAACCCCATGTCAAAACATAGACGGCCGTCATTTTAGACAAGCTTCAGGAATTAGATCCTGCACCTCGCTTGGAAAAATCGAACACTTTGCTGGCCGCAGAGGGTGTGACTCGCCCGATGACCACATCATCACATCCGTTGAACGATGCGAACTTGAAGAGCTTCTCCTTCAGCAGGGTACAGACTTCTGCATAACCGCTAAAATAATCCTCGAACCAGAAATTCCTGACGAGCAGTCGTCTCGACGATCTGTCAGCTTTCGCATCCAGGCGTCCGATCAAACTGTCCTTCCAAAGAAGAGGCAACGTAAAGTAGCCAAACTCTCGCTTCTCTTCGGGGTAGTAACACTCCAACCGATACCGGAAGTCGAAGAGCCTTTCGAGCCAGTTCCTTCGGATCACCAATCCGTCGAAAGGTGACAGGATGTGAATAGCGTCCCTGACGCGGCTGTTGGCGGAAGACTCCCATGCCTCGGTGAGCGCGTAGTAGGGCAGGTCGTCCGGGTCCCCCTTCAAACGTAACGCAACGACATCGCCATCAGCGACAAGTCCCTCGATGCCTCCCTGGATTCGTTCGCCATCGGCGGTCCGCTTGTGAGTCAGGTCAGATATGCGCATCAGCCCGAGCCGCCTCAAGGAGCTCGTGATGTGGAATCGGATTTGATCCTCGGGCGTCGGTTCCTCACACACTACGTGGTTGGGAAGAATGCGTTCGGTCAGATCATAGGCTCGTTGAAAGTTCTTCCGCTCCGTCACCATCAGGTCCCCGATATCAAGAAGCCATTCGAGCGCCCGCTTTGCAGGCTTCCAGTCCCACCAACTGCCCCGCTTTTTACGTGTATCCTCGAAATCCGATGATGTGAGCGAACCTTCTTCCCGGATACGTCCGAACACGTGGTCCACTACCTTGCGGTTCTTTTTACGCCAGGCGATAAAACGCTCTGACTTGCGCAGCCGGTTCATCCGAGGCACATAGTAGCGGTAGTCGCGAATCGGGACGTAGGAGGCGGCGTGCGTCCAATACTCGAAAACCAAGCGATCACGTGCGAGTAACCTGTCCAAGAAGTCTTCCCTATAGCCGGGCTGTCGTGTCCAGAATACGTGATGGTGCGCCCTAGCAATCACCGAAATCGTATCGATTTGGACGTAACCAAGATGCTCAATTGTCTTGAGAGCCGATCGTGCAGAAGGTCCTGCCGGCGCACCTGCCACCAGCTGTGCACGGAGCGCAAGTCGCCTGGCTGCCTTAAGGCTTATGTCGTATGTGGTCATATGATCTGTTTGATCTCCGCTGAATAGCGCGACCAAAGTAACGCATTGTTCCAAGAGGTCAATCGATCGACAAGGACAGTGCTGTCATGACAAGCCCGGTCCTGCTATAATAGCCTGACAATCGGACAATTGGTATGCTGAGCGGGAGGACAGATGGACTTCGACGAGGAATTCGAACAGAGACTGATAGCGTTTTTCGGGGATGGAGCCTCGTGCGAAGGGCCGTTGGCGCATTGTGGGTCGGGGCGACGGCTTCATGGGATTGACCTTCGCAAAAAGCTCACACCGAAGCAGGTCGAGTGCTTGGTGGATGCACTCGCCCATTACGGCGTTGTCAACATCCCCGGACAGGAACTGGAAAGCTTCTCGCTGGCACATTTCGAGCGCTTCGCCAACCATTTCGGCGCTCCAGTACCTCACCCCAACAACTTCATGCGCGGTGGTAAGCTCGCGCAATCCGATGGGTCGTCCGACGGGCCGATTGATTGGGTTCCGTTCGAGCGTCGTAGGGTGGCGGCTGTCAATGCCGCTTTCCCGGGAGAGCTCGAATGTCTTCCGCACGAATCGCCGACCGTTCTGGTCGTCTCTAACTTTAGGGGTAAGGTGGCCGAAACCACCGACGAAAGCTACTTCATCGACAAAAACCGTTTGCAGGTTCAGACGAGCGAACACGAGCCAATCAAGGTGAGTCAGGGCGGCTCTTGGCATACGGACATCGAGTATGAGCCTCTCCCGATCTACGTGTCGATGTTCTTGGTACACCGTTCTCCGACCGCCCGTAACGAGCATGGAACTTGGGTGGAGAACCCTAGAGACGAGACCGCGCATCCCTACTACGATGACTCGGACCCCGATTTGATGCGCTTGCGGAAGCGTCTGCCGCTGAACGGGGAGACAGCCTTTGCGGACACGGCAGCGGCTTTCGCTGCGCTCCCGGATGTGGAGAAAGCTTCTCTCGAACAAGTGAAATTGAGACGACGTCTTAATGAGGGAGACGAAGGCTGGCTTGCACCGCTCGTCAGAACGAACCCGATATCCGGTGTAAAGTCGCTGCACAGCCCTATCTGGGCGTCGAGACCTCGCGTCCGTCCTGCAGTCGATGTAGACGGGATGTCGGCAAATGAGTCTCGTGAATTCCTAGATCGACTTGAGGCCCATTGTCTGCAGCCCGAATTTCGATACGACCACCTGCACATTCCTGGCGACGTGACGATCTGGGACAATTACATGACCCTCCATAACTCGCCGCCCCTCAAATCGAACATCAACTCTATCGACGACGCCCGACTGCTATACCGGCTCAGCTGCAAGGGTGAGCCGGCACTGATTCTGCCGCGAAATGACTCTCAGGATTGGCTAAATGCGCACATCACGGGCAGTTACACCACGTCGGACGAAATACTGAATTTTTGATTGATACTGTTGAACCAGCACGAATACAAAAGGCCCTGAGAACCGACAAGATCTCAGGGCCTTCATACTGATCGTCGACTCGTCTCTAAACCGAGTCCAGTATGGCGTTGAGCGTCGAGCTCGGCCGCATAGCCGCACTCATCTTGGCGGCGTCCGGTCTGTAGTATCCACCGATATCGACCGGGCTCCCTTGGGCCTCGATCAGTTCCTCGTTGATTTTGCCCTCGTTCTCAGTGAGTGCATCCGCGACCTTCCCGAATCGCTCTTTCAGGGCCTTGTCTTCCGATTGTGAAGCCAACGCCTCCGCCCAGTAGAGGGCTAGGTAGAAGTGGCTTCCTCGGTTATCCAGCTCGTTCACCACCCGTGAGGGCGATTTTCTCTCATCCAGGAACTTCGCCGTCGCTGTGTTGAGCGCCCTGGCAAGCAGCTGAGCCGCCTTGTTCTCAGTCTTGTATCCAAGATCTTCCAGCGAAACCGCTAGGGCCAGGAACTCTCCAAGGGAATCCCAGCGAAGGTGTCCCTCTTCCACGAACTGCTGGACGTGCTTTGGCGCCGATCCACCAGCCCCGGTTTCGAACAGGCTTCCACCAGCCAGGAGGGGAACGATCGACAGCATCTTTGCGCTCGTCCCGAGCTCGAGAATAGGAAACAGATCCGTCAGGTAGTCACGCAGCACGTTCCCCGTCACGGAGATGGTGTCCTTGCCGTCTCGGGCACGCTGCAGCGTCAGACGCATCGCGTCGACCGGCGCCAGAATCTGGATATCTAAACCGTTCGTGTCGTGGTCTCTTAGGTAGGTGTTGACCTTCTGAATCAGGTTTGCGTCGTGGGGCCGCTTCTCATCAAGCCAAAAGATCGCCGTGGCACCAGTCAGCCGAGCTCGGGTCACCCCCAGCTTGACCCAGT
>DPVD01000154.1:0-2990 GCA_003526745.1 Candidatus Latescibacterota bacterium
ATTTTATCACGGGAATCGAACTTGAGCTTGAGACGCTTCAGTCGGTTCGCAAGGCGACTGAAGCGCCGATATTCATGGATCTCCACAGTCTGTCGCTCGGGATGGACGACCAGAATCGGCGGTTCTGGCGTGTGCCGCCCTACTGGAACGAGTGGATCGCCTGTGCGGACGTGATACAGATGAACGAGCAGGAAGCAGCGCTGCTCGCTGGTGAGACGCTCGATACAGATGACAAGACTTACGCTTTCGGCGATCGTTTGATCTCGAACGGATCGTCCGTCGCGATCGTCACACGAAACGCAAACGGGTCGGATGTCGTGTATTCAGAGAACGGCGACACGATCCTGCATCACTCGCCCCCTCTGCCGGCCGGTGAACCGGTCGACGAGACGGGTTGCGGTGATGTCTACCTGATGGGGTTCATGGCCTCGTATCTCGAGTCCCGTGACCCGGTTGAAGCCAGCCGGTTTGCGAACTTCCTCGCTGGTATCAACGTGACCCTGAGAGGTATCGAGGGGGTACGGAGATTCGGAGAGGAACTTGAGATCCGGCCGGTAAGCTGAGGCGCGCATATGCAACAGTACGATTTTCCGAACAGACCCAACCTGGATCTGAACGTCAGTCCGCGTATGATCGTCTACGCGCTGGCCGGGATCCTTCTGCTGTGGCTGGCGAGCGGTATCTATATCGTCAACCCGGAGGAGCAGGCGGTCGTGCTGCGCTTCGGGAAGGCGGTACAGTTGTCGGATTCCGGTATCCACTACCACCTGCCGCGTCCGTTCGAGCGAATTGAGAAGGAGAAGGTGACGCAGGTGAAGCGGATCGAGATCGGCTTCCGAACAATCAGTCTGGACCCTGCGCCACGATACCAGAAGGTGCTTCGCGAATCTGTTATGCTGACGGGTGATGAGAATATAGTGGATGTGGAGCTGATCGTGCAGTTCCGGATTAGCAACTTGAAGGACTACCTTTTCAACGTGGCCGGCCAGACTGAGGCCGTCCGCGGTGTTGCCGAGTCTGCGCTGCGACAGGTCGTGGGTCGCCACACGATCGATCAGGCGTTGACCGAAGGGAAGCTCCAGATCCAAACGGAGATCGAGGAGGAGATCCGGTCGGTGTTCGAACTCTACGGGATGGGCGTGCGGCTTGAGAACGTGAAGCTGCAAGCGGTGTCAGTGCCGCGAGAAGTTGACCCGGCGTTCAAGGATGTTGCGAGTGCCCGCGAGGATCGAGAGCGGATGCGAAACGAGGCCGAGGCCTACCGCAACGAGATCATTCCGAGAGCACGCGGCGAAGCGGAAAAACAGCTCCGGGGCGCAGAAGCCTACTCGGTGGAAAGGGTGAAGCGGTCCCAAGGTGACGCGGATCGATTCCTGACCGTGCTCAAGGAGTATCGCAACGCGCGTGACGTTACTGAAAAACGGCTGTACCTGGAGACAATGGAGAAGATACTGCCCAGCATACAGAAGTATGTGGTCCAGTCGGACGGTAAGGGCGGATTACTGAACGTGCTGACCCTGCCACGTCAGTCGGCGGGAGGAGGCTCCGGACAATGAGAAACTTGATAGCGGCCCTTGTAATACTGGTGTTGTTCGGCATCTTGGCCGACGCCGTTCTGTTCATCATTGATGAGCGGGAGCAGGTGGTCGTGACACGGCTTGGTGAACCCAAGCGCACGATCGTAGAACCCGGTCTCAACTGGAAGGCCCCGTTTGTAGAGCAGGTGCACTCTTTCGATAGGCGCCTTCTGTTCAGCGACGCCGATCCGGCGCCGATCTACACGCAGGACAAGAAGAACCTGATCGTCGACAACTTTGCTCGATGGAAGATCGTCGATCCGCTAAAGTTCCTGCGATCGGTGCAGACGATATTCGGAGCGCAGTCACGGCTCGACGACATTATCTACGCTGCTGTTCGCGAGGAGCTCGGCAAGCGGACACTTGAAGAGATCGTAAGCGGTGAGCGTGACCAGATCATGACCGCAGTGACGGATCGATCACGAACAGATGCCGCCGACTTGGGCATCGAGGTGGTCGACGTTCGGATCAAACGTGCCGATCTGCCCGAGGAAAACAAGAAGAACGTGTTCGATCGCATGAGGGCGGAGCGTGCTAGACAGGCGAAGGAGTATCGAGCCGAGGGTGAAGAGGTGGCGCTGAAGATCAAGGCCGAAACGGATCTCGAAGTGACCCGCATCCAGTCGAATGCATTCCAGAAGGCCCAGTTTATACGTGGTCAGGGTGATGCCGAAGCGCTGAAGATTTACGCGGACGCGTTCCAGCAGGATCCCAAGTTTTACGAGTTTCAGAGGACCCTCGAGGCCTATGAAAAGACGCTCGGTCAGGGTACGACCGTCGTTCTGCCCCTGGGCACGGACTTCTTCAAGTATCTGGGTCAGAGTAAGAAGTAGTCTTGTCGCAGCTCTCTGCTTCGTCCTCTTCACAAGTGCGGGAGCGCAGGAGACCGACTGGTCGCAAATCGAATCCGAGGGGTTGACACTGCTCCTTCCTGCGCGCGAAG
The DNA here is from genome assembly GCA_003526745.1 of Candidatus Latescibacterota bacterium. Lineage (GTDB taxonomy): Bacteria > Latescibacterota > UBA2968 > UBA2968 > UBA2968 > UBA2968. The sequence continues at coordinate 2,521 of DPVD01000154.1, forward strand.
TTCTGCAGGGTTCGTATCTGCTGAATCAACTAGTGACGCTCCGTGAAGAGGTCGCTGACCAGCTCGGTGATGTTCCTGTTCCGGACGTGCAGGTATACGTGGTCCGCTCTGCTCGGGACTTCAACACGCTGACCCAAAATCGCATCCCCCATTGGGGCATCGGTGTTGCCTACCCCCAGGCAAAAACGATTATCCTCCGATATCGACCCGGCCAGACGGAGGCCCTCCTTCGAACGGCCCGGCACGAATTCTCCCACATTCTCCTCCATCACGCTATCCACGAAACCGGAAACCGGGTACCTGTCTGGTTCAACGAAGGTCTGGCCATGTGGGTTGCTCGCGAGTGGCGTCTGCAGCAGAGCTTTGGAGTTGCGGTTGCGGCGATCCGTGGCGAGTTGATCCCGTTAGGTGAAGTCAATTACGTCCTCGGGTTCGGTGCCAATCGCGCTCATCTCGCATACGATCAGAGC
>DPVD01000272.1:0-1318 GCA_003526745.1 Candidatus Latescibacterota bacterium
CTTCAGGCGATATCAGGATGCAGCCTAAGGGCTGACGTTTGGCAGCGACTGCCTTGAACAGACCCGGCAGGAGGAGGCGTTTGAGCATCAAGCTGTTCGGAAGTCCCGTCAGTTCCGACGTGCTCGCAAGACGCATCCATCGGCGATTCTCCTTGTCGAGCTGTTCCACCTTCTTCTGGACGCTGGAGTCGCTGCCGTTTGCGGACGGCGGGTCGGCTGCCGCCGGTACTGCAGGCTTGGCCTTGGCCGGAGCGTCAACGGTGTCAGCTTTCGGTGTCTTTGCGGCAGCCGGTGCGGATTTCTTGGAAACGGGTGGAGGTGGTGGTGGGGAAGCGGTCTCAGATGGACCGTTCTTGTCGTAGCTGTCCTTCAGTGCACGAAGCTCTCGGCCCCGATCGCCGGATTTTTCCAGCGTGTCTTTTGCACGGTTGACGGCACCACCGACGATCGATTTGTCGTTCACGACGCTCAGGCACTTCTGCATCGTGCCGCTGAAACCATTTTGCGCTTTGGTGAAGTCGGCCTCGTCCCCGGTCTGTTCGTAGATTCGGTAGCTGATCTCGGCCATCAGCGTCATCAGTCGCATCTCGTCCTCCACACCCGCGGCGGAGGACAGCGTCTGGAAGTTCCACTCGAAGTAGGCTATCGCGAACCTTAGGGCCTCGACCTCGTTTGCGGCGATCCCGGGTACGACTGGGTAGTTGGAGTTCGGCTTTATCTCCCGGTTCCAAGCAGGTTTGACCTCCTTGAGGAGGTTCTGGGCGGAGGATGGATCAAAGTCTGAATAAAGACGCTCCGTGTCGCGAAATATCCAAGCGACTCTGAGATATGAGCGAGCAAGTGTACCGGCGGCGGGGGCTGTCTTCAGCGTTTCCGTGTAGATCCCCGAGTAGAACTGGCTGAGGAGTCGGAGATACATGTCGGTTTCGCTATGGCCTTTCTTGAGGAGGCCAAGCGGTCCCTGTCCTAAAGTGCCCTTGGTCTTGACGTTGTCGAGGGCACCGTCGTAGAAACCACTGAGATACTTAGTGGTGTTCTTCTTCTTCCACTGTCGGAAATCGCCGTCGTCGACTTGGCCGGAGAAGTTGCAGGTCGAGCAGCACCCCCAAAAGAAGGTGAGCGGTCCCACCCAGACCGGGAAATCACCTTCGGCACGGAGGGACACCTTGAGCGGGTGACCATCCGCACCAGTCGATGAGGCACGGCAGACGTCGCGAGTGTATCGTGGGAAAGGGTTCTCCGCTCCGCACGCGGGGCACGCGATCGTGTATACGCGGCAGAGCTGTTCGACCAGAGGCTTGATCATGGTAGGCTACTA
>DPVD01000272.1:1628-4022 GCA_003526745.1 Candidatus Latescibacterota bacterium
TACTAGCGACGCCGTTTGGAGATTATTTCGGACGCCCGTCTCTGCGATCCGGTCGTGTTCGCTTCCGGCGGGGGTTGCCCGAGATAACCTGTGGCTTCGTAAAGCTCTTTTGGTGAAAATTGCCTGACCTTGCCGTCGTTAAATTCGATCAGCAGAGCCTGGTTTTCACCATCGTGTATGACCCTAGCGTCTCTTATTCTTGCGAAATCGGAGTTCATGAAGTCGTTTTGAGTGCTTCTGCAAAGCGATGAAGAGGAGTCAACTGGAATCTATCCTTGCCTCTAGGGTTTGTCAAGCTGACAGTGGGACGTGAAGAGCTGAGAGGAAGGTGTTGATTATTCAGTAGTTTAGGGTCGTTCCCAAGAAGCCTCGCCAGCTTTAAAGCGGTCTGCCACGAAGAGCGCTCGTCGTGCTCCCTTTACGTCATGGGCTCTGATTAAGTGCGCTCCCGCAGCGGCGCACAGGGCGAAGGCGGCGAGGCTTCCCTCCTCGCGATCTTCAGGAGGAAGCTCGTAGTCAAGACCGACGAAGGTCTTCCTAGACGGCCCGACCAGAAGCGGGTAGCCAAGGGAGAGAAGGGCATCGAGACTCCGGATGATGCCGTAGTTGTCCTCATAAGACTTTCCGAAACCTAGGCCCGGGTCAATGGCGATCCGGTCGCTGGGGATGCCGGCGACCTCTGCTTGCTCAGCACGTTCGCGAAGAAATGCCATGATCTCACCGACCAGATCTTGATATCGAGGCGCCCTCTGCATCGTTTTTGGGGTTCCCTTCATGTGCATGATGAAGACAGATGCATTAGTCGAGACGGCAGTTTCGATCGTGGCGGGATCGGCTAGTCCACTGATATCGTTGACGGCCGTTGCGCCCGCGTCTAGCGCCGATCGGGCAACGGACGGCTTGACCGTGTCGATCGAAATGGGCGTTCCGAATCGACGTACGATCTCCGAGATGATGGGAGCAGTGCGCCGCGTTTCCTCTTCTTCGGACACGCGCTCTGCCCCATCACCATAGGGACCGGCAGGGCGCGAGCTTTCCCCGCCGACATCTATGATGTCGACACCCTCTTCGATCATCCGTTCCGCCTGACGGAGTGCAGCATCTGGGTCTAGGAATCGGCCGCCGTCAGAGAAGGAGTCAGGGGTGACGTTGAGTACGCCCATGACAAGCGTACGTTCAGTCAGGCAAAACTCTTGTGAACCGACCCTGAAGACATCGGGTTGTGGTCTATTCATAAAAAAGAAGGCAGAGCCAGCGGCTCTGCCTTGTCGTTCGGGGATCGCGCTTTTTCATTATCCGGTTTCTTCGGAGGGTTCCCCGTCATTGTCCGAGTCTGTTTCGCCCTCTACCGATTCTTTGTCAGCCTCTTCCGGGGCTGACGCTCGGCCGTTCTCTTCGATGTCGACTTTTTCGAGACGCTCACCTGCCATGAGTTTGTCCAACTGAGGGTCGTCGAGGACCTCGAATTCGAGAAGCGCTTCAGCCATCCGGTGCATAGTGTCGAGATTCGCGCGAAGGAGTTCATCGGCGCGCTCGGCAGCCTCCGTGATCATTCGCTTTATTTCATCATCGATCGCTTCAGCGGTCTTTTCGCTGTAGTCCCGGCGGTGAGCCATGTCTCTGCCGAGGAAGATCTCTTCCTGTTTCTGCCCATAGGATAAGGGACCCAAGCGCTCCGACATGCCCCAATCGCAAACCATCCGGCGAGCGAGCTCGGTTGCCTGAGCGTAGTCGTTCGTCGCACCTGTGGTGATCTCTCCGAACACGATGTTTTCGGCGATACGTCCACCTAGTGTGTAAGCCAGGCGCGCGTGGCAGTAGCTCTGCGGGTAGGTGTGACGCTCGTCGATCGGCAGATACGTCGTTAGGCCGAGCCCGCGTCCGCGTGGGATGATCGTGACCTTGTGTACGGGATCGCTTTCGGGGATCAGCTTGGCGATCAGGGCGTGGCCGATTTCGTGATAGGATGTAAGCCGCTTCTCCTTGTCGGAGATGACCATGCTCTTCCGCTCGACACCCATCATGACTTTGTCTTTTGCGTTTTCTAGATCGACCATCGTGACTCGTGAACGGTCGTGACGAGATGCCAGCAGCGCGGCCTCGTTGACAAGGTTCTCGAGGTCAGCGGTAGAGAGTCCGGGAGTACCGCGAGCGAGCACCTTAAGGTCCACGTCTTTGGCGAGTGGCGTGTTCTTCGTGTGCACGTGGAGGACGGCCTCGCGTCCCTTCACATCTGGGAGGTCAACGATAACCTGGCGGTCGAAGCGGCCAGGACGCATCAGGGCCGGATCGAGGACGTCGGGTCGATTTGTCGCCGCGATCAGGATGACGCCTTCCTTCGACTCGAATCCGTCCATCTCGACGAGTAGCTGGTTGAGCGTCTGCTCGCGCTCG
>DPVD01000272.1:4324-10843 GCA_003526745.1 Candidatus Latescibacterota bacterium
GAGCGTCTGCTCGCGCTCGTCGTGCCCACCGCCGATACCTGCGCCGCGGTGACGGCCGACGGCGTCCATCTCGTCGATGAAGATGATACAAGGTGCCTGCGTCTTGCCTTGCTCAAAGAGGTCGCGGACGCGGGAAGCACCGACGCCGACGAACATCTCGACGAAGTCGGAGCCGCTCATACTGAAGAAGGGGACATTGGCTTCACCCGCCACGGCCTTGGCCATGTAAGTCTTGCCCGTGCCCGGTGGACCGACCAGAAGGACGCCCTTCGGGATTCGGCCTCCGAGACGTTGGAACTTCCGCGGGTCACGCAGGAAGTCGATGATCTCTTGAAGCTCCTGCTTGGATTCGTCGGCCCCCGCAACATCCTGGAACGTGATCTTCGGACGATCCTCGGACACCAGCTTTGCGCGGCTCTTGCCGAAGCTGAAGGCACCTTTGGGGCCACCCTGCATCTGCCTGAGGATGAAGAGCCACAGACCAACAAACAGGAGCCAAGGGAGGAAGTTGAAGAAGACACTGAGCCAGTTGAACGGCTTCTGTTGGAAGCGGAAATCGACGCCCTGCTTCTCCCACTCGGCGCGTGTTTCGGCGTCGATAACGCCGAGGTTGACGGTAAAGGCCTCGTAGGATCTCTGTGGTCCCCGATCCGAGGTCGTGAACTCGGGTTCTACGAGCTGGCCGTGGAACTCCGACTCGATGATCACCGCGCTGACGATCTTCCCGTCGTTCAGGAACTGCTTGTATTCCTTGTAGCTGAGGATGACCTCGTCGTTCGTTGTGTTGCTACCGAGGAATTTCGAGGCCGAGATGGCCACTAGAAGAAAAATGATCCAGAACGCGAGAGTCTTCGAGATCCTTCGCCAGGGCTTCTTTCCGTCGGGATCCTCCGTCGGCTTCCTATTCACGGGTTGCCCGTTCGGGGGGTGCTCGGGCTCCTTGGGCTGCGAGAGCTGTTCCTCTTCACGTTCCTCGGTTATACCCACGTGTTCCCGGTCTTCGTGCTTTTTGGGATCGAGTTGTGCCATAATTATAATTCTAGGTGAACGGCTGCAGTGCGTCGTGGAGTCTTCGCCAGCTTCCCTCGAAATTGAACCTGACGGCGCGTGTTGCCGACTCCTCGATACGGCTCCTCTCGCTTGATCGGATCCCGATGATCCAAAGAATTTCGTCACGATCGGCGAGGACGGGAACTTCGTCCCGAAGAAGCCTGGGTAGCTTCCTGTCGATTAGGATGTCGCTGACCTTCTGCGATCCGGAGAAGCCGAAAGGCCGGATTCGATCGCCTGGCCTCGTGGTTCTCAGGATGAGATTCTTCGGAAGCGCGCTGTGATCGAACCAGATCTCGTAAGGAGGGAGCTCGGAGAAACGCGGGGGAAAGCCCGCCCTCTGGACCCCTTCTACCGTTAGATTTGCTTTGATAGACGGAATCCGGTTAACACCGAGAGTAATGTGCTCCTCGAAAACCGGAGCCGTGACCCCCAAAAGAACCAGCCGCCCAGTGTTGCAGGCGGTCAGATCGGTCGTTACCTGTAGCGTCCCGCGCCCCTGTTCCATGCGGGTCAGGATTCGGTCAATCAGCGAGAATTCGATCCGGCGTGGGTCGAGCCCTAACTTGGGCAAAATCCACCGAATCAGCCGACGCTGAACCGCTACATGATAACCGAAAAACTTAGGCCCATCAAGGGCAATCTTCCTGTCAGAACGAGCGCAAATCGCAGTTTTTGAAGCGTCTAGCGCAATCGACTCGAGTAATTCGTCGTCACTCCGGAGGAGGTCTGCCGTCCGGTTGAGCGCCTCGGGCACGTGAGGTCCAAAATCGGCTTTCAAGATAGGCAAGAGGATGTTTCGGATGCGGTTTCTCGGGATCGATGTGTCCTGATTGGTCCAATCTCGACGCCAAGACAGTCCCCGGTCTTGTGCATAAACCTCTATATCAATTCGGTTTAGGGTCAGAAAGGGCCGAATCCAGAAGTCTTCAGAGATCGGTCGGATCCCGGAAAGACCGGTCGCCGAACTCCCACGGAGCAGACGCAAAAGCACGGTCTCCGCTTGATCGTTCCGGTGGTGGCCTGTGGCAACTCGGTTCGCTCCCGTGCGCTTCGCCACCGAACGGAGGAAGGTCCGCCTGACCTTGCGTCCGGCCTCTTCTAGAGACAGACCCTGGTCCCGAGCGATAGATGGACAGTCCGCACGATGCCCGTGGAAGGGGAGACCGATTTCCCCAGCAAGATGTTCAACAAACTCAGCGTCGGCCTCCGAGTCCTTGGGTCGGATACCGTGGTCGACGTGGGCGACGTGGAGGTCGAGAGACCCGAATGACACGAGCACGTCGAGCATGGCTACCGAGTCGACGCCACCGGACACGGCTACGACGAGGGTCGGGTCGTCATCCAGCAGGTGTTCGCGTTCGACATACAGGCGGACACGCTCTTGGAGAGTCTCTGGTATGTTCTCGTGGTGTCTCATCCCTTTAAATATACGTCAGCCAGTTGAAAAAGTTGCGATCCGGGAACGAAAGAGGTCCGATGCTTGTAAGCACCTTCTGGTGCCGCTATATTGCCGTGTATCCGGCATTTATACTTCTTTCGGAATAGGTCATGGTCGAAATCGGTATAGCAGGTCTCGGGTTTATGGGAATGACCCATTTTCGCGCAATACAAAAGGTGCGTGGGGGCAGCGTCAGAGCGATATGTACGCGGTCCGCAAGTAAACTGTCAGGCGACTGGCGAGGAATTAAGGGGAACTTCGGCAGTCCGGGTGGGGTCGAGGACCTTCGCCGAGTCCGAACCTATCGGCAGTATGAGGATCTGATCGCGGACCGGGCCATCGACGTGATCGACATCTGTCTGCCGACGGTTGATCACCGTGATGCGGCGATCAAGGCACTCCGCGCCGGCAAGCACGTTCTGGTAGAAAAGCCGATCGCTCTGTCGCTGAGGGATGCCGATCGAATGATTCGAGAAGCCGAGAAGGCAGGCCGGCAGTTGATGGTCGCGCACGTGTTACCGTTCTTCCCAGAGTACGCCTATCTGGCCAGCTGTGTCGCATCAGGCGAACACGGGGCGCTCCTGGGCGCTCACTTCAAACGAATCATTTCTCAGCCGGACTGGTCCGCTGATCTGACGAACCTGGAACGCAGTGGAGGACCCGGTGTGGACCTGCACATTCACGACACACATTTCATCGCGGCGGTCTGCGGGAAGCCCGATGCCGTTTCGTCCACCGGGAGATTGGTCGAGGATCGGTATGCGGCTTATTTGGCGACGGCATACAGGTTCGACTCCCGACCGGATCTCTCTGTGACCTGTACGGGAGGTGCAATATCCCAGAAGGGCCGCCCTTTTGTGCACGGGTTCGAAGCCTATTTTGAATCGGGGACGGTGCTGTATGAGTTCGCGACCCTCGCGGGAAAGCCTCATCTGTCCCAGCCTCTGACCGTCCTGACTCCAGACGGTCGGTCCATAAAACCCAGACTTGGGTCGGTCGATCCCGTAGTTGCATTCACGAAGGAGATCCAAGGCGCCGTCGATGCAATCAACACGGGCAAGGTGGATGAGGTACTGTCGGGGGCCCTTGCAAGGACGGCACTTGCGCTGTGCTTCAAGGAAGTTGAGTCGGTCAGGAAGGCCAGATCCTTGAGGGTTTGAGTCGAGGGGCCCAGGATGACGAGCACGCTAGGGAAGGGGCGTTTTGTCTCAAGCAAACAGCATAACGGATACAGTGGAGATCAGCTGGCTCGTTGTAGAGTCCCTGCGGTATTCGGACGGCCCCCAAGGGCAGAAGATGCTGGATGCTGTGGCCAAGTTCGTCGAGAGGGTGTCTACATTGCATTGCTTGTGACAGGATGGAAACTCAGGTCGTCAACAGTGTGGGTGTATCGCGGCTGGCCAAGATCATCGAGCTCTGCGGCACCGAGTCCGGTGGTGGTGTTCTACACTACGTAACCGATCCTGATGAAGAAATTTAAGGTCATGTGTCTGCTCAACAAGTTGACCACGCACGAAACCTACTTGGAAGCGTTCCAGAATCTGATAGGCTGATGTTGCAAGACCGAGTTTCGGTCCACGTCGTGTAGTCAAGGGAGACTAGGCGTCACCGGAAAATCAAGCTGAGTTCCGTGAAACAGAGTGCGAAATTTCGCGAAGCCTCGACCTGAGGATCCGTTTTGAGCCAACGAGGAGTTTGAAATATGAGCGAGCAGATGCAGAAGGAGTTGAGATCGCAGGAGTGGTTCAACAACCCGGACAATCCGGGCATGACCGCGGTCTATGTCGAGCGGTATATGAACTTCGGGATAACGCGCGAAGAGTTGCAGGATGGGAGACCGATCATCGGTATTGCACAGACAGGTAACGACCTGTCGCCGTGCAACCGGCATCACATGTTCCTGTCCCAGCGTGTCAAGGAGGGGATTAGGGATGCCGGTGGATTCCCGTTCGAGTTTCCCGTTCATCCGATAGCGGAGCAGGGTAAGCGTCCGACGGCGGCCCTCGACCGGAATCTTGCGTATCTGGGGATAGTGGAGGTTCTGCACGGGTACCCGATCGATGGTGTCGTGCTCACGACAGGGTGTGACAAGACGACACCGGCCTGCATAATGGCTGCCGCAACAATGGACATTCCTTCGATCGTTCTGTCAGGCGGGCCGATGCTCGATGGGCACTGGAAGGGCATGCTGGCGGGATCCGGAAAAGTCGTGTGGGATGCGCGCGAGGAATATGCGGCAGGCAACATCGACTATGACGGGTTCATGGATATGGTTGTGTCCTCGTCCCCTAGTGTGGGACACTGTAACACGATGGGTACGGCACTGTCGATGAACTCGCTTGCTGAAGCGCTTGGGATGTCGCTGACGGGATGCGCGGCCATACCGGCTGCATACCGTGAGCGAGCCCAGATGGCCTACTACACGGGCAAGCGGATCGTGGAGATGGTCAAGGAGGATCTGACGCCGTCGAAGATCCTGACACGGCAGGCTTTCCTGAACGCGATCGTAGTCAACTCAGCGATTGGTGGGTCCACGAACGCACCGCCCCATCTGATAGCGATCGCGCGGCACATCGGCGCAGAACTCGAGATCGCTGATTTTCAGACATACGGCGCCGATATCCCTCTGCTCGTCAACTGCCAGCCCGCCGGAGAGTGGCTGGGCGAGATGTTCTACCGCGCCGGGGGTGTGCCGAGTGTGATGTCAGAGCTGTTGAAGAATGAGAAGATCGCTGGTAGCTGTCTGACCGTTACAGGGAAAACCATTGCCGAGAACCTGAAGGCTGTCGGTATTGAGGATGAGCGCGTGATCAAGTCATATGACCAGCCGCTCAAAGAAGAAGCAGGATTCATTGTCTTGGGTGGAAATATCTTCGACTCTGGTCTGATAAAGACATCGGTGATTGGTGACGAGTTCCGCTTGCGCTACCTGGCTAGGCCAGGGGACGAAAACGCCTGGGAAGGCAGGGCGATCGTCTTCGAGGGTCCTGAGGATTACCACGACCGAATCAACGATCCGGATCTCGACATCGACGAGGATAGCATTCTCTTTGTGAGAGGGTGTGGACCGGTCGGGTATCCGGGGTCTGCTGAGGTGGTGAACATGCTCCCACCGGATCGACTCGTTCAGAGAGGGATCGTCGAACTCCCGTGTGTTGGGGACGGAAGACAGAGCGGTACTTCCGGGAGCCCGTCGATTCTGAATTGCTCACCCGAAGCTGCCGTCGGGGGGAATCTGTCGATCCTGCGGACGGGGGATCCCGTTCGGATCGATTTGAACACGCGCGAGGTCAACATGCTTATAGACAAGGAGGAGCTTAAGCGTCGGAAGGATACCCTGGAGCTGAAGGTTCTGGACAACCAGACGCCGTGGGAGGAGATCTACCGCTCGACGGTTTCACAGCTGTCGGAGGGTGCTGTGATGAAGCCGGCGGTGAAGTATCAGAAGGTAAAGAATTTGCTGCCGAGGCATAGCCACTGACCCGACCGGACACCCTTCTCGGAGTGGGAGAGCTGAGGCAGGAGACAGCAGGAGGCCTCCCAGTCCAGCCAAAACAAGATGAAGATCGAAGAAATCACATTGTCGGTGTTCGAGACGAAATCGAATACGGGATTGTTTGAGCTTCACCGGGTTGCTGTCGGTGGAGGCAGGTCTCGGTGGGTGAGGAAAGCGGCGAGTTCACCAAGCCGAGAACTGCACGTACTTCATGTTCTGACGGACGATGGGGTTGAGGGCATCTGCACGGTCGGGGATGCGCGGTATACGATGATGCGGACGGAGGATCTCGAGCAACTCAGGATTCTTGCGATTGGGGAGGATCCGCTGGAGCGCGAGCGTCTTTACGGGAAGTGCAAGGCAGCGACTCGAGGGATGTTCACGGCATACGGATGGCACGGGGCTTTTGATAATTGTCTTTGGGATGTCGCGGGGAAAGCGGAAGGGAAGTCCGTCTCAGAGTTGGTGGGGCAGGGGCGTTTATGCTGCCCCGCGTACTATAACTTTGGGGGTACATCCCCTGAAACTGCCG
>DPVD01000265.1:0-1887 GCA_003526745.1 Candidatus Latescibacterota bacterium
GCTTTTTCCTGTTCCGTTGCCCCTCCCGATCTAATTGCCCCCCAAAATAGGGCCAAGCTCCGCCGTCCGGATACAAAAAAAGCGGCCAAATGGCCGCCATTCAAGATCGCACAGATAGACGATTGTCGTTACTGACCCGTTACCGCCTGAGTTTGGACAGACGCGGACTCGTATGCTCGCCTTAGGACCACAACCACCTGCAGACGAATACGGATACTCTCGTCCTGCATGGCCTTCATCAGATACGGGCCCGCGATATCCGACTGGAAATTAGAGAGTGATCGGACTGCCTCTAGCCTGAGGTTCTCGTCCTTGTCATCGAGGGCCTTACCCAGCGCAGCTGCACTCTTTCGCTGCTCATCCGGGGTGGCATTCATCTGTCCAAGCAAACGGACCGCGTCCAGGCGCACGACCTGGTTTTTGTCATACAGTGCACGAGCCAAGATAGCGTCCATGGACGAGTCCCCTTTGATCCCCAGACCCGGTATATATCGGATCGGCGTGACACGGCGCACGGCGCACGCTTCTGCGAAAACCAGTAACGCGAGACAAAGCGCCAATCTGATGATCACGCGCGTCGATCTGTTCAAGATAAAGTCCACACTGTTACCTTCGGCAGTTTCTCGGAATCCTGAAGTCCTATGAGGTCTCCTCACCATCGCTTTCCTCGCCGTGCTCTGCCCAGAACATCGCGTGTTCGTCCCTGAAAGTCAGCGCTTTCAAGTCGTCCATTCGGTCAAAATACAGGATTCCATCGAGGTGATCTACCTCATGCTGAATCACTCTTGCCTCGAAATCCTCCGAAACGAAGCTTAGATCCTCTCCGCCTTCATCGACCGCCGTCACACGGATCCGTCTATAGCGAGGCACTAAGCCCATGATACGAGGAATGCTGAGACACCCTTCCCACTCCTCCTCCATATCCCGATCGACCGGCTCAACCTTCGGGTTGATCAAAGCCGTGATCTCGGGGACTTCATCTACATCCTGAGATTTGTATACCAAAATCCGGTTTGAGACATGAACCTGTGGTGCTGCAAGCCCTGCGCCTTGGTATGCGACCATCGTCTCCCGCAAGTCCCGGATCAAGCGCCGAAAGGCCTCGCTACTGATCTGGTCGCGATCTACTGGATCGGCTACGCGTCGTAGAACGGGATGGCCCATCTGTGAAACTTTGAGTATCGACATAAGTATCTCCAGAAAAATCGAGATCGAGTTTTGATTATCTTAGCATCGCGAAGCAGAGGCGTCCATTCGAAACGAAGACAGGAGTCATCATGCCCACAGCAATCATAACCGGCTCGAGCCGCGGCATAGGCAGAGGAATCGCCATATCCCTGGCGGAAGCCGGCCACGACATCATGATCAACTACACACGGAACGAAGATGCTGCGAAAGAAGCGGCTGCTGAAGTCGCCTCTAGGGGTGTTAAATCCGAGATCTGCCAGGCGAACGTGACCAAGATCGAAGACGGCAAGGCACTCATCGACCGCACAATCGCTAAATTCGGTCGTCTCGATCTGCTCGTCAACAACGCCGGAATCGCACCGAGTGTTCGCGCCGATCTTCTTGACGCCGAAACCGATAGTTACGACGAGGTCATGGCCACGAACCTCAGAGGCCCCTACTTCCTGACGCAATATGCAGCCAACAAGATGATTGAGCAGAAAGAAGCAGGAACAATCGAAGTTGCCCGGATCGTCGTCATCTCTTCGATCTCCGCGTTCACCGCCTCCGTCAACCGTGGCGAATACTGCATCTCCAAAACCGGCCTTTCGATGATGACGCAACTCTTCGCTGATCGACTTGCCGAGCACGGCATCACGGTGAACGAGATCCAGCCCGGGATTATCCAGACCGACATGACGGGACCGGTCAAGGAAAAGT
>DPVD01000265.1:2186-8403 GCA_003526745.1 Candidatus Latescibacterota bacterium
CGGGACCGGTCAAGGAAAAGTACGACAAGCTGATCTCGGAAGGGCTGACACCAATCCGAAGGTGGGGACAACCCGATGATATCGGAAAGGCCGTCGTGGCCATCGCGAAAGGGCTTTTCGACTTCACGACCGGTGCCGCGATACCTGTAGACGGGGGATTCCACATCAGGCGGCTATAACTATAAAACAGCGGCAACTATCCAAACACTTTGGCCTCCATCGTTAGCACAGCTTCTGGATTCCGCACATTGCGCTGATTTGACCGCGGTGAGCGGTTGGCGTAAATTTGCGGCAGACAGTGTGTTACTTGCACACGAAGCTATGTACTAACCGGGGGAACTTATGCTGAAGGGCTTCTTCAAGAAGGATGAGGAGAACGGTAACGATCTCCAGAGGGAGAAGCAGTATGTCTTGGAAGGCCAGGATGCCGAGGTAGAAGAGGCGATGTCTCTCCTGTCCGAAGACGGACAGGGTCAACTCAATGAAACGATGGAGGAGATCAACGAGGCGGTGAAGGAAGCCGCCAAGAGCTCACTCCGCGACATTCGCCTGATGGAAGAAGGCCGATGCCCCTCCTGCGGCCACAAAACCAATCAATTCCTGTTCACCACGGTCTGCGCGAACTGCGGCTGGTTCTCCCACATCTCTCCCGAGGAAGGGCAGTCGATCATCCACCTCAAAAGCGGCGGAACGATCGAGTGCGGAAGCACCTTCGACACAAAGGACTATTACATCCTCGGACTCACGGACGGTGTCGTTCGAGCCAAAGTCTCGAAGGATAATGTCGAGTACATCGAGTTCCGATGGACCGAAGAAGAGGTGCACAAGAAACGGAGAGCCCGGATGGTGGCTTCCGCAGGCATCGACTCTTGGACGGAGAAACCTCTCGAAGATTACGAGGGCGAACCGACCATCGTCTACGCGGCCTTCGGGAACCTGCAGGAACGCTACGTGTTCGGGAACGAGGAGAACGCACAGGCATTCAAGCGCCAGTATCCGGTCCGAGTGCACAAGAACTGCTACGAACGGACCTGCGTTGAATGCGACCTGTGTATAAAAAAGTTTAGTGGTGAGGACGAAACCATTTACAAGCTAGAGGCCATCGAGGTCTAAACTCCGTCCCGGATCGTACAGCGTAAGGGCATCTCTCCCGAGGCGCCCTTTTTATTCTATTGCTTTTCTTCTTCACGACTCCGTCTACACCTCCTCCTCCAACAGCATCGTCTCCGGCTGAATCGTCTGCTGATCGTGCAGATCTCTGTATACGCCATCCTTGACCACCAGTTCCTCGTGCGTCCCCCACCCGACCGCACGCCCGTTGTCCAGAACCAGAATCCGGTCCGCACGCATAGCAGTCGAGATCCTGTGCGTAATAACAAAGGTCGTCCGTCCTTCCATGATGCGGCTGAGTGTCTCCTGAATCCGAGCCTCCGTCTTCGCATCGAGAGCGGACGTCGTGTCGTCGAGTATGAGAATACTCGGGTCGGTCAGCAACGCCATCGCAAACGACAGACGCTGCTTCTGCCCACCCGACAAGTTCGATCCGCGCTCCCCGACCCTCGCTTCGTATTTCTCCGCTAGTGTCATCACATAGTCGTGAAGTTCGGCCGCAGTGGCTGCCCTCATCACCCGTTCAGGTGTGGCCCCCTCCCGACCGTAGACGATGTTCTCGGCGATCGTTCCCGAAAACAGAACGGGCTCCTGAGGCACTACACTGATGTGCTGACGCAATGAAGAAAGTCGGATATCCCTCAGGTCGTAATCGTCAAGCAGCACCCTACCCTCGGATGGCTCGTAGAGACGAAGCAGAAGGTTAACCAACGTACTCTTACCTGCGCCCGATGGGCCGACGACTGCGAGCGACATTCCGGGTGTAACGCGAAAGTCCAAATCCCTCAAGACGTGATCTCCCGCCTCGGAATATTTGAAGCTCACGTTGTCAAAGACGATCCGACCACGCACCTTTTCGAGTCGCTTGGCCGTAGGACGATCCTGAATCACAACCTCCTCGTCCATCACCTCGAACACGCGAGAGATAATCACGACCATCTGCTGGATCGTGGCGTTCACGTTTGCCAGCGCAACGAGAGGCATGAAGAGGTTGCCGACAGACATATGGAAATAAATCAGATCACCGAGTGTCACGTCGCCTGAGCGGACCTTCAGTGCGCCGAGGTAGAGAATGAACGCTGTCCCTACGGCACTGATTGCGCTGCACGACGCGCCGAGACCGGTATTCAACATCGAACTCCTCAGCGCAAGCCGGAAAATCGTAACAAGTCGACGGCAGAAGGAGCGATACTCACCACGCTCTTTTGCAAACGAAAGGACCACCTGCACTCCACGCACACGTTCCTCGAGCATGCCGTAGGTTTCGGCATAGGTCTCGCGCATCCGAGTGAAGGCTATGGCTATCGCGCGCTGAAATCCCTTGTAGGTCACCAGATAGATTGGCAGAGCCGCAAAGGCTACCAACGCGAGCTCGACATTGATCGTGAGGAGGATGACGACACCAATCAGGATCCTCGCCACGTGTCGCGTCGTCTGCACAAACGTCGTTGCCACCTCGCTCTGAAGCAGCTGTATATCGTCGAGCAAACGGGACATAATCTTCCCGGTCTGCTGCCGATCGAAGAACGTCATCTGGAGACGCTGAATCTTTTGGTGCAGGTCGAGCCGGATCCGGTAAACAATCCGCTGTCCGACAAACGCGATGTGGTAAGTGTAGAACCAGTTGATCGCCGCAAAGACGGACCGAACGGCGATATACAGGAAGAAGATGAGCCAAAGGAACTCAAGCTTCTCAGTACGCGTCTTCTCGCGAACAGGCTCCGGAAGCGGGTCCTTCCAAGGCATCACGAGCTGTGGATCTCTCTTCGGACCAATCGACTCGCGTGGGATCAGGGAGTCGCGATCCAGGGTCATCGGATTTGCGACCGCAGTAACCTCGGGCTTCAACTGGAGGACATCATCGACTGTCACCTTCGTGATGTAGCCTAGGATAAACGAGTATGACGAGGTCACACCTGCCATAAGCATCACGGCAAACATCCGAACCCAGAAAGGCAGGATATAAGATTTGACGAAGCGTCTGATCTGGTCCATCAGCCTGCCACCAGTTCCTCTTCGGTTGCTCCCGCAAACTGCTGCTCGTAGAGTTCGCGATACCGCCCGTCGGGTTTCGCAATCAATTCCTCGTGCCGCCCGACCTCGCAGATCTCACCCTTGTCCATCACGACAATTTTGTCCGCATTAACGATCGTGGACAGCCGGTGTGCGATCACGAAGGAGGTCCTGCCCTTCAGCACGTTCGCCATCGCTTTCTGGATCAAAGCCTCTGACAACGAGTCGAGCGACGAAGTCGCCTCGTCTAGGATCAGGATGCTCGGATCGGTCAGAACGGCTCGTGCGATCGAGAGCCGCTGCTTCTCGCCCACTGATAGCTTGATCCCCTCGTCCCCGATCAAGGTGTCATATCCGTCCGCTGTTCTTACGATGAACTCGTGTATCTCGCCTACCCGCGCTGCAGCGATGATCTCCGCCTCAGTCGAATCTGAGTTTCCGTAGGTCAGATTTTCACGGATGCTCGAATTGAACATCACCGATTCCTGGAGAACCTGTCCAATCTGTTTCCGCATCGGCCCGACCTTCATGTCCCTCAGGTCGTGTCCATCGATCGCGATACCACCATCGGTCACATCGAAATACCGCATCAACAGGCTAGTAAGCGTGGTCTTCCCGCAACCCGTGTGACCCACAAGGGCGACCGTCTCGCCCACCTCAACTTCGAGATTCACCCCCTTGATGACTGGCTCACCTTCCTCGTACTCGAACCACACATCTCGGAATTCCACTCGCCCTTTGATCCTTTCGAGTTCCACGGCATCCGGCTTGTCTTTCACGTCTATATCGTGGTCCAAGACCTCGAAAATGCGGTCTACAGAGATCATCATCTGCTCGAACCGCAGCGCCTCCTGCGTCAAGTTGAGCACGGGTTGGAACACGCGCATGGCATACGAAAGGAACGCCATGACCGCCCCGTAGGTCATTTCGCCTTCGATCACAAAGTAGCAGCCGAGACAGAACACAAGCGTGTTTCGGATTCCAGAAACCGCCCAGACACCGGACTCGTAGCCCGCTCGATAGGTTGCGGTCTCCATCGCCTGATCAAGCGTGTCTCGGGTCTCGGTCGCAAAGGCCCGATTCTCACGGCGCTCCTTCCCGTAGGCCTTGACCACCTGAACTCCACTCAGCCGCTCCTGAAGGCCGACTGAAACAAGATCCATCTTTGCCCGCCACGCCCTTACGGACCGACGGATTCCGCCACGCCAGCCGAAGTAGTTGAACAGGTATAGTGGGAGCAGAATGATCAGCAGTGTGCCCAACTTCCAGTTCAGGCTCAGGCACATGGCGATCGCGAACCAAAAGGAGACAAAATCTGTAACGATACTCAGGACACGCATCGTCACCATGCTGCGCACCGTCGCCACGTCCCCCATGATCCGGGACATGATCTTCCCGGTTCCCATCTTGTCGTAGAATAGAAGCGAGAGCTTGAGGAGGTGGGCGAACATCCGCTCGCGGATGTCCATGATCAAACGGTGGGAGATAACAGAGATTGCGTAGGTCGTCAGCACCCGAAGACCGGCAGCCACGACCGGGACAAGAAACGAGATCAGAAGCACGATCTCGAGCAGATCCCACTTCCCGCCGATGACGATCTCGTCGACGATGAACTTCATAATCAGCGGCGGCGTCATCCCCACGCTCGTGAGGAAAACGGTCAGGAATAGAGCACCGAAAAGCCTGCGCTGGTAGGGTTTAACGAAAGCGAGGAGCTTCTTGAGGTTTTTATGCTTGTCTTCCGGCTCTTCCATTAGCCATCCTGTGGGATCGAATCTCCCTTTGAGGCGTATTTTTATAATATAGCTGCGGGCTATCGCAGGATCAAATCAAGGGACTCTGCTTCCTAATTCCGAACTTGTTAAGCGCACCTAATCATACGCCCCGTGGTGTTTGACGCGTCTATTCGCCTCGCTTACATTGCCAGAAGGACCGGCGGAACTTTATCGTGCAGGACACCCCTGAATTCCACCTGATAGGTGGATGAAACTCGCAGGCATTCTTATGCCAACAGTGCATCCAGAGCCTTCCGGCTTGTCCGTATCGGAGGCACGCACCTACCTCGAAAGCAAGCCGCGGAAACTGGAAGATTTCCTAAAGGCCCTCGAATCAGATGGACGGCTGGGTATGCTTCGACTGGCCGAAAGGGCGAGGAAACAACGCCAAGCCGAACGGTCCGAGCGATCTAGGATGCAGCGACTCCTAAAACATGAGAAAAAGCTCTGGGAAAAGGGATTCAGTCGTATCGCTGGCGTAGACGAAGTCGGCAGGGGCCCTCTTGCAGGCCCCGTAGTCGCGGCCGCGGTGATTCTGCCCGCTGGACTTGTCATTCCCGGCCTGGACGATTCAAAAGCCCTGACAGCAGAGGCGCGCGAGTCTCTATTCGACATTCTGCAGAGCAAGGCTCTTGCGATCGGCATCGGATCCGTCGCCTCGTTGGAGATTGACCGGATCAACATCTACCAAGCCACGCTAAAGGCAATGAGAAAGGCGATCCGGTGCCTTGACCCCGTGCCCGAGAGGATCCTGATCGATGGGAACCGATTGCCGGAGAGCGGCTTCAGCGAACTCGCCATCATCGGAGGAGACGCCGCCTCACAGTCGATCGCAGCGGCCTCGGTCATCGCCAAGGTCACCCGAGACCGTGAAATGGCTGGCTGGGATGCCTGCTACCCAGGCTACGGATTCGCTAGCCACAAGGGCTATGCGAGCTCTGAGCACACGGAGGCCCTCACCAAGCTTGGCCCGTGCACTATCCACCGTCGCTCTTTCTGCACGGTCGACGACGTCCTCTCGGTGCGATCAAAAAAATACAAGCAGGCTCGGGACACGGTGGAACAGATTAAACGACTCAGTGAGCTGGAGGCGTATGGCGCCCAGATCCGAAACACACGAGCCGCATTCTCAGCCGAAGAAGTAACTGAAATTGATCGCCGTATCTCTATGCGAGCCAACATATTACAGAAACCAACCCGGGCAGGAGAGGAAGCGGCCGAGAACTGGCTTGTCCAATCCGGATTCCTGATCCTCGACCGAAACCTGAGACTCGGACGCGGAGAGATCGACCTCGTAGCTCAACAGGGAAACACGCTCG
>DPVD01000284.1:0-1171 GCA_003526745.1 Candidatus Latescibacterota bacterium
TATTTCTCATAGCCTGAAACTCCGTGTTTCTGTTTTTACTCACAGTTACTTTCTCATTTCTCGTATACCTCCAACTCAGCCACACACATTTGCCCGCCTTTCTGGCCGCGCCCGTTAGGTTTGTAGCTGAGAGCGCGCACATACCGGACTTGCATTGGGGTAAAGGTATGCTCGTATCTCCCGTTCGGCGTTCCCACCCCACGGTGAACCTCGGTCCAAGCCTTGCCGTCGGCGGAAATCGCGATCGCGTAGTCAGTGGGATAGCCTTTGGCGAAGAGGATTCGCACTCGCGAAGCGGTTTGTGCTTCGCCTAGGTCGATCTCGAGAGTCCAAGCGAATTGCCCGGCAGCCACGGCGAACGAGTTGGGGTCGCCGTCCACGGCTAGGGAGGCGAAGTAGACTTCGCTTGAAGGAACAAGACCGTGCTTGCCGTCCAGGGAGAGCAGCTTTCCCGGCTTCTGCCAGGCCAGATTGCCGGGGATCTGCTTCCCTCCGGATCTCGCCGTCTTTTTGAACGGAGCAAGTCTCGGAACCGCGTTCTCCGGCAGCGGTTGCTTCAGCTCGATGCGAATGATGGTGTCGGCGGCGTCTTTCTTCACTCCCGTCAAGTCGATGGACAGGCCGTCATCCCGACCGGTAAACTTGAGCGGCCGGTTCTCGTTCATCCAGACCACTCCTCGGACACGGGAGGCAGCGAGGGGGTTCACATTAAACTCGCCCTTGGTGGGCAGGCCGGTCTTGCCGCGAGGGTTCTCCAGCATGTGCAGGTACAGGTTCCGGCGATCGGTAGAGATGACGTTGTATCCCCACTCGGCAGTATGCAACGGTCCGGGATCCACGTTGGTGAACGCTGGCTGCAGAGAAGGCAGCCCCTCAGGAGTTGCCCAATCGGCGATCTGCCGATGGATATGGACGGTGGAATTGTCGTGCAAAGAAACTGGTGGAAACGGTCTCCCGGCTAGCTTTGCCCAGGCCTCCGAGCTGCTGACGGTGTGATCCAAGTCCGCGACGTATCCTTCGCCAACCAGACTGATGATCTCCTTCACATAGTCCGGCCACTGCCGGTCGTTTGTCGGGGTCGGCGTCACCGTGAGCCAGCTATCGACATTCCACGTCTTTGGCCAGTCGGCCAGCATGGGATAAAGCCAGCTCAGGTACTCTCCGGGCCATA
>DPVD01000284.1:1548-3430 GCA_003526745.1 Candidatus Latescibacterota bacterium
TTCGTGCCGTTCAGAATCAGTGTACACTCCGGATTGTACGTGCGGATCATGCTGTACCAAGCATCGGTCTCCGGATAATGCTGCGTAGGGCCGCGCCAGTCGAAGAAGAAGCTGGCCGGTTCGTAACGCCGCATCGCGTCTTCTAGGATCAGGATCACCTGATCGTATTGGAAGAGCGTAGTGGGAATGTGCTCGAACTGCCCAACGTACATCCCAAATTTGATTCCTTCGGCGTCAAAGGCCTTTTTTAGTCCAGGGATAACGTACGCCGCGGGAGTCTTTGGGTAGAAACGCACGGGCCAGCGGAACAGCGTATCGCCGTTGCCGTACGAGATTGGCATGACGTAGCCATAGCCTTGCCGTTTCATCACCTTCGCCAGTTCCGAGTACGATTCACGCGGAATATTCTCCGGCCCGTGAATCAAGGCTGTCATTCGAGACTGTTCAACCGCGCGCGTGGGGTTCTCTTTGACATTCAGCACAAGCCGCTTTTCAGCGGACACGCCACCGGCATCAGTCACCTGAACCACCAGCGGATACTCGCCCAGACGAACCGACGGATCGACACGCCCCAGGATGCGGCCATCGGGTGTGATGCTCAAACCCGCCGGGAGTTTCCCCTCCGAAAGGTTCCACCGAAACGGCGCCTTTGTTCCTTCCGCGTTCAATTGAAATGCAGACGCCTGGGCCCATGCGTAACTGAATCGGGACAATTCAGGTACTCTTTTTTCCAGGGCCTCGACGCCGGGAACTTTAAACTCCACGTACGACCAACTTCGCCACGCGGTGGGGAGAGCCTGTGTCGTCACAGCCGCCTTTTTGGTCGGTCCGTTGACGGAATACACCAGGTCAGGGATCGCATTTCCTGCGCCATCAGAAAGACGCGCATAGAATCCCAGCAGACCTTCGGCGCGGTTTCCCACCTTCAGGAGTAGCGAATTCCACCCGGTCCGCAGAGAGACCTTGCGCATCATCGCATCCTTCAACCGGTACTGGACTCCCGACCGGACAAGGGCTTTTTGGCGAGAACCATTCGGCCCGGGAACGGCCCCGGGCGGGACGTCTGTTGGTGTCGGCAACGTCATCACTTCCCCGTTGATCCTGGCAGACCACTCGTGATTCACACCTACCCGGAGTTCACCCTGTTGCAGTCGCGGGCTCCAGACCCATATGTGCAGGTAGGCCATCCGCGCGTCGCGAGGATCGTCCTGCTTGACGAAGAAATAGCTAAAGAGATCTTGGTAGTCATCATAGTTACGTGAGAAGGTCCGGTCATCGAAGAACTGCCATGTCTTCCCAGCCACCTGTTCGCCAATTCGCGGTCGGATCGTGGCCTCGCCGATCAGGTCGGCCTTCATCCCCAAACCTTCCCGGTTGTCGAAGGTTCCGAGGACAAGCCAGGTGTTGATGAATGGCGCGTCTCCAGGGGCCCAGTTTGCTGAAACGGGGGCAGCGATAAACGCCACCAGTACAGCAGCTATCGGAAGTTTCGCTTTCATGTAATTCTCCTCGCAATTCCCCAATTCATCGTTTGGCAATGTAGAACGCTCTCATTCACACATATTAGCCATTGGACAAAAGATATTTGATCCGACACGACCCTGCAACGCGGAACACCTAAAAGACGATCTGGACCCTTTGGGAAGTAAAGCGCCAACACAATAACGACTAGTGACACATTAGCTATCGAAACACCATCGAGCCTACGTTGGCTACCAGTGGCCTTCTACGTCATCGCTTCCCTTGGATTCTTAGGCTGGATTATCATTGCTCTCAATCTCGGAAGCTGGGTAGCATTTGGTTATGGTGTAGGCTCAACGATTGCGTGTTTTGCTGGTGGACGCACCATTGAACTGTTACAGAACATCGACGATGAGCTGTA
>DPVD01000253.1:0-23216 GCA_003526745.1 Candidatus Latescibacterota bacterium
ATTTGCACAAGAAGCGTGGGCTAAAGACAGCAACATCAATGTGCCGTTGGTCAGCGATTTCAACAAGGAAGTTTGCCAAGCTTACGGCTGTATGCATGATGAATTGCTGGGTTTCAAAGGAGTAGCTAAACGTTCTGCCTTTGTTCTTGACAAGTCGGGAGTTGTCCGATTCGCTGCGGTGTCCGATGATGCAAGTGTATTGCCAGACTTCGAGGCCATTAAGTCCTGCTTATCGGAATTGAACAAATAAGGAGTGAGGGTCATGGTGACCGTCACAGAGAGTGCTGCGAACAAGATTAGAGACCTGCTGAAGAGAGAGGACCAACTCGATTTTGGACTACGCCTCCGTGTCGTGGGCGGCGGGTGCTCGGGTCTTCAGTACAAACTCGAATTCTCAGAAGAACCTGATGGCGAGATCGACGTGATAGAAAGCAATGGCGTCAAGGTCTTCATCGATATGAAGAGTGCCCTATATCTAGCTGGATCCGAATTGGAATATGAGGACGGCCTGATGGGGCAGGGTTTCAAGATCAATAACCCCAACGCCAAGAATCAGTGTGGCTGCGGGGAGTCGTTCGGCGTTTGACCGCAGGAACACGGCGGTGAACAAGTATCTGTCCTGAGAGGGCTATCTTGTTCCTTCCGCCATCTTTTTCGGGAGCCCGGTTTTTGGACCTTCTGCATCTGATAACAGCTTTGATGCTCTGGCTCGTCACCGCACGATTCGTGCGGCTTGGATGGCACGTGCCGTCCATACAGGTGAGTCGAGGTCTGCCGGGCCAACTGCTCTGGATCTTGAATTTGAGGACTGTCGGAGGCCCCAATGGATTTGCAATCCCTTATGGGAGCTTCGATGGCACAGGATTACGCAATCATCGGTGTGGGGTTGGGGGGTGCCATCCTGCTTTTTGGACTGGGTTGGGTGTTCTGCTCTCGCGTCAAAGCGAAACAGATGGCCGATCTGGAATCGGAGAACGAAAGACGTATAGCCAAGCTGATGGAGAAGGCCGATCGCGAGCGGCGTGAGTCTTTTCTCGAAGAGAAGAATGCTTGGTACGAATCGAAATCGCAGTATGAGTCAGAGCTCGATCGCAAACGTAAGGAATTTGACGACCGAGAGACATCGCTCGACGAGCATGAAGCGGACCTGTCGGACAAGAACGAGGTTCTGAGACAGCGAGACAAGGGTCTGGCTCGACGGGAGAAGGACACGCAGAAGCGACACGACCGGTTAGGTCAACAGAACGAGGAACTTGAGAAGATCCTTACGGAGGAGCGCTCGAACTTGGAGCGGATCTCCGGGATGAACGCGGAACATGCCCGAGAGATGCTTCTCGAAAAGCTTCGGAACGATCTCCAGAGAACGGCAACGGAGATTGGTCGCGAGAAGATCGAGCAAGCGAAGGAGCAGGCCGATCGCGAAGCGAAGAGGATCATCGCGAGTGCCATAGAGCGGTGCTCTACCGATCAGACCGTTCACTCCTCGATCTCTGTTGTTCCGCTTTCAGATGACGACATCAAAGGTCGGATCGTCGGCAAGGAGGGGCGTAACATTATCTCCTTCGAGGCCGCGACCGGTGTCAAGGTGATAGTCAACGACACACCTGAAGCTGTCGTGTTGTCGAGTTTTGATCCCGTAAAGAGGGACGTGGCGAGGCTGGCGATGGAAGCCCTCGTCAAAGAGGGGCGGATAAACCCAGGTCGTGTCGAAGAGGTCGTGGCTCAAAGCGAGAAGAAAATCGATGCCATGATCGTGGAGGAGGGGAAGCGTACCGTCAAGGAAGTCGGCGTTGACGATATGCACCCCGAGCTAGTCAAGCTGGTCGGCAAGCTCAAGTATCGGACGAGCTTCGGACAGGGGATGATTGGTCACTGTAAAGAGGTGGCCTTCCTTGCGGGAGCAATGGCAGCAGAGCTTCGTCTGAGCCAGAAGCTAGCCCGTCGATGCGCGTTGCTCCACGACATCGGCAAGTCGATTGATCACGAGCAGGAGGGCAGCCACGTCGGAATCGGCGTGGATATCGCGAAGAAGTATGGCGAAGGACCCGAAGTGATCAACGCCATCCTCTACCACCATGAGGAGGCGGAGCCACTTTCGCCCATCTCGTTCCTTGTCAAAGCGGCCGATGCAATTTCATCGTCGCGGCCAGGTGCACGCAGGGATGATGCCGAAGGATATATTCAGCGTGTCCGCGATCTCGAGGATCTCGCGCGCGGATTCAACGGGGTTCGGGATGCCTATGCGATCAACGCGGGGCGCGAAGTTCGGGTAATGGCCAATGCCGGCCGGATCTCGGATGATGCGGCCAAGAATCTGTCGTTTGAAATCGCCCAGAAAGTCCGGGAAGAATTGACGTTCCCCGGTGAGATTCAGGTCACGGTGATCCGTCAGACCGTCGCCACCGGATGGGCCGGGCGTCCGAACAAGAAACGTCGGGGTCGAAACAGGAACCGCAGAGGAGATCGTAGAAATGAAAAAAGTAGGTCACGAAATGACGCTGACCGAAAAAATGTATCTTCCGGCAATAACAAAGGGGCTGTCGCTGACCTTCAAGCACCTGTTCGGAAAGAAGGTCACAATGCAGTATCCCGAAGAAAGATGGGAAAAGCCGGAAGGGTATCGCGGTCTCCACAAGCTAACAAAGGACGATCAGGGCAGACCTAAGTGTGTTGCATGCTACATGTGCGCGACGGCGTGTCCCGCCGAGTGTATAACCATCGAGGCGGCCGAAGCACCGTGGCCCGATCGTGAGAAGTATCCGGATAGGTTTGAGATCGACATGCTGCGCTGCATTTTTTGCGGCATGTGTGTGGAGGCCTGCCCCGAGGACGCGATCGTTATGACGGAGCGTTCGGAGCTCGCCGAGGAGACCCGTGCGGACCTGATCTACACTAAGGAGCGTCTGTTGGCGGTCGAGGAGCGGGTTACATTGACTCCACCGCGACGGCCGTTGGATAACGTCCAGTACTGAATCTGTGAGCGAAGCCTACTCGGACATGGTGCTCGATCACTTCGAGCATCCCCGGAATGTTGGGGAGATGGACGACGCAACCATAATCGGCAAGTCCGACAACCCGTCCTCGGGAGCTTCGCTGTTTTTATATTTCCGGCTCGGTGACGGTGAAGTCATAAAGGCAGTGAGGTTCAAAGCACACGGCTGCACAGCGACGATCGCAGCAGGCTCTGTTGCGACCGAACTGCTCCCAGGTAGGTGTCTCGCGCCGAGAGCGCTTTCAACGGACGAGCTTGCAGTAGCGCTCGACGGTCTTCCTCCAGGTAGGAAGCACGCTTACAGGTTGGTGACAGACGCCATCGAGTCCGCCGCACTGAGTCGGTCGGTTCAGCAGCCGTCCTGAACGAATTCTAATCTGGTGATGAGGGCAGAGCACAAATCGTGTTCTGCCTTTTCATTTTAAAGTGACACGATCTGATCTGACACGACGGGTCAAGGCGACGGCCCGAGAGATGGGGTTCAGCCCCGTAGGGATAACCTCGGCCGCCCCCCCCGGACACTGGGCTTTCTACAAGTCCTGGGTGGACAAGGGGTATGCTGGGGAGATGGGATACCTGACTCGGAATCTCGATCGCCGACAGGATCCGACCCTCTTGGTGCCGGGTGCTCGGTCGATCGTTTGTGTGGGGCTGAACTATAGGCCTGACAATCAGGTACCATCTGATGAAACTCCGTCGGGACGGATCTCCTGCTATGCAAGAGGAGACGACTATCACGACGTGATGAAGGGCCGGCTGATCGATCTCCAGAAGGAGATCACGTCTCTCGCTCCGGGGACCGTGGGGCGGGCCTATGTAGACACAGGTCCTGTGTTGGAAAGAGAGTTTGCGGCGAGAGCCGGGCTGGGATGGTTCGGGAAACACACGAACCTTATTGAGAAGCACACGGGCTCGTGGTTCTTCCTCGGCGAGTTGATTCTGACCGTGGAACTGGATCCGGATCCTCCTGCCACCGATCACTGCGGTACCTGTACACGCTGCATTGACGCGTGTCCGACGGAGGCGATCGTGGAGCCCTACGTGCTGGATTCAAACCGGTGTATTTCGTATCTTACGATCGAACTCAAGGGCCCCATTCCAAACGACTTACGCGAGGGCGTGGGGGACTGGGTCTATGGGTGCGATGTGTGTCAGGATGTCTGCCCGTGGAACGAAAAACACGCGGTTCCAACCTCTGATCCTGCCTTCCAGGCCCGACCTGGGTTTGATCGACCGAGTCTGCGCGACCTGCTGTCACTCGATCAGGAAGCTTTCAGCAGTCAGTTCCGGAAGAGCCCCATCAAACGGACTAAGCGACGTGGTCTGTTGCGAAACGCAGCCGTGGCGCTAGGTAACGTAGGGACTCACCGTGATGTGCCGGCTTTGTCTAAGGCGCTGAGTGATCAGGAACCTCTGGTTCGTGAACACGCGGCTTGGGCGCTGGGGAGGATCGGTGGAGAAGAGGCCGTGGCGACGTTGAAGAGCAGGCTAGATGTAGAGGATGTGGCGTCGGTTCGGCAGGAGATACTGGACGCCCTGAAGGCAGAGAATAGATAGTGGATGAACTGCAGATCATAGAATCGAACCATCCGGTGGTGGCTGGACCATCGGACTTGGACGTCGTTCCTGCCGGTCGGGGCAAGGTCTATGTGGAGACCTACGGCTGTCAGATGAACGTGTCCGATTCCGAGGTTATGCTCGGTGTGCTACAGAGGGCCGGCTATTCCGGAGCGAACCGCGTCGAAGATGCGGACGTCGTGCTCCTCAATACGTGCGCCATCCGCGAGCACGCGGAAGATCGCGTCTTGGGCCGACTTTCGCAGTTGAGCCACCTAAAAATAAAAAACCCCGACATGGTCCTAGGTGTCTGTGGCTGCATGGCCAAGCACCTATCGGAGAAGCTCCTCGACCGTGTGCCCTATGTCGATCTGGTTTTGGGACCCGATTCCTATCGGGATCTGCCGCGTATGGTTCAAGAAGCCCGTGACGAACCTGCTCTAGACGTGAAGCTCGGCAGGACAGAGACCTACGTGGGGCTTGATCCCGCCCGCAAGGATGGAGTCAACGCGTGGATCACCGTGATGCGGGGATGCGACAAGTTCTGCACCTTCTGTATAGTGCCCTATGTCCGAGGACGCGAACGAAGCGTGTCAGCTGACGAAGTCGTCAGGCAGGCGGAAATTGCAGCACAGCATGGGTTCAGGGAGGTTACACTCCTCGGCCAGACAGTGAACTCATACCGGCATGAGGACACGGATTTTGCAGATCTGCTGTCACGTGTTGCCGAGGTAGCGGGTGTGGAGCGGATTCGGTTCACGTCTCCCCATCCGAGCGACTTCACCGAAAAGCTGATCGCGACGATGGCGAGCGAGTGTAAGGTATGCTCGTTCATCCATCTGCCTCTCCAGTCCGGATCCGACGGTATTCTCGACGCGATGAAGCGTAGCTACACTTCGGACCACTTCCGGTCGCTCGTATATGATCTGCGGAACGCCATCACGGGGCTCTCGCTGTCGACGGACATCATCGTCGGGTTCCCTGGTGAAACAAAAGAAGATTTCGACAGGACGCTTGACCTGATGCGAGAGGTTCGGTTCGATTCGGCATTCATGTTCAAGTATTCGGCCAGGGAAGGAACTGTGGCTGATCGTGAGATTCCCGATACGGTCTCAGAGGAGGAGAAGGGACGGCGGCTTGAAGAAGTGATCGAGCTGCAGAATTGGATCTCTTTGGAGATCAACAGGGAGTGGGTCGGTCGGGAGGTCGAGGTGCTTGTCGAGGGCCCGGCACGTCGGGCAGGGCAGGTGTCGGGGAAGACCGAGTCTTTCAAGACAGTCGTCTTCGAAGGGACTGCTGATACCAACTCCTTTGTGACGGTTCGCGTGACCGATTGCACACAGAAGACACTGATAGGCCGAGCTGTCTGATGAGTGAGCTGATCGACATCGCTCCTCCGGTTAGGCGATCTCGGCTGCCGAGCTGGTTTCGCGTGCCGGCGCCCGGGAACGCAGAGTATCGGAGCCTGAAGAGGCTCGTCAAAGAGAAGCAGCTCCACACTGTGTGTGAGAGCGCGCGATGCCCGAATATCGGCGAGTGTTGGGGGGCGCGTACGGCGACGTTCATGATCTTGGGCGATATTTGCACACGATCGTGTGGGTTCTGCGCTGTCAAGACTGGTCGACCCTTGGGGCTCGATCTGGATGAGCCGTTTCGCGTAGCGGATGCGGTCGCTTCTCTCGGCTTGAGACACGCGGTGATCACATCGGTCAACCGGGACGAGCTGAGTGATGGGGGAGCCGGGGTGTTCGCGGAGACGATCCGTCAGGTTCACATCGCCTGTCCGGACACGACGGTCGAGGTCCTGATACCCGATTTTCAGGGGAATCGGGATGCCCTCGCGGTCGTGCTTGAAGCCGGACCGGAGATCCTGAACCATAACGTGGAAACAGTGCCGCGGCTCTACAGAATGATGCGTCCCCAGGCCAACTATGCACAAAGCCTCAAGCTGTTGTGGAGGGCGAAGGACTTGCGGCCCGAAATGCCCTTGAAATCAGGGATCATGGTTGGGGCGGGTGAAACACGCGATGAGGTCGACCAGACTATACGAGATATCGCCGATCAGGGGACGGACATCCTGACGATTGGTCAGTATCTGCAGCCGACACAGAATCACGCGCCGATCGATCGTTTCTACGAGCCCGAAGAATTTGACGACATGCGGTTGTTTGCGAGCACGCTCGGGTATCGCCACGTCGAGTCGGGGCCGCTTGTTAGAAGCTCCTATCATGCTGCCGATCAAGCCGATCCCGTGACTGCATGAGCCTGTTCGATATTAAGGGGTGGATGCGAAAGGAACCCGCAGAATCGCGCGAAAAGGACGACCGAAAATTTGTGTACGTGGGCAGGATGTCCGACATACCGGTCGGATCGGGCAAGGTCGTTGTCGTGATGGGTCGGGATGTGGGTCTCTACAACTGCGCTGGGACGATCAAGGCGATAGAGAACCTGTGTCCCCACAACAATCGTCCGATCGGGACGGTGGAGTTCGACGATCAACACGTTACCTGCCTCTGGCATGGGCTGCGATTTGCCTTCGACTCGGGTGTCTGTCCCGAGGCTGAGCACTACCGCGTTGAGACCTACTCGGTCCGGATGAACGGTGAGGAAATATGGGTGTCTGCCTTGCCGGACGACCCAGTCGAGGAGCGGAAGACACGAGTAAGCCGATCGCACTGACGGCGGTCCAGCAGGGTGAACCGATACGGCTGCTAAGAAAAGGCGGTATCGGCGGGGATGCGGGGTTCGTTTGACGTTCGCTCAGATGCATTCTTTTTCTACCCGGCCTACTATCACCAGAATCCAAGGATCCTGAAGCCCGACAATCGGTGCTGGTTTGGAGATGAACCGGATACTGTCGGTGACGATGTTACGATTGGTCTCTATGCCGAGTTGGCGGACACGATCTGGATCGGGGATATGCCCGCTTTGTATGGTCTGAAGTCGCACTTTATCTGGACCACAGATTACATACGAGATTGGTTCTACTGGAAATCTGAGAAATCTCTCACGTTGCAGTTGCTAAGACCCTACAAGCTCGATCACCCGAGGACCCTGACCGTTTTGCCGGACTACGCGGGGTGCCTTTCGCGCATCGAACCGGAGAAGACCATCAAGGTGTCGGAATGTAATCCGGTGCTGAACGACATTGACCGTGCCCGCGAACGGGATGCGATCCTCGATGTCGTGTCATCCGTCACGAGCTAAGGAGCACAAGAGAAATGTTCTCCCGACGACTAACCGCATACTTTGCCGCTTTCACGGTTGCTGCGATAGCGGTACCGGGATCCCTGTGGGCTCAGGATGCGACATCTATAGAAGAGGCGGATCCCAAGGTGGAATGGCCACGTGGCAGTCTCGGCGATCTTCAATTTTTCGCTGATGCTGCTCTGTTCCGCGGTGTCCAAGGGTTTGCTCTGCAGGAGTTCTACACGGTCCTGGATGCGAGACAGCTCCAGTTCGTGCCCGAAGGCAACCAGTTTGTTTCTCAGGTCGATCTTTCTCTGATCATTCGGGATGCTGCTGGTCAGGTCGCGGGTGAGGAAAACTGGACGCGAAACTTCTCTGTCAGCAGTCTTCGCGAACTCAAGGAGACAGGCGGTGTTGTTCGCGACCAGATCGGATTCAGTCTGAAGGCGGGCGACTACACCGTTTTGTTGACTGTCGAGGATATCTACGGCGATTCACAGGGGGAGGTAGACGCGCCGTTGCTCGTAGAGGGCTTTGAGGCGACGGGTTTCGCATCCAGTGGTGTGTTGTTTGCGACCGCAGTGGCGAAGGCGCGTGGTGAGGGCCGGTTCGTGCGTAACGGCTGGGAAGTCATCCCACGTACGACTCGTGTCTACCAGAACAACGAGCCGATTCGCTTCTATCACGAGCTCTACAACCTGTCACCGGGGTCAAGTCTGGGTGCCTTCGACGTCCGGTATGTCTTGCTGAGCGAAGAGGGAGTGCCTGTTTCCGAGACCGTCGATCATCGTTACAAGAAGGGCGGCGAGAGCGCGGTCCTGATCGATTCGATCGCCGCGACTGATCTCGATCCAGGTCGGTATTTCCTCGAAGTTCAGTCGTTGGATCTCGACAATAAGATGCAGACGAGGCGGCGAAGCCTCGTGTTCCTTCAGTCTGAAGAAGGTATTGGTGATGGGCTTACAGAGGACCAGAAGGTCAGCCTTGTCTATTACAGACACATCAAGTGGGTGGCAGAGGAGGCAGACCTGAACGTTTATGGAGCGCTGGAAAGGCTGGAGCCCCGTGACAAGTTTCTGAAGGTCTTCTGGAAACGGTTAGATCCCACGCCGAGCACCGTGATCAACGAGAAACTGATCGAACATGTCAGGCGGATGAGATACGCCCACAACAACTTTTCTGGTGGACATCGTCAGTCCGGATATGACACGGACAAGGGACGTGTGTACGTCAGATACGGTCCGCCCTCGGATCGGGAGTATCGTTCAGCTGTCGACAGTGTCAAACCCTACGAAGTTTGGACGTATGATACACAGGGGACATACGAGTTCGTCTTCCGTGATCGCCGCGGTATCGGTGTCTACGAACTCGTACATTCGACATATCCGGGCGAGTTGTACAACCCGAACTGGCAGAACGAGATCTAGGTCACGGTATGGATCTAAGGTTCAAACAGGAGGAGGGTATCAGCATCTTTACCGGCAACGAGCTGCTGGTCAAAGGTGCGCTTGAGAACCGGGTTGGTCTGCTGACCGGATATCCGGGTTCGCCCGTGGCCGAAGTGTTCGATGCGGCCGAGCGCATTCGTGATTTGCTCGTCGAGAAGGGCGTGATGGTGCAGATCGCGAACAACGAGGCCCTATCTGCCGCCCGTCTGAACGGGGCCCAGATGGAGTCTATCCGGGCGGTAACTGTGATGAAGAGCGTGGGCGCTCACGTGGCGTCTGACGCGCTCGCCCTCGGCAATATGGCCGGCACGGGGCCAGGAGGTTCTGCGGTGGCTGTCTTCGGCGATGACACCTGGTCTGAAGGAACACAGGTCCCGGCCGACTCCCGGTTCATTGCTAAACACCTATATATGCCGATCATCGAACCGAGCACCTTCCAGGAGATGAAGGACTGGATGGGTGCGGCGCTCGATCTGTCGGAAGAGACACGACTTTATGTCGCGTACCTCGTGACGTCCAATCAGGCGGACGGCGGCGGTACAGTAAAGGTTCACCCAAACGACTTTCCCGATCTCACAGTTCGGTCTCCCGTGACGATCGATAGCCGCACTATTCCCGTCGACGACCGTGTCATTATTCCGCCTAGCACGGCGATCAAGGAAGACGATGTTCTCCACACCCGCTTTCCTGCGATCATTGAAGCCGCGCGCGCACGGAACCTGAACCGTATCGTCCACGGTCGGGCGGAACGAAGTTCTATCGGCTTCGTTACTAGCAGTCTCTCATACTGCTACCTTGAACATGCACTCGACCTGATGGGACTTGGTGGTCGTTTCCCGATCCTCAAGTACGGTCTGACATACCCGCTCGACAGCCGGATCCTTGGTGAGTTCTGCGATCAGGCGGATCAGATCGTCGTCGTGGAGGAGAAGCGTCCATTCCTCGAAGAACAGGTGAAGGCGGCCGTGTTCGAACTCGAGAGGAACGAGATCTCGGTCTGGGGGAAGCGGTTCCCTGGTGGTATCGAGGGTTTTCCTGATACACAAGGGATGAATCCGTCCATCGTGCTCGAGGTGCTGGCGCGTTTGGTCGATGCCGTAGGTCTGGACGATCTGGACCGAGACCGAATCGATGCGGAGGTCCGACTGATCCAAGAGACGTCCGAATACGAGCTGCACGCGACGGCTCGCACTCCCTCCTTCTGTCCCGGTTGCCCGCATCGAGATTCCGCGAGCGTCCTGAACCGTGTCGTCGACGATTTCATGGATTCGGAATACATGCGTGCGACGCATGGGCGGGACGAGGTCGATCTCGTGTTCCACGGCGACATCGGGTGCTACTCGCTTCTCAAGTACAAGCCCTTCGACCGTCTGATGCACAATCTGTCGGGCATGGGGCTCGGAGGCGGTACGGGAGCGGGAATCGATCCGTTCATCCGGAACAAGCAGCTCGTTTTTATGGGAGATTCCACGTTCTTCCACAGTGGGATGGCTGCGATTTCGGATTCGATCAAGCACGCTCAGGACATTACCTACATCATCCTCGACAACAAGACGACGGCGATGACTGGTCATCAACCAACACCGGGCGGCGATGTGGACATCCTGGGGAATCCTACGTTTGCACAGGATATCGAGAAGATCGTGCGTGGGATGGCGGGTGAAGGTGGAAGTCCCGTCTCGATCGTCCGAATGGACCCGGCCGAGCGTGAAGGCTATCGCGAAGAAGTCGAAAAGACTCTGCTGAAAAAGGGTGTGAAGATTGTGATCGCCGACAAGGAATGTGGCATCACGTTCAATCGTCGTCAGAAGAACGAAGAGCGAGCTGTTTTCCAGGAAAAGGGCTTCCTGCCTGAAGAGAGCCATATCAATATTACCCCCGAGGTCTGCGAATACTGTCTAGAATGTACTAGAGCGACGGGCTGTTCAGGCCTGACGGTAGAAGAGACCCTGCACGGACCGAAGGTGGCGACAGACCTGTCCCTGTGTGTGTCTGATGGAGCGTGTACAAAGGTGACCGTGGCGAACGGTGACAAGACGTGTCCGTCGTTCGAAGAGGTAACGATTCGCAGACAGCGGGCCTCCGAGGTCAAGACCGAATCGATTGATTTGAAGGGGCTGCCGCTCCCGAACTCCGAGGACTTCGACGACGCGTGGTATGCGTATGTGGGGGGGGTGGGAGGCATGGGTGTCAACACCATTGCCGCGATCATCTCGACGGCCGGCGCACGACAGGGTTACACGGTTCGATTCACAAACAAGAAGGGTCTTGCGATTCGGAACGGCGCGGTGTACTCGCATATCAGCTTCTCCAAGGACGAGCGGGTGATCAGCCAGTTGACCCCGCACGGTCATGCTGACCTGCTGCTGGGGCTCGACATTCTCGAAGCGGTCCGTGGGATGGATCCGAATGGGACAGGGCGGGTCGCAAGTCCGGAGCATACGACTGCCGTCGTTGAGACCGGTAAGCGCGAGACGACAATGACCATGACTGGGGTCGACGATTTCGATACGAAGGATCTGGAGGACTTGATACGACGGTACTCGCGGCTGGACCGGTACTTCGGGATGGATCTGGGCGAGATCTCAGAAAGGTTCCTCGGCAACAAGATCTACGCGAACAGCATTCTGCTAGGTGCGGCCTTCCAGCGAGGTGCGCTGCCGGTGACTCTCGACAACCTGCGATGGGCGATGAAAGCGAACATCCGGTCGGCGGAACTCGAAGCTAACCTGAAAGCATTCGAGATGGGACGGAAGGCGGCGGTTGAGCCGGCTGCTTTCGACAAGCCGGCTGAGGCCGTGACCTATTGGGACGTGCTTGAAGACAAGACACAGATTCTGCGCGACACGAAGGGGGCATTGTTAGCAGATCACTACCGTGTGCTTGCCTCTCAGGTCGAGGACTGGCCGTTGAGCGAGGAGGGGAGGCTGCAGTTCGCGCTCGGTGTCTACGACACGATTCAGTGGGGGGGACTCGGCTATGCGCGGTCCTATGTAGCCTTAGTCGACGGTGTCTACGGAAAGGACGACTCTGGTCGAAGACTGGAAGCGACGGAGGCTCTGATCCCGAACCTGGCACGGGTAATGGCCTACAAGGATGAAGTGTATGTTGCCCATCTGGCGACTAGTGAGGAGAAACGCAGACGCGACTGCGCTCGCTACAACATCGATCCTGATCGGGGAGATAGCATCACCTACCGACATATAATGCGGCCTCACTTCGAAGTGTTAGGTGTGGATGTCAAGTTTGATATATCACCGCCCGTTTGGATGCTCCGACTGATGAGACGGCTAACCTTCCTTCGCAAGCTGCTCCCGGCTTGGCACGTGGAGGAAAAGGCCTATCGAGACTGGTATATCGATCTAGCTGAGCGATTCAGCGTAACGGACAATGGCCAGTATGGGGCGTATGTCCGAGTGTTCAAGCTCCCTGATCAGGTCCGTGGCTACCGCGAGGTGATTTGGCCAAAGATGGAAGCAGCTAAGAAGACGTCGGAGTATCTACTCGAAGGGAAGGGGAAACCGGTTGCCATCGATACCTACAAGAAGCCGGAACCGGTTCTAGAAAAGTCATAAAGGATCCCGCACGATGCTAGGGCGCAGAGCTGTGTCGCGTCCTTTTTGGTGGAGGCTATTAGGTGCGTATCGGAATAGCGGGGCTTCGGCGAGGCCAATCGTTTCTTCGCGTGTTTGAGGAGCGGTCTGACTGCGAGGTATCGGCTCTCTGCGATACCGACGAGGATGTACTGAATGAAGTCGGCAACGTATGGAAATCGGCAGACAGATACGATACCTTTGATTCGTTGCTCGATGCGGACGTGGATGTCCTCGTCGTTTCGACACCCGGACCTTTGCACGCGGATCAGGCGATTGCGGCGCTCGATTCGGGGAAGCACGTGCTCAGTGAAGTGCCGGCCGCTTGGTCTCTCGAGTCGTGTCACGCGCTCGTCGAGGCCGTCGAGCGGACAGATGTTGTCTACTCGCTTGCTGAGAATATGTGCTATTTCCATTACCTAGTGGATTGGAAGTCTCGGATCCGGGCTGGCGAGATCGGTCAGGTGACCTACGCAGAGGCCGAGTATATCCACGACTGTAGTGCTCGGATGCATGACGGCAACTGGCGGAAGGAGATGCCGCCGATCTACTACTGTACTCATAGCCTGGGGCCGGTTCTGGAGATTCTCGACGATCGGTGCACGCAGGCGATCGGCCTGTCTACGGGCAGTCGTACTCACCCGGAGTTGGGTGTGCACGACATGGAAGTGGCCCTGTTTCAGACGGAGCGAGGGGTGCCGGTCAAAATCCTATGCGGGTTTGCGATATGTCGAGATCCAGCCTTCCACTGGCAGGTGTTCTACGGGACCGAAGGTGTGATCGAGAACGGTCGGCCGCCTGACGATTCTGCAAAGATGTTCCGGAAGGGCAATCGGTCGATGCGGGAGATCGAAGCAGATGTGTCCGACCCCGGTTTGAAAAGTGCAGCAACTGGTGGACACGGCACTAGTGAGATGCTGCTGGTCGACGATTACCTGAAGGCGGTTCGTGGGGAGGGTCCGAACAGGATCGATGTCTACAAGGGGCTTGAGATGTCGGCACCGGGTATCTGTGCACACGAATCTGCGCTAAAAGGTGGCATCCCTGTTGAGGTTCCGGACTTCAGGGCAGGCCAAAGATCCGATTACCACTGACCGATCATAAAAGTACTAGTGACTCGGCATCATTACAGTCCTACCGAACGTCAGATTCGTGCCCTATGATCTGGCGTTCTTTTTTTGCTGCCTTTAGGCATCCATCCTGTCCTGCGGGCTTTTCTCCAACCCCTTTGTGCTTGACCCTCCAGATTGATTCCCTTACTTTTCACGGCCTTGCGAGGTCCTGTTTTCGCTAGATTTACGCGGTTTTCGGATCGGCGTTCAGTGCCTCGTTTTGTTTGTGACCAATTTCAAGGAGGGGTTGTTTTGGCAGATTGGGAAACTCACAATCCGTCGGGAAGCAAGCGCGTCGTTTGTACCAAGCAGCTTCCCGGCACCCGGTGGCTGGACCTCTTGACGTCCGCCGACTGCAGCGTCGAGGTAGGCACGTCGACCGATATCCTGAGCGTTGCAGAGATCAAGGAAAAGATCGGTGACAACTGTGACGGTGTAATCGGTCAACTGACCGAGGACTGGGGAGAGGAGCTCTTCTCCGTGCTTAAGGCTGCAGGTGTGAAGGTTTACGCCAACTACGCCGTAGGCTACAATAACGTCGACGTCGACTCGGCGACCAAGCACGGGCTGCCGGTTGGGAATACGCCAGGTGTGCTGACAGAGACTACTGCAGAGATGGCCGTTGCGCTGACTTTCTCTGCCGCTCGACGCGTTGTCGAGGCCGATGAATATATGCGGGGTGAGCAGTATAAGGGTTGGCTGCCGACGCTGTTTCTGGGTGAACTAATGACCCGCAAAACGGTCGGCGTGGTCGGCGCGGGCCGGATCGGTGCCTCATACGCCAAGATGATGATAGAGGGATACAAGATGAACTTCCTCTACTACGATCTCTACCAGAACAAGGCCCTTGAAGACTACCTGACTGGATACGGGGAATTCCTGAAGTCACAGGGCGAAGAGCCCATCACGTGGCGCAAGTGTGAGACAGTCGAGGAGGTCCTGCGTGAGTCCGATGTGGTTAGTCTACATCCGCTTCTGGACGAGACGACACATCATCTAATGAATACCGAGCGTCTTGGAGTGATGAAGGACAATGCCATCCTGGTGAATGCAAGCCGCGGCCCCGTGATCGACGAGATCGCCCTTGTCGAGCATCTGAAGGCCCAGCCGGACTTCCGTGTTGGACTCGATGTGTTTGAGGACGAACCTGCTATGAAGCCGGGTCTGAAGGACTGCCCGAACTGCGTGATTGTGCCGCACATCGCGTCTGCCACGATCTGGACGCGCGAGGGTATGGCCTCACTGGCTGCCGGTAACGTAGCCGGGATCCTGAGTGGTCATCCCTGCTGGCAGGATCAGGACGATATCCTTGACTTTCTTGAGGGCGAGAATCCGAAGGCCGCACCTAGCATCGTCAACCGTGACGAACTCGGGCTTCCCGCATTTGCCTGAGATTAATCGCAGAGGACGGGTATGAGTCGGCCTGCCCCCCTCGAAAGGTTGGGGGCAGGCTATGAAAACAGGATATAGGGAAGGCTGGTAGGAACTCAGAGACGGAGGGAAGACTTGTCTAGGGCCCTGATCTATGTGCAGGAAGGATGGGCTTTGTCCGATCCTTCCTGATTACTGTTCCTCCGGTTCTCATTAAAGCGCAAGACAAGACGGCGGGTCGGATCATCGGCTTGCCGTTTTTTGTTACATTCACCTTGTATGGACAGTAAAATCGACAGACGATTCTGCGTCGCTCCCATGATGGACTGCACGGACCGGCACGAACGTTACTTTCTCCGGCTGATTTCTCGTCACGCCGTGCTCTACACGGAGATGGTAACGGCGAGCGCGGTTATGCACGGTGATCTACGGCGACTTCTTAGCTTTAACGACGCTGAACATCCCATTGCGCTTCAGCTTGGGGGCAGCCACCCAGGGGATCTCGCTGTCGCTGCGCGGATTGGTGAGGCTTTCGGATACGACGAGATCAACCTGAACGTCGGATGTCCAAGCGATCGCGTGCAGTCGGGGCGGTTTGGTGCCTGCCTGATGGCCGAACCTCAACTGGTTGCGGACTGCGTCGCGGCAATGCAGTCCGCCGTGTCCATCCCCGTGACAGTGAAGACGAGGATTGGGATCGACGACCGGGATTCGTATGATGAGCTTGCTGCGTTCGTCGACACGGTCCGGTGTAGCGGCCCTGAGACCTTCACGTTTCACGCTCGGAAGGCCTGGCTGCAGGGTCTGAGTCCCAAGGAGAACAGAGAGATCCCGCCGCTGCAATACGAGGTCGTTCATCGCATCAAAAGCGAATTTCCGGAACTGGAAGTCCTCATCAACGGTGGGATCAGGACGATCGACGAGGCTCGGGAGCAATTGGCCTGGGTCGATGGTGTTATGGTTGGACGTTCCGCTTATGAGAACCCGTATATGCTTGCAGACGTGGATTCTTTGGTATACGGAGCTCAGCGTGAAGCCCCGACACGAGCAGAGGTCGTCAGGCGCTTTGCTCGGTATGCGCACTCGGAGACGGCGAGAGGGACAAAGCTTCACCAGATGACACGTCATATCGTTGGACTGTACGCCGGGATGCCAGGTGCGCGACGGTGGCGTCGACATCTCACGGAGGAGGCCGTCCGGGAGGGCGCACGGCCGGAACTGATTGAAGAGGCTGCCTCATTCGTTCAGGACAGCGCGGAAGGGGCATAAGTAAGCAGAAATGGTTCGACCCGCGGTTGCGCCTTCGATTTCCATCGTCTGGATGTCGTGTCTAGAAGAAGATCTCCGCTGTCGCATCCAAACACTGTTCTACCGTTCCCTCATTGAAGTGGGGATGAGGGCCGTACTTGTTAACATCTAACTTGTAGATCAGCAATTTCCACTTGTTGGGACCCAAGAACTCCAGTCGCGCAACCTTTCCGACACCCCGCACTGTTTTGTTTCCGAAGAAGTTTCCGAACAGCCCCGACTTACTTTCCTTCACCACATCCAAAAACATGTAGTTTCCCTTCCAACGAACACGAATGTCGGAGATGCCTTTACGGCTATACTTCTTCTTGTGCTGATTCAACCGTTTGAGCGTCATCTGCTTGTCGTTTTCGCTCGGAATGTTCATCGACTTCAAGATCCCTTGATCTGAGTTTAGCCCTTTCTGACAGGCCAAATATGTGTAAATCATAAAAGAGGCTTACGCAGTTTTCACGTAAGCCTTTTGGTTTTCTATGGTGGAGCCGAGGGGGATCGAACCCCTGACCTCCTGAATGCCATTCAGGCGCTCTCCCATCTGAGCTACGGCCCCAAACTTATGCGAGAGTAGTCTAGGGATTTGCATCTATGGTGTCAAGCCAAATCAAAAAATCAGATCGCATAAACCCCTGTTTCTAAGAACGATAACGGCCGGAGACATCAGACTGCTCCGATCAGACCCGCGAAACCTGCCTCGTCGAGGATCTCGATTCCGAGCTTGTCGGCTTTCGTCTTCTTCGATCCTGCAGACTCTCCGACAACCACGAGATCCGTCTTCTTGCTGACGCTGGATGTCGGTTTGCCACCGAGGTCGCGGATGAGGTTCTGAATCTCGTTCCTGCCCCACCTTTCAAGCGTACCTGTCACGACCACGGTCTTGCCTGAGATTGGCGAGTCTGCGGCTGCTTGGGCACGCGCCTCTGATTCGGTCGTGACACCGGCCGCTTTGAGCTTATCGATGACTCCCCAGTTCCTCTCGTTCGCGAGATGATCTCTCAGACTCTGGACGATGATCGGGCCGATCTCGTCTACCTCGAGCATCGTTTCTTCATCCGTCTCACGCAGTGCGTCGATCGATCGAAAAGCATCCGCAAGTGACTGTGCCACGGTTACCCCGATGTGTCGAATCCCGAGCGAGAAGAGAAGCCGATTCAGGGGCTGAGTCCTGGATCGCTCTATCGCCTTGACCACATTTTCTGCGGACTTGGTGCCCATCCTTTCGAGACCTGCAATCTGATCTACAGTCAGCGAGTAGAGGTCGCCTACATCCTGGATAACTGACGCCTCGACAAGCTGATCGATCAGCGCTGATCCGAGACCCTCGATGTCCATGGCGGTGCGGGAAGCGAAGTGGCGAATGTTTCCCTTCAACTGCGCGGGACAGCTGACGTTCGAGCAGCGTATGGCGACTTCGGATTCGTCCGTCACAAGAGGGCCATTGCAGACTGGGCAGTTTGAGGGAGGAGGATACGGTTTAGAATCTTTGGGGCGTCCGTCCGATACAACCGAAACAACCTTGGGAATGATGTCACCGCCTTTTTCGATCAGGACCTTGTCTCCCTCACGGATGTCCTTACGGGCGAGCTCCTCGAAATTATGCAGGGTCGCTCTGCTTACCGTCGTGCCTGCGATAAGGACGGGGGAGAGGTGGGCCACCGGGGTGATTGTCCCAGTACGTCCGACTTGTAGACCAACCTCCTCGAGGATGGTTTCGGCCTGCTCGGCGGTGAACTTGTATGCGACTGCCCATCTCGGAGCTTTGCTTGTCGCGCCCAGTTCTTCCTGGAGCTCTTGGCTGTCCAGCTTGACGACGACGCCGTCGATCTCGTAGGGGAGTTTGTTCCGTCTTGCGCCATATTCCTCACCATACGCGATAACCTCTTCGGCCTTCTGGAGACGACGTCTCTCAGGATTGACTGCGAAACCGGAGTCCTCGAGGAGCTGAAGACGGTCGAAGTGAGAGTCCGTCGGTGCTTCATGCGTTCGGAGTGCGTATGCGAAAAAACTCAGATTCCGATTCGCCACGGTCTGAGGATCCTGAAGCTTAAGCGTGCCGGCAGCGGAGTTTCTCGGGTTCGCCAAGAGTGGTTCTTCGTTCGTCTCTCGCTCTGCGTTGATCGCCGAGAAGGCCTTATGTGACAGGTAAACCTCGCCTCTGACCTCGCAGTTCCTGAGGTCGCCTCTAAGACGAATCGGGATGGACCGGATCGTCCGGACGTTTGGCGTGATGTCTTCGCCCTGTCGGCCGTCGCCTCGAGTCACACCGCGTATGAGTAGCCCATCCTGATAGATCAGGCTGAGTGCGACCCCGTCGATCTTCAACTCGACAGAGTAGGCGATGTCTGAATCGGGTAGGTCTCGGTTGACTCGTTTGTCGAACTCGAAGACTTCCTCCGGCGAGTAGGTGTTGTCTAGGCTCAGCATCGGAACTTCGTGAACGACGGTCGTGAAGGTTTTGGTGAGGTCGGATCCGACACGAAGCGTTGGCGACTCCGGGATAACCAGATCGGGATGTGCGGCCTCCAAGGCTTGGAGATTCTTCATCAGCTCGTCGAACTCCTGATCGGATATGGTCGGGTCGGCCAGAATCCGGTAGCGGTAATCGTGTTCGTTGAGCTCATCGACGAGCTGACGTATCTGTGCTGCGGCGTTGGCTGGCTTATTTAGTGACATCGTTCGCGAGTTCAAGTAGTCGTTCAGCTTCGAAAGGTTTTGAGAGGCAGTCGATGACACCGTGTTCTTGAAGGGTGTCTTCGGTATCTTGGCTGAGGTAGGCGGAGATCACAACGATCGGGGTTTGACTGTTAGGACCGTCGGTCGAGACAACCGATTCGATCAAGCTTAGACCGTCCAGAGAAGGCATGTTCAGGTCGACCGTCAGAAGGTCGTAGGTGTTGGCCATCGCCTCTTCGAGTGCAGCATGACCGTCTCCGACCAGACGTACTTCGAACCCGGCGATCTTCAGCAGCTCGCCAAGGGATTCCCGCACAGGACGCTGGTCCTCTATGATCAGGGCACGCTTCATCAGTTTTTTGCAGCGGTGGAAATGTTAGTCGAGCAGGGTGGTGATGTCAAGATAGCCCGGTCAGAGCTGGCTGGTAAGCGGGCTTTTCAGACGGGAAGGGTTCAAAGGAAGAAGTTAGGGTTTAGAAAATCCACAAACACATCAGAGTGTTTCGGACTTCTCGTACGCCTCGTCGCACATGATGCGTCGGTCTCTAGCCAAAACCTTACTACAGAAAGCCCTCGGTATTCTGGGGGCTTTCTGTAGTAAGGTTTTGGCTAGAACTGAGAGGAATGGGAACTCGGCGGCGGACTAGGCTGGGGTAAATGGCCGTCCTGTGCGATCTTGTCGAAACCTGTTTCCTTGGTCGGCGGCGGGGTTGGACGGTGCAGCTGCTCTTTCAGGAGCTTCCCGGGTCTGAAGTGTGTCTTGCGACGAGCGGGAACGTGGATGATCTGCCCCGTTCTAGGGTTGCGGGCTGCGGGTTTTGGGCGTGTCTCCTTAACCTGAAAGACGCCGAAACCACGGATCTCAATCCGCTGAGCCTTCACCAAGCTCTCTCTCATAGCCTCGAACACGGTGTCGACCATGTCTGAGGCCAAGTTCTTTTTGCATCCGGTCTTCTGCGAGACCATCAGAGCGAGCTCTTTCTTTGTGGTCGTACCCAAGCCGCACCTCCAAAGTCACTGATCCGGGGCATCCGCGACGTCGATCTGCCGCGATCCGTAACTCATAATTGCTCCTTAAGTTAGCATAATCAATGAGTTGTGTCAAGAAGGGGCGAGCGGTGGGAATACCTATGAAATCAGGGAATCTAGCAAAAAAGCAGCAATCCCAAGTAGCATGCCGGCTTTCAGGAGGCGGCTTGGGCGCTCTAGGAGGGCATCTTCCTGGGCCTGCCAGACCAGACAGACTGTCAATATGAGCAGTGCACTGAGTGCGAGTCCCAGTAAAAGAAAGGCGGGTCCCGCCCAGTTCCAGAATGCGGGGAGCGGGATCGCCACGACCAGACCTAGAAGGAGCACGGTGACAATTGTCTTGCTCGCTGTCTCACCTGCTAGAACGGGGAGGGTGGCGATAGAGGCACGTTCGTCTCCCATTCGATCCTGGACATCCTTCAGAATCTCTCGGCTGAGATGGAAGATCACGGCCAGGCTGGCGGGCAACAGCGAGGGCGCAACAAGTTCGACAGTCAGACCACCGAAAGCGAAAGGGGCGCCACCTGTAGCAGCCACGATCAGGTTGCCTACTAGTGGGAGATGCTTTAGCCAGATATTGTAGAGGAAGAGCGACCCAACGATTCCGAGTGCCAAGATGCGGCAGGCTATCGGAAGGGGAATGCTGACGATCAGGCCAATGGTATAAGCGATAGCACTGAAGGTTCTGGCGAACCTTCCAGATACGGTCCCACGGGGCAGGGGCCGATCCGGGTGGTTGATACGGTCAATTTCGATGTCGACGAGGTCGTTCTGAACGTAGCCAGCGGCTGCGATCAAGGCTGCGGAAAGGGATGCAAGCCAGAGTAACGGGCTTAGGTTGGCCACAGCAAGCCAACCTCCCAAGAGGACCCCCCCGGCTGTCAGGCAGACGTTTAGCGGACGAACGATAGCGATATAGGGGAGGAGCTTCGAGGAGCCCATAACGGTCAGGATGCCGCGATCTGGCCTTCGGATTCCTTGTTCAGATCTGCGGCGTCGAGGATGGCGTAGCGGTAGCCCTGCTCTGTCAGGAACATCTGTCTGTTGCGTGCGAATTCCTGTTCACGAGTGTCTTTGGTGACGAGCGTGTAGAAGTGCGCGAGGTTCTCGCCGGTCTTGGGTCTCAGGATTCGACCCAGTCGCTGTGCCTCTTCCTGACGCGAGCCAAAGGTGCCCGATACTTGGATCGCAACGTTCGCATCCGGCAGATCGACGGCGAAATTCGCC
Organism: Candidatus Latescibacterota bacterium; assembly: GCA_003526745.1. Classification (GTDB taxonomy): domain Bacteria; phylum Latescibacterota; class UBA2968; order UBA2968; family UBA2968; genus UBA2968. The sequence continues at coordinate 21,497 of DPVD01000253.1, forward strand.
ACTTTCGAAACGATCAGCATCCCGAGCGTCCCCGTCCTGAACTTGCTGTAAAGTTCGTCGCGTTCCTCGTTCGGTGTTTTGCCTTGGATGACTGGGACACCGAGCTCTTTCGCCAGCGCTTCAAGCTGGTTAAGATACTGGCCGATCACGAGGATTTGATCGTCTTTGTGCTTTTCGCACAGCTCTTTTACAATGCCGATCTTATCCGGGTTCTCCGAAGAAATCCTGAACTTCATCCGACCACCCGCGACGGCATACTCCATCCGCAATTCGTCGGGGAGTGGTATCCGGACTTCCAGACATTCTGCCGTGGCGATCCATCCCTTGCTCTCGAGCTCGCGCCAGGGAACATCGTATCGCTTCGGCCCGATTAGGCTAAAGACGTCTGTCTCGAGGCCGTCCTCGCGGACCAAGGTTGCGGTCAGGCCAAGGCGCCGTCGCGCTTGGATCTCTGCCGTAAACCTGAACACAGGAGCGGGAAGCAAGTGCACCTCATCGTATATGATCAGTCCCCAGTTGCCTTGGTTGAAGATCTCGAAGTGAGGGAATTTGCCACCCTTCTTCTTTCGGTAGGTCAGGATCTGGTAGGTGGCGACCGTGATCGGTCTTATTTCCTTCTTCTCGCCTGAATACTCGCCGATCTGGTCTTCACGAAGCGTGGTTTTGTCAAGCAATTCCTGCTTCCACTGACGGGAAGCTGTGATGTTGGTCGTTAGTATCAGTGTCTGACACTGATACTGGTTTAGGATTCCGATCCCGACGATTGTCTTCCCTGCGCCGCACGGGAGCACGATCGTCCCACTGCCGCCTTCCACTCCGCCGCCTGCGTAGAAGATGCTAGCCGCTTCCTTCTGGTAGTCCCTGAATGAGAACTGCTTTTCCGCAAGCGTGAAATCCCGGGTGCCCAGCTCCAGCGGTGCGCCTGGGAGATATCCTGCGAGGTCCCGGACGGGAAAACCGATCTTCGTAAGGGCCTGCTTGAGGTGCCCTCGATAGAGTGGGTCGATCTGAATGCTAACATCGTCGATCTGATCCTTCAGGAAGGGGACGACGATTTTGTTTCGGATGACCTCCACGAGCAAGTGGGGCTCGTCAGTTGCGAGAATCAGCTCGGGCCCGTCCTTCTTCAGTTCGAGTCTGCCATAACGGCCGATAATTTCGTTGATCTCGACAGATACGTTCTGAGGGATGTCGTATTTGCTGTAGGACTTGAGCGTCTCCTCGATCTCTGGTGCGCTTAGCCCTGCGGCAGCGGCATTCCACAGCGAGAGAGGGGTGATCCTGTATGTGTGGATATGCTCGGGGCTCTTCTCAAGCTCGGCGAAGCGGGCGAGCTCGTCTCGGGCCTCTTCGTACTTCAGAGCGTTAACCTCGACCAGGACCGTCAGGTCGCTCTGAACGATAAGAGGGTTCTCAGGGTTTAATGCCATGCAGTATTCAGAATGCCTGTTTGGTGGAATAAGCGGGTTGCGTGGAGCATCGAGGGAGCCCGAACCTGCGGTCCAAAGCAGTCAGGATTATGTCAGGATCTGGCCGGTCAAACAAGGTTTTCAGACTTTTAACTATAGGGAAATCAACAACCTTTGTCAATTCGTGCGATACAGATCGGCTCTCTGGGACAATTAGTTTGACTTGTCAGACGGGTTCGCATAGTTTACGCATGAACTGCGGTCCGGGCGCGATTCCGTGCCGTAAATGGGGCCGCAGGTCTCACAGTCTT
>DPVD01000486.1:0-2889 GCA_003526745.1 Candidatus Latescibacterota bacterium
CAACTATCTCGTCCTCGATATCGAGACCAAGCAGGATCCTACCGCTCGTGCGCTTGCCGGCGGCGGCAAAGGGTGGCGCATCGGCCTGGAAAAGCTTTCTGCGTTCGCGGTCCTCACCGCGCGATTGCGAAAGAATGTCTGGGATAATGTCGAACTGGTCTCGGGAGAGAGCGAGGAAGAGCACGATCTGCTTCTCCGCCTCGACGCGATCGTCGGCGCTCATCCAGCGAGTTCGATCCTCGTCTCGTACAACGGTACAGGCCATGATCTGGGAGTCATACGCAGAAGAGCGGCCCGCCACTGGTTGTTCGATCTGCCCCTACTCGAATATCTCCAGCAAGCCGATCACGTCGATCTCATGCGTCGCCACACCAGGGCAGCGAAGGACCGATTCCCGTCGTTGCGGGATGCGTGTGCCGGTTTGGGCATCGCAGCCGATCACCGCCTTGTCGCAGCCAATGCCGTCGACCCGGGCCTGCCATCGCGCAAGGCGGAAACCGATGTGGTCGCGACCTTTCTGCTCATGCTTTTCGAACTCGCCATAGCTGAGCGGGATCACGACGTTCTGTACAACGGCTGGCGCTCGCTCGAGGCAATGATCGCCGCCAAAAACCCCGAGCGTGCGGCGCCGCATCTCGAGCAGTTTCTTCGCCATGCCCATTTCAGGGCGATGAAGGTACGGCAGCGACGATAGGAAGGCCTTGCATAGGAGAAAATGCAAGATTATATTGCATAGTGGAGAATGAAAATGGAAATCAGAGTCGGCGAGCGAATACGTGCGTTGAGAGAGAAGAGCGGCGTCACACAGGACAGACTGCGGGAGGTTCTCGGGCTTGAGAACCGGCAGACGATCGGCCAGATCGAGGCCGATGAGCGTCGTATCACGGTTCCAGAACTCATGACGGTACTCGAATTCTTCGATGTCCCTCTGGAGCGCTTCACCAACCCGTTCATACCCATGGCGACGCCGAAGTTTTCCTGGAGGCAATCGGATAGCGAGATCGATGACCTACGGCAGTTCGAGGAGCGAGCCTCGGAATGGATCGGGGCGTACCGCGAATTCGGTCGCGCTCTCGGGGAGGATCGAAGTGCGCTCCGTCATACCCTCGACCTGACATTCAAGAGTTCCTTCGAAGAGGCGACCGCAGCGGGAAGTGCGATGGCCCGCCAACTCGAGCTGGGAATTGCTCCCGGTAAAGCACTGGCTGACGTGATGCAGCAGCGCATGGGCATCCTCGTGCTGATGGTGGATGCGCTGCCCGGAATTTCCGGCGCCGCGAGCACCCTTCCGGACCTAGATGTCGCTCTCATCAACCGGCGTGAACCGGAAGGCCGCAGAAACTTCGATCTCGCGCATGAACTCTTCCACCTCCTGACATGGAAGACCATGCCGCCGAAATGGCTGGACGGTGAGGCGGCCAATGATGCCGAAGCCAAGAAACTGAAGCGCATCGAGCAACTCGCAGACCGTTTCGCAGCCGGCCTCCTCATGCCGAAGGAGGCCATCGAGGCACTCGGCGAGCCGGGAGAAGACGTGAACGAGTGGGTGAAGGAGAAGGCCGGCGTTCTCGGGGTTTCTGCTCAGGCCCTCGGATACGAACTCATCGACGCAGGCATCATCTGTCCGGAATACCTGCATAACTCCTCGCGCCGGAAGCTTGCTCGCCGTGCCACTGCACTGCCCCCTCTCTTCAGCCGCCCCTTCGCCGAACGTCTGGCTAAGGCAATATCCAGAGGGTTGATCTCCGTCAGCAGGGCAGCCGTGCTCACCGATCTGACGATAGAAGCAATGGGTCGGCTGTTCGATGATCACGGGGTCGTGCGTCCGTCAACGATGGGCGGACCTATGGCGGACGCGGCCTGAAACACCTACCGTGCGGCTTCGTGACAAACCGGTTCTCGTCGATACGAACGTCATCCTCGAAGCCCATCTTACGGGTTGCTGGGATGCATTGGCGGGAGGCTACAACCTCGAGACCGTCGAGAAATGCATCGAGGAGACGCAGACGGGAAACCAGCTGCGCGAACGGAAGGTCGAAATCGATGAACGAGCGCTGCGTGCATCGTTGACCGTGAACGAGGTGGACGAAGACGAGGTGCTCGTACTTCGTCTCTATGGCGGCTCATCGGTTCATGACGGAGAACTTCATCTGTGGACGCATGCGCTCGCTCGCGAGGATGCCTGGATATTTTGCGGTCCCGATGGGGGTAGCATGAGGCTGGGTCACCGGCAGGGCCACGGCGCCCGGATCGTCCATCTCGAAGGCCTTCTCCACGAGATCGGCCTGAAGCTCCCCCGGAGCGCCGGGCAGCATTTCGGACGAAGGTGGCACGAGAAGTTCATGACGGACCTCGCGCTGGGATTGATCTAGCTGCCGTAATCGGATGCGCCCCGCGACTGCCGTTACGGCTCGGCACACATTTCCATCGTTCGGATGGCGGACCGTCAAAGCGCTCGGCGGCCTAGCGTCATCCTGACCCTAATGCGCTACAGCTCAGGCTCTCGCGTCGTGCTGGTCGGCTGCTCTAGATCAATATTCTCATTTACAAGCGGTAGCCCGCGTCGCGTCGAGGCAGCTTGGGAGCGCCGATCCTCCATCATATAAAGTACCGGCCCAACACCACAACGGACTGCAGCATGGCCTTATCGAGCACCCATATTGATCCAGTCGTAGGCGAGAAAATCATCTTCGACGATTGCCAGGACAGTGGCCGCTCGGATTGGGAGGCAGCGCAGGGCCATGAGCATGCGTTTCGACGAGTTCTTGCGGACCTCGGGTTGGACGCAACCTTCCCGATCCGACTGTCTCACGTCCAAGGTTCCGCGAACGTCGAGATATCCGTATTCGATCAAGACATCCGACGATTGTCCTCCCCCACTCTCCTCAT
>DPVD01000486.1:3166-5684 GCA_003526745.1 Candidatus Latescibacterota bacterium
CGACGATTGTCCTCCCCCAATCTCCTCATACCGATCGATACCACTTCCGAACCGGACGTTCGTGTCATCCGATCGACCCTAATGGCATCGATCGGCCAGTTGATCGCTGAGAAAGAGGCTCTGATCGAGATGGCGGAGGAAACATGGAAACAGCTGCAACCCATGTTTCAAACGAGATCCAAGGCCACTCTCGAGCGGATCGATTTCGTGAAGGGAGACGGAGGACGCCTTCTTCTCCATGCTCGGGTCGTCACGGTGCGAGACGATCTCGACAGGGCTCGGTCGAGGATAGTCGCCGAGCGCGTCGAACCACTCGTCGCACTCATGACTTCGGTATTGCAGGATCACGATGCGTATGTGTCGGTCATGAAGGATGACAGAGAGCCCTTCGATCAGACGAGGATGAGTTCTCTCACCGCGAAGGTGCTCGAGCTCGTCGGAATGGATCCCACGAGCCTCATTATGCGGGTCGACGCCGATAACGGTCTCGGTTTCGAAGTCATCGACAGTTCCCTGCCGTTCTCTTCGGGCAGGTTCATATGGTCAAGAGGGGTCCTCGGGTGCTCGCTCGCGATGCGAAGCCAGAACTGCTGGGTAGACCACGATCGGGTGTTGCTAACCACCTCCGGAGCAATCCCGGAGACCTTGCTCGCATCCTCCGCGGGTCGGCCCTCGGGCGATTTCGTGGCAATCGAAGGGCTGAATTTCGAGGCTCGAGTTTCGAAAGTCAGTAGGATGGGCGAACTCTTTGTAATTGGTATCGAAATGCCGGAAGTGGAAATGTGAAAAGTAGCCCTGCACACCCCTATTGCGGCCCGCAGTCGTGTCTTCCAGAAGGGAGCGGCAACGATCATTTACTCACGGTGGGGTTCTGACGACCGGCGATGGTCGTTAGTTATTCGGAGCGAAGACTTTCCGGCAGCCGGGCCAACCTGGCGTTGCTGGGTAACCGACAGAGAAGACAACGGTCGTGGAGCCCTATGCTCGCGCCCTTGTGCATTTATTGCCTAAGCGGACGTTATCCGCCCGCGGCGGTCAAGGTTTTTGTCAATTTAGGTCGCGAACTCGCGCGCGCCGCAAATCAGATTTGAAACTGAAACAGTCTAACCGGCGGCTTGAATGGGTCGGAAGCGGACTGTCTTCTTTCGGAGCACAGAGGCCACGTAGCTGTCGGTCCGCTACGAACGCGGTTCAGCGCGCCGAATTTCGATGCTTGGCGGGCAGGAAGCGATTAATTCATCGGCGTCTGCTGGACGGTTGCCGGGGAAAGACGGCCCGAGTGTCAAAGAGCGAATACCCTTTCGATCGCCTTGTGACAGCGGCAGCGCCACGTAAGGCGTCGGGCCGTAGCGGCCTTCCCTGACGCCTACTGGTAGGGCATCTACGTGCCCTTCGGGACAGTTGCCGCCGTGATCACTAAACCCGCTCGCCACGCCCGCATCCCGGATAAGGAGCCGAGAGATCCTGATCTCCCGTTCGGATCGATGCTGAGGCCGTTTAAACGCATAAAGGTCGCTGACGAAGAATTGCGCCAGCTCGAGAAGCGCTTCCCGATCGTCGGGCTCCAGTTCATGCTCCTCTTGGAGCATCATCAGTCCCGCTCCGACGAAGCGGTCCAGTCCGTCACGATCATAGACGACGCGTCGGACGTTCACCCCTGCCCAATCCACGAGGAAGCGGGCGTCGGTTCCAATAGCGCAGCCAGTTCCGCCGTCCCCGTAGCGCTCCCATTGGCCGGGGTCGTCATCAGTCGGGGATAGGCAGCCGATAAACATCTTGGTATTGTTCTCAAGCCCAAGCAGCGCGGACGTGGCCAAAAGTCGTGGCACCATATCGACGAAGACTGGACGGTCCCGGTAGACTTCGAGAAAGCAATCCCGGGCGTAGGTATATTCGTCCGGATCGTTCATGCAGGCAAAATCCGACAGCCAGAGGGCGTCCCCGGCGAGGATCCCGCGCGCACCCGCAATGCTCGTGTAGTGGTAGAGCAACTCGCCCTCGCGCGGCACGTAGAAGTGCGGGGGAAGCCCCTCGACCTCCTGCCCCGCACAGGCCCTGTTGCTATCAGCCATCCGTCCGGATCCTTCGTCCAAGCCCTCGATGTAGGACGTCGCGCCGCTTCGCTGTAGGCGGCCCGTATGAGGCACGTCCAGATTGTTATCCAATCGGGACCGAGAGAGGTGGAGGAGATCGACGATCACGCCATTCACGAAGCGGATCAGTGCTGAAAATCAGCCGAGGCGGTTGGCCTCGGGGATTACTCGAACTGGGCCGGAACAACTCAGTCAGCTTTGGACCTGAGTTCTTCACAAACCGGCCAGTCCGATCGGACCTGTCCTATATGAGGGCCGGGCCGCCCGCTGCCGTTCCATCCTTTCCAAGGTCCGCAGCCGCCCTTAGAGAAGGGGGTCCCCGCGCGGGGTGGCGGAATTGGAGCTAAAGCTCTTGTCTGGGCAAGCTCGTCACGCTGGGTCGGCAGCGCCGTTAGCGTCGAGCGTGCGATCGTCCAGAGCCTTCT
>DPVD01000005.1:0-8286 GCA_003526745.1 Candidatus Latescibacterota bacterium
TGACTCGGCCGTGGTGTGGAGCCGATCGATCGCATCCATCACGATGTTGATCGCCGTATCGAATCCGAACGTCTGGTCCGTTACCTCAAGATCGTTGTCGATCGTCTTCGGAACACCCACGACCTTGACGCTGTCTTCGTGCAGCTTGGCCGCGACCCCGATCGTGTCGTCTCCACCGATCGCGATTAGGGCATCCAGCTCCATCCGCCCCATGTTGTCCTTAACGGTGCGAGCGCCCCCCTCAATATTGTACGGGTTCGTCCGGGACGTGCTCAAAATCGTACCACCTTTGGGCAGGATGCCCGAGACCTCCTTCAGGTCCAGCGGACGATAGAGCCCTTCCATCATGCCCTTCCAGCCTTCCAGGATACCGATGATCTCGAAATTATACTGGTCCACCCCCTTCCGCACGATCGCGCGGATCACAGCGTTCAATCCGGGGCAATCACCGCCTCCGGTCAGAATACCAACACGCTTCACTGGCATATGTCTTCACCTTTCTCCGAATCAGTGCTCGCGATAATCCAGACTTATATTCCCAAACCCCACTATCAACACAGCCTGATTCTTATCCGGCATTTTTCAGCCTCGCAATCTATAGAAGAAACCGCTTATTGTCAAGTGACAAGCAGTGCGCGACTATAAGCCTAACTTACTTCAAAGACATAGTTTAGCGTGTAGTCTCTGACCCCGATCTTCCATAAACACAGGTCTTTGGCGGAGTAGCTGGCATCGATCCCGGTAGAAGGCTCCTTACGCTACGCGCTCAAACTGGTGAAGCCAGACTTTATGGTCGATGTCCCTCCATTCCCCTGTGTAGCAGAGCCTGAACCCAAGTTCTGGATGACTCTACGGGACGTCCTGCAGACAAACAGGGACAGGACGTGGAGGACTCGCCTTACATTGCCACATCGATAGGCCGAGACCCGACGGGTGAATACGCTCGACATCACTCGACTCTGCTCGCACACAATCCCCGGCACCAACCCGCTAGTGATATCCGGCTAACCCGAATGGGAATCCGGACGCGAGCTGGACGAAATTGACATTACCCCACACCCTCGACAAGCCTGCCGCCATCTCGGACCTCCTGAAGGCTGACGACGTCCTCCTCGAGCCTGAGCCAAACGGTCAACACAAGGCAATCGCGAACGGTTAGGATCAAGCGCCTGAAAAAAGCATCTGATCCTCCCATATGCCCGCTCTCCGCGGACCTCGATTCAGGGCTACGCGTTTACTTTTTCAGGGTCCAAGCCTACATTAGCCTGAGTTTCTGTATACCCTTCGACTCAGGTATCCATGCATCGTGTAAAAGCTCTCATCTTTGACCTGGACGGGACGCTCTTCGACCTGGGACCGCTCGTCTCAGCGGCACGTCAGCGTGTGGCCCGCCTTCTCCATGAATGCGGCTTCTTTCCGTCCGAAGCAGATGCGATCAAACGTATCGAAGATCTCGAACGCAACCACGGCCCATACTACTCTTCCTCCCCATACTACTTCGCCTTCTATGACATCGCGAAGTCGCTCGGCACAGACAATCCTGAGCTTTGTCAGAAGTTCCTGAACCAGCAACACGAGCGTCGGCGCGCCACGGACACAGACGAGGTTGAGTCATTCGTCCGAGCCCTTGAAGCGGTCTACAATCGCGAAGACGTCGAGATGATCGCACCCTACCCCGACGCGGTTCAGGCCCTGACCGAGTTGAAATCTCTAGGGTGCAAGCTGATCCTCCTGACCGTCGGCCGGACCTCCAGGCAGCAAAACAAGATCGACCAACTGGGTGTCGCCTCCTACTTCGACCGGATCATCATGGAAGGTCCGCCTTCCCATGATTACTGGATCAGCGAAATCCTGGACGAGTATGGCTACAAGCCGGAGGAAGTGGCCATCGTCGGGGATCGAACGCAGGACGAGATCCGATCCGGGAACACGCTCGGCCTGACAACGGTCTGGCTGAGACGGGGCCGGTTCGGCGAAGTCGATCCCGGTGAGGGCGATCGCCCGGACTACACGATCGGGTTCCTCTCCCAGGTATCGACGCTCATCAACCTCTCAAGAATCGGCAAGGACAGCGCCAGCTTCCGAACGGTCGTCATCGGCGGCGGTACCGGCCTCCCGACCGTGCTCAGAGGCATCCGGAACTACGATCGCTCACCCACGGCAATCGTCGCAGTGACCGACACCGGTGCGTCTTCAGGCAGAATCCGGTGGAATCTAGGCGTCCAGCCGCCGGGCGACATCCGAAACGCTCTGACCGCTCTCGCAGACCCGAGCCGGGTCTCGCCCGGCCTTTACAACGTATTCCATCACCGGTTCCCGAACGACGAGTCGAAGGCCGGAATCTTCAAGAACGACCATATCGGTAACTTCCTCGTCGCGGCACTGACTCAGCAGCTTGGCAACTTTCAGGAAGCCATCCACACGGCCAGTGAGATGCTCGCTGTGCAAGGCACGGTTCTACCATCGTCGATCGACAACGTCGACATCTGCGCCGAGCTCGAGGATGGCGAGCACCGATATACGGAGTGGATGGTCCGGAAACCAGGGAAGCCCGCTCTCAAAGAGGCATACCTCGTGCGGAACGCGGACATCTTAGCAGAGCTGGAAAAGCAGGGCGGCGCTCTCGACCGGGTGATTGACCCAGAGACCGGTCAGGTCGAGGTGCACGGGCGCGGCGATCAGGACTTCGACACCGCAAGGAACAAAGTGGTCGCACCCTCGGAGGCGATCGAAGCGATCCGGAACGCGGACCTGGTTATCCTTGGGCCTGGCAGCCTCTTCACCTCGGTCATCACGAACCTGCTCGTTCCCGAGATCCGTCAGGCTCTGATCGATCGCGACCGGGGAAAAACCTTCTACGTCTGCAATATCACGACCCAACCGGGGCAATCAGACGGATTCCTGGCTTCGGACCACATCGCCGCACTCTTCAGACACCTCAAGGAGACGTCCGACGGCGACCTGATCGACCACGTCCTCGTCCAGGATCCTCGTGTCTTCCACTCCGAGAAGGGCCAAGCCTGGTCGCCTCTTCTGGAACAATACAAGAAGGACGGCAAGGTCCTCGTGGCGTGCGATGAAGATGCACTGGACGCTGCGGCAAAGTGGACGCGCGCCGACTTCGTCGAAGAGTTCAGCCCAGAAGTCATGGGGCGGGGTTTGGGTGACTTCATCAGCCACGACTCGAACAAGGTTGCCGACGCACTTTGTCGGACTTATTGCGGCTTGCCGATCCCCGACTACTGGGGCTTGGGCGACGAGCGATGACACCTGTAGGGGGTGTTATCTTCGACCTCGACGATACACTCTTCGACTGCACGGGGCAGCTGACAGATCCAGCAAGGCTCCGTGCCGCATCTCTCCTCGCAACCCACATCTCCGAAACGACACCCCAGGATTTGGTCGACCTTCAAATCCAGTTGTCGACAAAGATCAGTTCGCTAGACGCCATCCGTGAAATCGGGAGGCGCCACGACTTGCCGGACAGGGTCGTCACCGAAGCTCTAGAGACCTATAACGACGATCGCGTGCCGGAGATTGCGCCTTTCCCCGACGCTGTTGACACGATCGAATGGCTTATCGGCGAACGCATCACGCCAGCTATCGTCACCACGGGCAGGAAAAGCCGTCAGCTGACGAAGATCGATCGGATAGGGTTGGGAGACGTGTTCGAGGAAGGAAGGAATCTCTGGATTCACGAGGAAAGCATCGACCAACCCGAGAAGACGGCCCAGCTCGAGCAGGCGACATCATACCTCGGAGGCCCACCTGGCGAGATCGCCTCAATCGGAGACAAGCTCGATTCCGACATCCGAGTCGGAAACCGGCTCGGCCTCGTCACGGTTCGGATACTAAAGGGCCGCCAGAAAGACGCCGAACCCGAGGGAGCCCTTGAAACCCCAGATCACACGATCACCGAACTCACCGAACTCCGCTGCGTCCTAATCGCCAGCTGACCTCCACCTCGGCACCTCGCTTGATCCCAAAGCTCGACGCCACACTCCCCCCGCTAACCGACAGCTCCAGCGTATCCTGACTTCCGATTAAGGCAATCGCCTCACCCTCGTCGACCTCTCCATAAGTATTCGACAGGCAGGGGACCCGAAATTCCCCGCACACAACCTCTGTTACATCTCCACCCAGATCTACTCGACGAATCGAAGTGATCGCATTTCCGAATCGATCGACGTGTAGCACGGGCCCTCGGATCCCGGAGCCAGTCATCTCGGTCGTCCACTCGTCCAGTGCAATCGGGTCTGAAACCTCGTCCCCGAACGAGGCTGCGGGCTCCCCAAGACTGAGAAACGCGGCCGTGGGTGAAAACAGATCACGCCCGTGGAACGTACAGCTCGCCGAATCTTTAATTAGCGAGGGCCTAGATATCTCTACGACCGACCGAGCGGTCTTCAGTATGGCCGTGAAGAGGCCGTTGTCAGGCCCCACAAACAATCCGTCGTCGTGCACGACGATGATCGGTCTCCGGTCCGTCCCTACACCCGGGTCCACGACCCCCACGTGAATCGTGCCAGCGGGAAACTGTTCAAACGAGGTCGATACCACATAAGCCCCTTGTCGAACGTCCTGTGGCTCTATCGCGTGTGTGATGTCGACGATCGTGAGGCTCGGGTTCAGGCCGAGCAGCACGCCCTTCATTTGACCCACATAGCTGTCTTGGTATCCGAAATCAGTTGTGAGTGTCACGATCCGAGACATAAGTCCTCATAGTTCAGGTTGTAACAAAACGTGCTCCCACGTCTGGGCTATATCGCAACGTCTTTTTACAGAGACCCAAGTTAAGCCAGCCGACTCGACCAAAACGAGAAAACCGAACCATACGGGTGTTCGATATCAATACTTTGAAATCAAAATATGCACGTTGCCAAGCGTAGCAATTGCCAGTTGGAACTGATGCCGGAGGCGCTCGCTCGTGGACGCTTGGAAGACCTAAATAAATCAGGAATTTGGGGCAAACGGGTAAAGCGCGCGATGAAACCTAGGCCATATCCGTGCCTTCGAAGAGACCCTCGTCAGGATTCGGCAAAGTCGGATGTTTTGGTTGGATCTAGCAGGCTCACGACCAAGCTGCCCTAGAGTTCTTGGGAATGGGTACCGAGCTCCTCCGTCTAACGGAGATTCGCTATCTCAATCTGACCTTCACGATGGATCAGCAGCAGGATGTCCAGCGCACTGCCGAATAGGTGCAGAGTCCCTCAGCATTCTGGAAAGATGCCTTGGGTGAATCGTTAAAAGCCCCGGAGTCGCGATCCCAGGCTTTATCCAGAAGAATGAGAGTCAAGCTGCCCCACGAGATAATGAAATGCCTCATCGGGGGTGTCGATAAACTTCAACAACTCGAGGTCCGAGTCGCTGATAACACCCCACTCGGCCATCTTGTCGAGACTGAGGACGTCGTCCCAGAAGTCTGTGCCGTAGATCACCATCGGTATCGGCTTCCCGATCTTGCCGGTCTGGATCAGGGTGAGCACTTCCATCAACTCGTCCATCGTCCCAAATCCGCCGGGAAGTACCACGATGGCCTTCGCCAGGTAGGCGAACCAGTACTTCCGCATGAAGAAGTAGTGGAACTCGAACCCGAGTCGGTCTGAGATATAGGGATTCGGATACTGCTCGAACGGCAGACTTATGTTCAGGCCGATGGACGGCCCACCCGCTTCAGAAGCACCCCGGTTCGCGGCCTCCATGATACCGGGACCTCCACCTGAGCAAACAGCAAACCGGCTCCCTTCCGGACGTCCGTTCGACCATTCGGTCAGCATTCGTGCGAGAGTGACGGCGTCTTCGTAATACCTGGAGATTTCGACAGCTCTTTCCGCGGCGCGGATCTTCCTGGCCTCGCCGTCATTTTGCGCCGCCTTAAGTGCGCGATCTGCCTCCTGTGCGTCTTTGACACGTGCAGATCCGAAGAAGACTATCGTACTGTCTATACCTTCTTCCCTGAAGCGCTGAAGCGGCTGGACATACTCGGAGAGAATTCGGATAGTGCGGGCATCCCGACTGTTCAGGAACTCCTGGTCCTTGTATGCCTTGTCGGGACGAAACGGTGGGATCTGCATGCGAGGTCGTAACTCATTGAAAATACTATTATTGGGAGCGGGCGCGCAGTATAACGGGAGGGCCTGGTAGTGTCAAACAGTTTCGGCCCTCAAGTGTTGCAGAAACTAGGGCTTTGGGACTACCTTTTACGATCCTTTCAACATGAAAACAACGCTATGGACATATCCCTGGGACGTCAGGGATGTCGGTGCCGAAAGGGCCGCAAACGAGATCGCCGGGACAGGTCTGCAAGCCGTCAGCATGGCCGCGACTTATCACTGCTTCGACCAACTGCGGCCCCGCTCTAAGACCAAGATTCTGACTGCATCCCGATCGGCAGCTTACTACCCGGTCTCTTCCGACCGATTCGACGGCCCGCTCGCACCAGACCTTTCCGACATCATGACCGGAGCCGAGTGGTCCGACTGCGTGGATGCATTCCAGAAGGCTGGACTGGGTATTGTGGCCTGGACGCTGTTCCTGCACAACACCCATCTCGGGTCACGCTACCCTGATCTCGTCCAGAAGACCTGTACGGGTGATCTGCTGACTCATCAGCTATGTCCGGCTCACCCTGCCGTGCGCGCCTACGCGGCCAATCTTGCACACGACATCGGAGCACAGCCAGGTGTCGACGTACTCGAATGCGAGTCCCTTTCTTACGGCGGATACGGCCACACCCACTTCCACCCGAAAGTCGGTCTCGACCTCGGACCCGGAGGGCGATATCTCTTCTCGCTCTGCTTCTGCGATGCTTGTACCGAGGGTGGCCAATCGCAAGGAGTCGATGTGGACGCGCTTCGGGATCGCGTCTCTGCGCAGGTTGATACGGTTTTCGACAGAGGCCAGCCGATCAGCACACCGCCCGACGAACTAATCGAATCGATTCAGGGCCTGTCCGCCTTCGCCGCTTGGCGAAATAGCGTGGTCACATCGCTTGTCGAGGAGGTCACTTCTGCCTCCGGCGTGCCCACACGGCTACTGGCCATGGGTGAGCGAGAGACCTCGGGGCTTGACATCACAGTAGTCGCAAGCGCCCTCGACGCTGTGGAATACCTCTGCTATACGCCCGACACAAGCCAGATCGAAACCACGCTCAAAACGGCCGCGGCTGAAACGGGTTCGCCCGAGAGAGTCGGGGTGGGCCTCCAGGCCTACCCACCCGCATCTACGGACGTGGATACGCTGTGCAGAGCCGTTGAGACAGCGCGTAGCTGTGAAGTAGGTCTGCTTTCCTTCTACAACTACGGGATTATGCCAGGACAGAACCTCTCCTGGATCGAGAAGGCTCTTGGCGGCTGAAGTCTTGATATACCTGGCCGTCCTGATCGGCCTAACCGTTCTGTATGTCGTGGTCACGATAGGGCTGACCTGGGGTCTGTCTCGTCGCATAACCTCTCAATCAAACGACTCTCCCACAGTCACGGTCCTTATCGCTGCGCACAACGAATCCAGAAACATCGTGACCTGTCTGGACGCGCTGAAGAAGCAAACATACGTTCGCGATCTGATTCAGGTGATCGTGATCGACGAGCGATCCACCGACGGCACAGGTGATATTGCGGGCCGTATTGTGGATGACCTCAATGCGTGGGAAGTCATACGAGTTGAGCACGCCAGTCTCCAGTGTCCAAAGAAAAACGCACTGAAGGTCGGCATGGCACGGGCGACAGGATCGATCATCTTAACAACCGATGCCGACTGTATCCCATCTCCAGACTGGATCTCATCAACAGTCTCCGTCTTCGGGCGGGGCACTGGGTTGGTCGCCGGACCTGCCCCCCTCGTGGACTCAGGCGGAAAACTCGCGCGATTGCTGATCTTCCAATCGCTCTTGGTTGACGCCCTGACCGCCGGCAGCATTGGGATAGGCTTCCCACTTTCGTGTTCGGGCCGCAACCTCGCGTTCCGACGAGAAGCATATGAGGAAGCGGGTGGCTACGACGCGATCGGGCACATCGTTGGTGGCGACGATGTCCTCCTGATGCGTCGTATCCACAGATACGGATGGCGCATCGCTTACAACCACGATCCGGCGTCAACCGTCCCCTCTCGGGCACATCGCGATCGTCAGTGGTCACGGCAGATCCGCTACCAGAGCAAGGCCAGACACTACGGCGCATCCGTCTTGTCGGTCGCAATACCCATCTATATATTGCACGTGCTGCTCTTGGTCAGCCCGCTCTTGGCGTGGCTGACACATCAAACGATCCCCATCTTGTGGTCGGCTCT
>DPVD01000490.1:0-4821 GCA_003526745.1 Candidatus Latescibacterota bacterium
TTTTTGCCAACGCGGGACTTTACCTTCTGGATCCGACGGTCTACGATTTCATTCCCGATGGCAAACCGATGGACATGACGGACCTGATTGACGTCCTGTTGGCCAAGAAGAAGCGCGTGGTCAGCTTCCCGATCTGCGAGTACTGGATGGATATCGGACAGCACGAGGACTATGAGAAAGCGAAGAGCGATGCAGACGCAGAGGGGGCTTGAGCCGTGCACGTGCTGGTGACAGGTGGTGCCGGATACATCGGGTCCACGCTGACGGGCGTTTTGCTGGAGGCAGGCCATCGTGTGACAGCCGTGGACAACCTGAGCCAGGGTGCAAACGCACTGCTCGGTTTCTGGGCGCACCCGGAGTATCGATTTATCCGGGGCGATATCGGTTCTTCGGACACGATGACCCGAGCGCTCAACGGGATTGATGCGGTGGTTCATCTCGCCGCGATCGTTGGGGACCCTGCGTGCGCCCGTGAACCGGATCTTGCCAAACGGGTGAACGAGCGAGTATCGCTGAACCTGCTCGACCGGTGTGAGGATGCGGGTGTCGAGCGCCTCGTGTTCGCCTCGACGTGCAGCAACTACGGACGGATGGCCGACCCCACGCAGTTCGTGTCCGAAGGGTCTGAGCTTTGTCCGATCTCGCTTTATGCGGAGACGAAGGTTTCCGTCGAGAGGGCGATTCTGGCTGACCAGACAGGCACATCGCTGTGCAAGACCGTCCTGCGGTTTGCGACCGTGTATGGTGCGTCTCCGCGGATGCGATTCGATCTGACGGTGAACGACTTCACGGCGGAGATGATGCTCAGGGGCAAGCTTGTCGTTTATGGCGAGCAGTTCTGGCGACCCTACGTTCATGTGAGAGACGCGGCGAGAGCGGTCGCCACGGTGCTTGAATCACCCGTCGATCTCGTGTCTGGGGAGGTCTACAACGTCGGGAGTGATCCAGAAAACTACAGGAAGCAGGATCTCGTGGATCTGTTGATGGAACGGATTCCCGATGCCGCGGTCGAGTATGTCCAGAAGGATGAGGACCCGCGGGACTACCGTGTGACATTCGGCAAGATCGCCGAGACCTTGGGATACGAGACGACGTCGACGGTTGCAGAAGGGATCGACGAGGTGATGCGCATGATTAAAAATGGTTTAGTCGAGAATGTCGATGACCCGATCTACAGGAACTGAGGTGTTCGTTTTCGACCGTTTGCGTGGAGGCTACTCGTGATTCCGTTGAGCGTGCCTACTCTGGGGGGGCGGGAATGGGAGTACATCAAAGAGTGCCTGGACACGAACTGGGTCTCTTCCGTCGGACCCTTTGTAGATCGGTTCGAACAGGACGTGGCGGCGCGTGTCGATGCCGGCTTCGCTGTTGCTGCGGTCAGCGGCACGGCGGCGCTCCACATCGCGCTTCTGGTCGCGGGGGTTCGGGAAGAGGACGAGGTCGTGATCCCCAACCTTACCTTTGTCGCGACGGCGAACGCCGTAAGGTATTGCGGGGCGCATCCCGTCCTGGTGGACTTGGAGCCGGATCACTGGCAGATCGACACGGGACTGGTTCGCCGTTTCCTCGAGTCGGATTGCGAATCTGTGGATGGTGAGCTGCGGAATCGCCGGACGGGTCGACGGGTCGGGGCCCTGATGCCCGTTCACCTGCTCGGCCATCCGTGTAACATGGATGCGCTTTCTGAGTTGGCGGGGACGTACGGACTACCGCTGGTCGAGGATGCTTCCGAGAGCCTGGGGGCGACCTTCGACGGTCGACCAATGGGGACGATCGGCGACATCGGTTGCTTCAGCTTCAACGGGAACAAAGTTATCACCGCAGGCGGCGGCGGGATGATCGTCACGGATGATGAGGCTTGGGCGAAGCGGGCTAAGCATTTGACGACCCAGGCCAAGTGTGATCCGATCGAGTATGATCACGACGAAGTCGGCTACAACTACAGGATGGTAAACGTTCTCGCCGCGCTAGGGTGCGCACAGCTCGAACAGCTGGATCGGTTTCTGGAGACAAAGCGATCGATCGCGGCCCGCTATGATCAGGCTTTTTCCTCCGTTCAGGGGATCACATCTCAGAAGGAGGCGGCTTGGGCGTCCTCAATTTCGTGGCTCTACACCGTGCGAATCGACGCCGAACGATGCGACAGACGGCGCTTGATCACTGAACTCGGCGACCGTGGGATACAGGCACGACCTCTATGGAAACCGATGCACGGACTGCCGATGTTCAGGGACGCCTTGCGCATCGGAACGGGTGTTTCGGATGACCTGTATGCGTGCTGCGTGAGTTTACCGTGCTCGACCTCGTTGACGCATGGGGATCAGGATCGCGTGATCGAGGCACTCTTAGACATCGTGTTCAAAGACCAGCCCGGGCGTCCCTAGTATCGGGTCCCGAGAATTCGTCTATGGATTCTGGTCGTATATGACTGTACGCTCGATCCACTCTGCGCCCCAGAAAGACGCGGTTCCGGGCACTCGGTATGAACGATGTAAATGCTCACCCAAAGTACACGAACTTTCGGCATGGCGCACCGGGAGGATACAGCCATGGTGAAATCCGGCGACTATCACGACTACGTTATTAAAAACGGCAAGCTGATCGGTCGGTTCGAGGAGATGTATCGGGTATGCGAGGACCCGTGGCCCGAGACGGAGGTCGACCTTGAGGCTAACCCGTGCTCTACTCGGTCGCGTGAGATCCTGGCAGCACACGGATACAAGTCGGTCCTGAGTATCGGAAGCGGGAAAGGTCTCCATCTCAACTGGCTCAGAAAATCCTGTCCCGATACTCGCTTCTTTGGGTGTGATGTGTCCGAGACCGCAGTGGAGCACTCGAAGGCTCGCTATCCGCAACTCGAGGTGGAGGTCGGGGGGCCGCTCGCTGTGCTCGATGGTTCGAGAACCTACGATCTCGTGATCTTCAGAGAGGTCGTCTGGTATGTCCTGTCCGAGTGGGAGACGATCTGCCGGAGGTTGAAGGAGGCGTATACAGGCACGTCCGTGCTTGTCGAGCTCACGTTCTACGACGATCAGACCTACGGGAATGACCATTTCGACGGGCCCGACGAGTTTGTCACTAGGTTTCCGTTCGAGGTCCGTGAAGTTCTCCGACACCACCTCACGCGGCTTCAGCGAGAAGGTATGTTGATGGTTCATGGAGATATCCTGTGAGGGATAGCGTCTCGGACTCAGGTTTGTCCGGTCGGTCCCTAGCGGTCGTTGAGCTGCCTGAACAGGTGGAGGATCTGCTCGCGGAGTTGGGGTCTTCCGATACGATCGTGTCTTGCCACCCGTCGGCAAGCCAAGCGTTGAATCAAGCCGGCGTGGTTTATAGGGATATCCGCTCGTTCTACCGTCACGAGACGCTCTGGTCGTTCTACGCGGAGTCCGTCCGTGGGCTGATGCAGGCAGCGGAACGGATCGACTCGATTGCCGCCGAATGCTGGCCGTTTCTGAGGGAGACAGGCCTCCGTGCGTCAGATTTCGTGGCCTATCAGCTGAAGATCGCGAGAGACCAGGCTTGGTATCGACTGTTTCTCTCTCGTTCCATACTCGACGCGGTCGGCCCCGTCGATACCGTCCATTGCCTGACGCCCGGGCCTATCAGTATCCTGCCGGATCTTGCGCCAGGAAACGACTTCAGCGTGCAGGGCTGGGCTTTGCGCGAACTGGCCGAAGAGTACGGTTACACATTGAAGGTGACCCCTGTTCCGGACCGGTTCCGAGATGAAGAGGAGAACGGGTTGTCCCGGATACAGCTTTGGCGTGTGCGGAGACGGGTGGGGCGGATCTCAGATGCTGTTATCCACCGTCTGTCGACGCTGCGGACCCGACCCAAGGACCTTCGCGTGCTCTCCGTGGGTTGCCGGGAACTGGATGCCATCGGACGTGCACTCGAGAACGAGGGCATCGACGTAGTTTCGGTACCTGAGGTCAAGCTGACCAACCGAAGGAGGCCGACCCACACCTCGAGCGAAGCCGCTTCGCTGATTGCCGCTGATCCTGTGTTTCGCGAATCGATGCGGTTCTCGGGGTCCGACGGTTACGAAGTCGTAGCGCCGGTGGTCCGCGGCGCTCTTGAGCAGTTTGAGGCGCTGGAGGGGCTTCGTCGGACGTGCCGCCGCAAGCTGGAAGAGACGAGGCCGGATGCCGTGTTTGTGCTGAGTATGGCCTCCTTTCATCCGACGAGCCTCGTCTATGGCCGGCTGTGCGAAGAGATGGGGATCCCGATCGCGTGTTGGATGCACGGCGGATACGGAGGATACAACAGCCTCCCGGGCTACGATATTTCGGACTTTCGTCTGTGTCGAAAGCACATCGTCTACGGCAAGGCCGTCGCCGACCTGATCGCTTCCCCCGATTGTGTTCTCACGACACTCGGGATCGACGGCCACGAATCGTATGTGTGCGGGACACCTTTTTTTGAAAAACTGTATGGCAACACGAAACCCAAGCCGGATCGAATCCGGCGTATCGTGCTAGCGATAGGGAACCTGTGGCCATATAACCGGTTCTACTTCGGCTATAACAGGCCATACTCGGAGTTTTCCTGCTGGGATGAGCACCGTGCGATCATTGAGTTGCTGGTCAGGTATCAGGACCGCTACGAATGCGTGATCAAGGATTATCCCTCCCGTGAGGTCCATGCGCGAGACACGTGGGACTCTCTCCTCGCGGAGCTGGGTGGCGATCGCATACGCGTCGTTACGGACGAGATCCCCTTCGAGAACCTGCTGGCGTGGTCGGATGCTGTTGTGTTTACGTGGATGAGCACGACGTTCATACAGAGCTTGTTAACGGAGAACGATGTCTTTCTCGT
>DPVD01000429.1:0-154 GCA_003526745.1 Candidatus Latescibacterota bacterium
GTAAGTATTCATGTAGTAAGGAAACCTGCTCGAGCATCCAATCCCTGACACAAAAACCATCTTCTCCTTCGGGATGCCCAGTTCGGGCAGAACACGTTGCATCTGTGCCAGGATCGCGTAGTCCCCGCAGCCTGGGCACCAGCGGACCTCTTGG
>DPVD01000429.1:449-7078 GCA_003526745.1 Candidatus Latescibacterota bacterium
TGGGCACCAGCGGACCTCTTGGTCAGAAACCAGATCCTTGCGTGTCAGTGTTGCAGTTGCATCGGCCATTGTCGTTCTCCATAGGGTAGCAGGTTACCGCCCGCCCTGGGATCAGTTGTCGAGGATTTCGTCGATCTTGTTCGAGATTTCGGCGATTTTAAACGGCTGTCCCTCGACCTTCGGGTATGAGATCACCTTGAGCGGGAACTGCTGATCGAGCAGTTTCGAGAGCTGGCCCATATTGAGTTCGGGGACAAGAACCTTGTCATACTTGAGAAGTAGGTCGCCTAGGTTCTTGGGGAACGGGTTGAGATACTTGACCTGCGCGTGTGCGACCTTCTGGCCCTTCGCCTGTGCGCGCCTTACGGCAGACCTCAGGGCACCGTAGGTCGACCCCCATCCGACGACGAGCACGTCCCCCCACTCCGGACCGAACACCTCCTGCTCGGGAATTCTATCAGCGATCTTTGCTACCTTTGCGGCACGCGTTTTGACCATGTGCAGGTGGTCGGCCGGGTCGTAGGAAACGTTTCCGGTGCCGTCCTGCTTGGCGAGACCGCCGATCCGGTGCTCCAGGCCGGGTGTGCCCGGGAGCGCCCAGGGTCTTGCGAGGGTCTCGGGGTCCCGAGAGTAGGGGGTGAAGTTCTCTGCGTCGGTATGGTGTGTGACCTCGATGGTCGGAAGATCTTCAGGATCTGGGATCTTCCACGGTTCTGAGCTGAAGACCAGGTATCCGTCGCACATCAGAAATACGGGCGACATCGTCTCGACGGCGATCCGGAACGCCTCGATACCCATGTAGAAACATTCCGCGGGTGTGGAAGCGGCGATGATCGGAATTGGGCTCTCACCGTTTCGGCCATACATGCACTGCAGAAGGTCCGACTGCTCAGCCTTTGTCGGGAGACCCGTGCTGGGACCACCGCGTTGGAAGTTGACGATGACCATCGGGAGTTCGCAGACGAGCGCGAGATTGATTGCCTCGCTCTTGAGGGCGATACCCGGTCCGCTGGTTCCTGTCGCTGAGAGAGCGCCGCCGAAGGCTGCGCCAATGACTGATCCCATCGCGGCGATCTCGTCCTCGGCTTGGAAGGTTCGCACGTCGAAGTTTTTGAGTGCGGCGAGTTCCTCGAGGAGCGAGCTGGCTGGCGTGATCGGATAGCTGCCGTAGAAAAGCGTCTGGCCGGCCTTTTTTGCGGCGGTTACGAATCCGAGAGCCGTTGCCTGGGCGCCCGTTACGGCGCGGTAGGTTCCTGGCTCGACCGGTGCCTTCGTGACGCGGTAGCGATACTGGAACTGCTCGGTGTTCTCGCCGTAATTGTAGCCGGCTTTCATCGTCGTTACGTTGCCCTCGACGACGATCGGGCGACTCGCAAACTTCTCTTCGAGCATCCGGATCGTCGGCTCGAGTGGTCGGTCGAAGATCCAGTAGACCAAGCCCAGTCCGAAGAAGTTCTTCATCATGTCAACTTGGCGGTTCGTGAGGCCTTCAAGATGCGCGAGCGCATCCTTGTGAAGCGTCGTCAGCGGCACCGTGCAGACCCGGTAGGACTCGAGCGACCCGTTTTCCAGAGGGTTCTCGGGGTATCCAGCCTTCCGAAGGTTGTTCTTCGTGAAGTTGTCCGTGTTGGCGATCACAACTCCACCACGAGGCACATCACCGATGTTGGCTTTCAGCGCCGCAGGATTCATGGCGATGAGAACATCGGGCTGATCTCCAGGTGTGTAGATCTCCTCGCTGGATATGTGGACCTGGAAAGCACTAACACCCGGCAGGGTTCCTGCGGGTGCCCGGATCTCGGCCGGGTAATCCGGGAGCGTGGAGATGTCGTTCCCCAGTATGGCTGAGGTGTTGGCGAATTCGCCGCCAATTAGCTGGCTACCATCACCAGAGTCGCCCGCGAAGCGAACCGCTATCGCTTCGACTTCGGCGAGACCCTCGGCACTCTCTGCATTTTCGTCGACCGGTGTTTCGGCCATGGTTGCGTGACCTCCTGGTGGGTAGCCCGCTGCGAGACGCGCATTCCCTCGGTTTGTTAGGCTCCGTCCCGTGCCGTCGCGATCTGGTCGGGTTCCGGGGGCAGATTGTAGATGTCTTCCGGAAAGTAATCGCTGATGTACTTGAGGATCGCGAAGTGCGTGAGCGTGCCCATCACGTGACCCTCCTTGTTCATGACTGGTAGATATCGGTAGGGCTTCGTATTCAGGAACGCGATGGCCTGTGCCAAGGACGCGTTTCCGTCGATCGTTTCCGGATCAGCGGTCATTACGGACTCAATCGGCTTGCTCAGGGCTCCGGTATCACCAGTGTGGTCTCGGATATCATGCGCTGTGAAAATACCGACGAGGCTGTTGCCGTCGAGGATAAGGGCACACTTCCTGTTGTTCGCCTGCATTTTTTCAATAACCTCGCCAACTAGGGCTCCCTGTTGTACTTCAACGTAGAACGAGAGATCCAAGCGACGGATTCTTTCAGACTTCACCGTTTCTTTGAGATTCATCCGATTCAGCCCCGTTAGGTCCGGAAATCTGCGCTTCATATCTGCGCTAGTGCCCCTAATATAAAGGATTTACGGGCGGGTGACAACATTTGTGCCCGACTAGTGGACGGCGTATATATCTGTAAGTTTTCCTGTAACTTACGAGGCTTTAAGATTAGCTCTATTGATCACGCGTCCAGTGTAATGGATCTCGTTTTTGCGCAAGGTCACAGATGAGTCTGCCCTCTTTTGCTTCCCGTTTGCCAGAAAACAGAGATCTGGTGGTCTATCCTGCCGAGGCAGATGTTTTCGTCGTGTCTGGCCGGACGGTGCCCGATGTGAACGTTCGGTAGTATCGACAACACGGCAGGCTGACGGCTTGTCGATTCACGGGCGGCACGCAGGGACGACCTCATTCGATTTTGCGCGACCACACGCACACAAACCCCTAGTGCCAGCGTCCTGTTTTGAGGTCCACCGGCGCCTGGTTGTCGATCCCGATCTCTGGTCCGAGTCGGTCCTGGCGCAGTTCTGGATTTCCTTTCTGTGTGATGCAAACCCGACTGGAAGCCCACGCGTACACGTGAAGTTCTGGGAGGGGTCACAGTATCCCAACGAAACCCTCTGCCTTTGGATGTCCGGGGGCGATAAGGCGCAGAGGCAGGCGAACGGTGCCGCGTGTGGCATACTGGGTCGAAACGAATGTCACTGTGCCACAAATTCTCTGGATCGTATAGGAACAAATCAGTGTGCATACCTTTGTCGAGCCAAACGTGGATCACCGTTACACGTTCTTCAGGCTCTGCTTTAATCTTCTCACGGAGGCGCCTGTGGATGTCTGGTTCGATCTGCATTAGGTGGAATACATCGGTTCCGATCGGAACTCGTACATCACGCTGCCGGCCAAGCTGGTGGAGATTGACCCACCTCTTGCCGCTCACTATGATGTTCTCGGCTTCGCTATGCACGAGAAGTGCCGGGAAGATGGCGCTCGACCACGAGACACGCCGCAGCATCCCTGCGAAAAAAACGGACTCAGTATAGTATCTGAACGCGGTTTCTCGGTCGATCACGCCTAGGAGTCTTCATCTGTTGACGGAAGTTTAGAACTACAGCTTCAGTAAGCCCGTCCAGAAGCAGGTATGTTATCAAATGTGGGCAATGGATCAGACGATGCGATATGTAGAGGCCAACGAGGAGCCCTTGCTGGCGGTGCTCCAAAATAGCAGCCAAGGACGGGAGATGCAGGCATGATCAAGGCGGGATATGGCCAGTCGACCGAGCAGAACACGAAGACTGCCTTCGCCGAGGCGGCCCGTGCCGCTATTGAATCTTTCGAGGCGGAGGAACTCGAGATTGTGTTCCTGTTCGGATCGGGAGTGCATGCGACAAGGATCGAGAGCGGCATTCAGGCGGCTGTCGAAGCTTCAGGATGCGAGAATATCGTAGGATGCAGCGGGATGAGTGTGCTTTCGATCGAGGCGGAGCTCGAGCAGACAGCGGGGGTGGTCGCGCTCGCAGTTGGCGGCGAGGCTGTTGATGCGATCCCGTTCATCGTGCCAGCGGACGAAGCGGTTGAGCGTCTTGAGCTTGAGCTCGAGGCGCACACCGATGAGACTGGTCTTTTGTGCCTCTTCCCGACGATTTCTGCCGGAAATCCCGCTGAGATCGTGCAGCGGCTGAGTGCGTCGCTTGGCTTCCCAATCGTGGGTGCGGCCGCGTCCTGCTCGCCGATGGATTCGCGTACTTACCAGTGGCTCGGAGAAGATGTGCGTTCAGACGCTGTCGCAGGCGCTCTCCTGAAGGGTAACTTCGAGATCCTGACGGGAGTGGCGCAGGGATGCCAGCCTTTCGGTCAGGCCTATACGATCACGAAGGCTGACAACAATGTGATCCACGAACTCGCGTTCGTCTCGGCGATTGATGCCCTGAAGGAAGCGCTGGACGAGCTGACGCCTGCGCAGAAGGAAAACGTCGGACCGGCGATCTTCGCGGGTATTGCCATGGATGAATACGACTCGGAGAGACGGCGAGGCGACTTCCTGATTCGGAACCTGATCGGGATGAACCCGGAAGATGGTTCGATTGCCATCGGCGAGCACGTCGAGGTCGGTCAAACGATACAGTTCAATCGTCGAACTCCGGATGCGGCACACGCTGATCTCGAGCAGACAACGGCAGCCCTGAGGGAACGGCTTCTGGGTCGCGATCCTGCTTTCGGTCTCTACTTCAACTGTCTGGGACGCGGGTTCGGGTTGTATGGTCAGCCAGACCACGACATTCAGACTATCCGAAGCGATATCGGTGCATTTCCGTTGATCGGCTTCTTCGGGAATGCAGAGTTCGTACCTGTAGGTGGGCGGAACTTCGTTCACAGCTATACGGGCGGATTGGTCGTCTTCACGGAGTCGGAGAGGTTGGCCAATGGCACATGACCAAGTGCGGCTGGTAGAAGACATGCGGCACCTCGGGATTGCCGCAGGGGATACGCTCTTTGTGCATTCCTCATACAAGAGTCTTGGGTCTGTTGAGGGCGGCGCCGGGACCGTGATCAGAGCGATGGCGGATGCGGTTGGACCGGAAGGGCTGCTCCTGCTGCCTGCTTTTAACCTGATCGGGGACCGGGACGAGCGAGCGAACAACTGGAATGTCGAAGAGACGCCATCATCGGTGGGGTGGCTGACTGAATTCTTCAGGCAGTTGGAAGACACTCACCGTTCCAATCACTACTCGCATTCGGTATGTGCTCGTGGGCTGTGGGCTGAGGAGATCTCTGCCGATCATCTGTCGAACAGAGGCATGTCCTCTCCTTGGGATCGCGAACCGTGGGGAAAGGCTTACGGCGCCGACAGCCCGATGATTCGCGCCTATGACCGGGGCGGAAAGATTCTGATGATCGGTGTGGACTTCTACACATCGACTTACTGTCACGTGGTCGAGGTGATATACTGGAACGAGCTCCGTAAGCAGGACGCTGGCGCAGAATTCGTGTGGCTTGACAGGACGCGTCTCGGAGCTTTCTGGGAAGCGAAAGGTGTTTTGGCGCGCGGCAAGATCGGCGACGCGGACTGCAGGCTGATCGGTATCCGGACTTATGTCGATGGACTGCTGGAGGAGGTCAGAGCGAACGCTGACGCATACGACCGGGTGAAACTCCGGACAAGAGAGGCGGGCTATGGCGAGAAGTAATCGGATTCGAATTGTAGTGGTCGGGGTTGGACGAGGAATGAGTATGGGGTCACGGGCAATTCGTGGTGCCGAGGTCGTCGCGTTGTGTGACACTTGGGAGGAACGTCTGATCGAGGCGAGTAAGCGCCTCGACGTCACCATATACACGGATTACGACGAGTTCCTCGGGCACGACATGGATGCCGTGATTCTGGCGAACTACTTTCACGAGCACGCACCCTTCGCGATCAAAGCGCTCACCGCAGGGAAGCACGTGATGTCGGAGACTGCTGCCTGCCATACCCTTGCTGAAGGTGTGGCTCTTGTGGGGGCGGTCGAGAAGTCTGGCCTGACCTACATGTTCGCCGAGAACTATCCCTACATGGTGTTCAATCAGGAGATGCGTCGTCGCTACCAGAAGAACGATATCGGAGAGTTCAAATACGGCGAAGGAGAGTATGTCCATCCCGACCCGCCGGAGGTCAAGTTGGGACGGAGCTGTGGTTGGGATCACTGGCGAAACTGGATTCCTGCAACTTACTACTGCACGCATTCGATTGCGCCGGTAATGTATATCACTGATACACGACCTGAGAAGGTCAACGGTTTCGTGATACCGTTTGATGCCTCAGATCCGTCGATGACCATGTCTGCGACAGTGGCGGATACGGCAGCGACGATCATCTGCCGTATGGACAACGGAGCCGTGGTCAAGTCGCTTCACGGTAATCTTCGCGGTCACGGGAACTACGTGCGGATACATGGTAACCGGGGCCTGATGGAAAACTGTCGGCACGGCGAAAAGAATCGTCTTCGTGTGTGGAAGGAACCGTGGGAGAAGAAGCGGGGTGAGCCCACCGAAACCGTCTACCGCCCTGACTTTCCCGTTCGCCATGGCGAAGCCACACGCACCGGTCACGGCGGTGGCGATTTCTTCACCACATACCATTTTCTGGAGGCCATAAGAACGGACAAATCCCC
>DPVD01000429.1:7439-9726 GCA_003526745.1 Candidatus Latescibacterota bacterium
TGGCGATCCGTCCTCGATGACTCCGCGCCCTACGAGGTCCCAGACTTTCGGAAAGAGGCTGCCCGACGGAAGTACCGCAACGACCATTGGTCGCCCGATCCTGGCAGAGCGGGGAAGGGTCAGCCACCGAGCAGTATCCTCGGGCGATTTGAACCAAAGGCTGAGGCGAAGGATCTCGCTCGGGAAGTCTGGGCATCGCGCGGGTATGTTACTGGCTGACCGGAACCAGAGGTTGGGGAACCACAGATTAACACGGATCTAAAAAGGCGGGGAGAGGGCACGAGCCGGGTGCGGTCGGTGCGCTATACCCACACACTGCACCGCTCGCGCGGTCAGGGAAGGTTGTGGCGGGTCGGACGGAGCTTGTCGCACGGACAGAGAACAGAATCAGCGGGGTCTGCGCAGAAAAAGGAAGAAAAGAAATGACTCAATCCAAGCTGATGTCGGATCGGGAGGTTCAGCAGTTCATCGTGAACGGATACACCATCGTTCGCGCGGATATGGGAGCGGACTTCCACGAAGGCGTGCGCAAAAAGCTGGACCATGTTTTCGATGAGGAGGGTAACCCTGGAAACAACATCCTGCCTCGCGTTCCCGAGATCCGGCAGGTATTCGATCACCCGAATGTACGTGGTGCGTTGACGAGTCTGCTTGGCGAGGGATACATCCTGAATCCGCATCGACACTGCCACCTAAACCCGGTGTCGAGTCCCGGTCAGAAGTGGCATAAGGACTGTTACGTCTACGACAACAACCTCCGGCATCCGAGGTTCGACTGGATCCTTGCGTTCTACTATCCGCAGGATACGACGGCGGACATGGGACCGTCAGCGATCCTTCCCGGAACGCAGTTCCACAAGACGATCAGTTCCGCCGTTGCGGCAGAGACGAAAGAGCCCGATCTGAAGGTAACGGGACCCGAGGGCACGGTGGCCCTGATTCACTTTGATTCGTGGCATCGGGCGTCGGCCAACAGAAGTCAGACGAACCGATACATGCTCAAGTTTCAGTTTGCGCGGACTCAACGTCACGAGTCTCCTACGTGGGATCACCGAAGCGCCGAATGGTCTCCCGGCATCGAGGATAGTCAGTCGCTCGTTTCCAGGGATGTCTGGTCGTGGATTCGGGGAGAACCAAGCGTCGTCGGTTTGAACGGTTCGGACGCAAGTGAAGGTGAGGAGACAGAGCTTTCGAAGGCATACAAGGCTGCAGAGTCTAAATCCCAGATTCCTGAGCTTGTAAACCGATTCTGCGCGGATGCCATCGACACGGTCGAGGAGACGACGGCGAAGACTCAAGACAATGCGCACGGAACGAATCCCACTCCCGTTCCCCTAGCCTGTGCTCTTTCGCACTCAGGAGCGGCAGCGGTTGGAGAGGTTGCAAGTCGACTGGATGATCCCTCCTGGTGGGTGAGAGCCAACTGTGCACACATCCTCTACAAGATCGGTAGGGATTCGGGTATGGCCGAGGATGCCGTCGTGAGAGCAGCAGAGGATTCGCATTGGTGGGTCCGACGGAATGCGCTCGAGGCACTCGGTGAGATCGATCCCGCAGGTCATCTGGACCAGATGACGGCAGGGCTGGCGGATCCGGACTATCGTGTAAGAAGGAGTGCGTGTCTGGGGATTGCGATAGGCGGGAAAGCAGACTGGTCAGCACTTGAGAACCTGACGTCCGTTCTGGCGGACGAGAATCGATATAACCGTTTCTATGCCGCCCTGGCGTTGAGTCGGTTGCCCATCGATTGTGCGAGAGATTTGCTGATGGATGATCTGTTTACGGCGCGGTGGTGTCCAATTACAACGAAGGATGATCTGTACTAAGGGATGGTTGTGTGGGGTCGGCCTCTGCCGAGAGTGGCCGGTGTGATGATACAGAACAAGAGCGCGGGGGCGGGAGGTTCCTACTGCAAAGGCAGATCCCTCCGAAAACCTAGTCGTCGGAGAGGACGTCGGTGGTCATCGACTTGGGAACGGATGCGACATGGATCTGTGGCCGGCCGGGGCTGTCGGAATTGAATACGAGCCAGTTGGCGTCGGGTGACAGGTAGGGGTGTGCGTGTGTGGCTTGGGACGGGCCCATGGAAGTCCTAGACTCGCACACGAGGGTGGTCTTGCCGGAAAGGTTCGACCCTATCAGGAGCTCGCTGGTTCCTCGCCAGTTGTCGACCGAGAACAAGCGGCCGTCCGGCGTTGTGCCCACGTGGTTAACCTGTATTCCCGGGATTCCTACCCGTCTGACCTGACCCGAAGCAGTTACCGCGATCAGGTTTCCTCCCGCCTCA
>DPVD01000303.1:0-4325 GCA_003526745.1 Candidatus Latescibacterota bacterium
ACCGACAATCTCAAGGCCCTGACAATACTCCCGACTACAACACCGCTAGACAGTGCGCTGCTATTCGAAATAACGGCCAGGTGAACGTCCGCATCTGGCAATGTCGCCAGTATGCTGTTGAACCCTGGAATGCCCCCAGTGTGCGAGATTCTTCTAACGCCGTTGGCTTCGTCGATCATCAAGCCAAAACCGTACCGCGCCGACCCCTGACCAGTCTCCACCGTCGACGTAATCATTTCTTCGTATGATTCTGGCTCTACTGCGCGGCCGCCAGTCAGCGCGATGGTCCAGCGCACGAGATCTCCGGCTGACGCCGTCAATGCACCGGCGGCGCCAGGCGTATTCATCGAAATCAGTGCATCATTGAAGTATGTTCCCGTAGCCTGATCGAAATCGTAGCCCTGCGCTCGATTGGGGATGACCGTGCGCTCGGAGCCATAGAACGTCCGCGTCAAGCCGAGCGGCTCGAATAGCTCCTCGTCGACATAACTAGGATAGGGTCGCTCGCCAGCGGCCTCTATGATCATGCCGAGCAGGTAGTAACCGGTATTCGAATAATTCCAACCTTTTCCTGGCTCGAAATCGAAAGAAACGCCCTTGACGAACTCAAGCAGCTCATCGTGAGTCAGGTCCAGCGGCGATCCTTTCGGGAAAAACTCCGGTTGGCTCGTGTAGCTCGGCACACCAGAGGTGTGATTGAGCAATTGTCGGATCGTGATTTCACGTTGGCCCTTGTCGAAGGTCGGCAAATAGTCGCTGATGTCACTATCAAGTGACAGCTTGTCCTGCTCAACCAGTTTCATGATCGCTGCCGCCGTGAACTGCTTGGTCAGGGATCCAATCCGAAAGGCTGTCTCATGATCTGCTGGGATACCGAACTCAAGATCGGCGATGCCGGCGCCCTCTTCGACAAGCACATCTCCGCCTCGAGCAAGCGCGACAGACAAGCCGACGGCACCCTCCCTGTCCATTGCCCAGTCGATAACGGCCATCGTGCGCGCGATGACTTCCTCATCGCTGAGAGCAACTGGCTGTGCCAGACTCAGCTTTGCGGGGAAGGCCGCAACCGCGAAGACAATCGCGCTCAACGCAGCTCTGGCAACCGTTCGCATCGCTCCAGTTCCTCGACGACTTACTTCACTATGACCGGACCACCGTGATCAGCGATCCATCTCCAGAGGCCGTTCTCTTTTATCAACACGTCGGTAAACCGAACTCGTTCCTCGATATCCTGGCCATCCTGACCTCTGACCACGGTCTGCAAGTAATAGTGCGCGACTGCCGTATCTCCATGCACGCGGATCGCAATCGGTCGCAAGTCCTGCACCCGCGTTTCGGTTGTCTCAAACAAGGCGCGTGAAAACTTGCGCTCTCCGTCCTTGGTGCGCGGCACTAAGTCTGTGTACAGCCAGCCAGCGAAGTCTTCGTGAAAGCAATCAAACCATTCTTCACTGCCCCATCGACCCTGGCACGACTCAATGAATTCCCATACTTCTTGCTGATCAGGCGACAACTGCTGACTCGACGCTGTCGTCGCAGAAAACGCAGCAATGACACATGTGAATACCGTGGCGATCGTTGCTCTCATCTTCTGCCTCCCACCGCTCTGTCAGATTCATGCCTCCGCTAGGGAGAGCCACTTACTGGCGCCAGCCATACACAATTACCGAACGGATTAACCGACGATTCATCGCAAGTACGCTTCGACCTGCCCAGGCCTTAAGCGCCCTTAAGTGTGTGGCGGCTGCAGTCGTCCGCCATCTATTACCGAGCTTAGTAACGGCTTCCCACCAACAATGGCAATCGCCCGGTCAAGCGCCTCCACTTCGCGGTGGACTGAGTGACTCTGGCCTGCTAGACCTGCAGCAAAACACCTTGTTCCTCGTCACTTCGCGGTCGTGGCCCAGGCGGTCGCAAGCGACGACGAGCCGGCCTCGCTCCCCTTACCCCCTTGAAAGACCAGACGTCATGGTTGCTGAACGTCCTGCCAGCTGGTGACTAGCGTTCTGACTACCTCGAGCTCGCCGGTCGCACAACGGCGCAAGAACGCCGGCGTTGCCAGGCCATTCAGATCGGACGAATGATCGACTCAGTCCTTCAAGATCTCGTGGTCGTTGGCGAGTGACGCCAGGCCGGTCGGCTTGTCCCGCAGCGATTGGTTTCGGCGATAAGCGCTCAGCTAGAGTCCTAGTTTGGCCCTGACCAGAGATCTGCACTCGTCATCGTCGAGCACCGGGGCGACGTCAACATCTAGGATCTTGTTCCAGTTGAATGCCCATGCATGAACCGCTGCCGCATCATCACTTTCGCAGATTGCGACGCCAGACCCCTGGCCAAGATTGTGCCATCGACCGATGAGGGTCACGCCTGGATGATCAGCAGCGTCGTCCGCATCAGACATTTGAGCAAACGCTTTGTAGCCTTCTTCTCTGACGTTGGGGGCACTGGAATACGTAACGAGGAACTTCATGTTGTTCTCCTTTGTGAATAAGACGTCACTACCCGATCGTGGCGACATCAATGCCGGGAACCGACATCGAGAGACGACACGCCTGCGCGGCATTCACGACGCGTCGTAAAGGTGTCCGCTGTAGCTGCGTGCCCCGTGGTCAATCACGCCCTCACTGCGAAGCTTCCCACCATCCGATATGTTGATAATCATCGACACCTTGAACCGGGACTCACTACCGATCTGTTCCCACGTTCCTTCTCCGATGCCGCCCAAGATCGAGTTGTCGTCGAGGAGCGCTTTCCCCGCCCATGCGCACGGTCCGCCGGTCGCTCCCGCCTCGGCAAGCGGTTGCGTGATTATTAAGGTTCCGAAGACCCCACCAAAACCGGTCGCTGTACCTTCAAAGTCCACGGTTTGTTGAAGCTGACCATCCGCAGTCGTATTGAAACCAATGGCCGTATTCTTTAGGTTGAACTCTCCAACTGGATCTGACATTTCCTTTTCCCTCTCGTAAATCGAAACGCGTTGACCGAAGTTTCTGAACCAGCCTTCGAACCAGATTGAGTCCTGTCCCGAACCTGATACCTCGCGCCCGTCCAGTAAAATGCTGGCAGTTCGTGCTAACTCGCAACGATGCTTTAAGTGTCGTCTCGAGAGACCCCTTCGCCTCGGACCAACATGCTTTGCAGGCTGGCCTGTACGACGGCACCCTCATACTCGGCCCACGCCGAGATACCTCCACAGTAGCTTCTGCGAAGCGTCGATACGGCGACGGCGGAGACAATCGATCATAGAGCTCTCTCCGGCCGAGACGATGTAATGTGCTTCGATTGTACTGTGGGCCCGTTCGGTGGTTCAAGACCGACAAGGGCGCCCCGCCCAAGCCCAACTGGCGACTGCTGTCAGTAATGCGCCACCCAAACGACTAGGTGTCGACTTTCGTTACGAATGTTGTGACCATAAATGTAGATGGTGGGTAAACGTGTCGCTCAGAGCTTAAGACTATTCGCTATCACGGTGTCCCATGGAACGCAGTAATCCTGGCACGGTGGGCGTTGATTGGACGTTCGGTGGTTCCTGGCCTTACGAGCCGAAGTGGTTCGAGTCTGCGGATGGACAGATGCACTACGTCGACGTCGGTCCGGCCGATGGCAAACCCGTCGTGCTGGTACACGGTAATCCGACGTGGGGCTACCTGTACCGACACTTCATAGACAGCTTGGCAAAAGCGGGCCACCGAGCGATCGTGCCAGATCATCTCGGCTTCGGTCGGTCGGACAAACCCGACGACGCGAAACTCTACACCGTACCCAAGCACGCCGCCCGAATGACCGAACTGCTGGAGTCGCTCGACCTTCACGATGCGACTGTGGTGTGCCAAGACTGGGGCGGACCGATCTCGTTGTGGTGGGCCACTCGTCACCAGGAACGGGTCAGCGGGCTATTCATTCTCAATACCATCACCCATCGACCTCCTGGGCCGGTGAAGCTGCTCGCACCGCTCAAGTTGTTCCGTGCGGCCGGCATCGGCGAGCTGATGGTGAAGGGTCTCCATATGTTCGTGAGGGTATTTCTCCCGTTCGCGATCATCAAAGCCGACCGTTTTACTAGCGATGTCAAGGCGGCGTACCTCGCGCCGCACCCGTCATGGTCGACGCGAACGGCCATCCTCGTGTTTCCCCGTGAGATCCCATCAGGTCCGGAAGGACCGGTGGCGGACATGAACGGTGACATCGAGGAGAAACTAAAAGAACACTTCCGGACCAAACCTGTGCGAATCATGTGGGCCATGAAGGACTGGGGCTTCACCCCGGAAATGCTCGATGAGGTGTGGTTAGCCACGTTTCCGGATGCCGAGGTCACGAGAATCCCA
>DPVD01000374.1:0-4454 GCA_003526745.1 Candidatus Latescibacterota bacterium
GACAGATGCCTGTGACGCGACCCATAACCTCCGCCATCATCTCGTCGAGCTTTCCGCCCTTCGCCACACAGTGACCGTGTCCCCTGTGCGTGCTCGTGATGAAGTCGTCATCCCGCAGCGCTGTGCATACGCCGACGGCAACTGCTTCTTCGCCGATATAGAGGTGCGCGAGCCCGTGCATCAACCCGCTCGTGTATATTTCCCAGATCTGCTCCTCGAATCGTCGGATCCGAAGCATGGATCGGAGGATCTGTTTTCGGGTCTCTGTATCCATAGGTGTTGTGCCTTGTTTTAGCCCCCGAAAGGGGGGCGCGAATAGCTAGGGGCTTTAGCCTTGAATGCTATAGGTCTGGCGATGGTGAACCCGGGGGGAGCGTTAGAGGTTGTCGCCAGAGGGCGGGTCCTCACCCGATCCGTCGGCCTCACAAACCACGCCGAGGAATTTCCCGTCTCCCGCCGCGGAGGAGAGGGCCTAATCACTATTCTGCAGATGTGGTAGAAGATTTCACGGAGTCAAAATCTGTTTCAGACCGATCTTGTTCTCGGCATTGTCGAATGCGGTCTCCCAGTCGTCGATGCTGTGTCGATGGCTGACGAACGGTTCCAGATCGACCTGACCCGTCGTGACCATACGGATCGCCTTATCCCAGGATGGCCAGTCGGCGGCGATCGAGCCTTGAACGCGGAGCTGTTTGTAGACGATCCGGCCCCAGTCGATTTCGAATGGCTCCTCGATCAGCGCGACCTGCGTGTAGTCCGCGCAGTTGGCGGCCGCCTGCAGACACTGATTCACGGAGCCGCGGGTGCCGCCGCAGTCGATGACGATGTCGGCACCGTGGCCGTCGGTATGCTGTCTGCAGATTTCGATGACGTTCTCCGTTTCCACACTGACGGCGATGTCGGCGCCCATTTCACAAGCCGTTTCGAGGCGATCGCCATCGCCGGCCGTGCCTGCAACGACGACGAACGCACCGGATTGTTTTGCGAGCCAGGCGCACATCAGGCCGATGGGTCCGGGCCCGCAGACCAGGACGAGCTGACCGGGCGAGATGTCCGTGTAGCGACACAGCGCCTTGACGCAGCAGGCGAAGGGCTCGACGAGCGCGGCTGCATCGTGGCTGAGCTCGGACGGTACCGTGAAGACGAGCCGTTCAGGTGCTGCCAGATACTCCGCGAATCCACCGTCGATTCCACTGCCGATCGATTGGCGATTCTCGCAAAAGAAGTAAGTGCCCGTGTGGCAGAACCGGCAGCACCCGCAGCTCGCATTCGCGGTCGGGTTTACGGTGACGCGGTCGCCAACAGCGACCGACTTCACGCTCGCGCCGACTTCTACCACGTCACCGGATATCTCGTGACCGAGCGTCACCGGAGGCTTGAAGCCGTAGCCGCCGTGACGTATGTGCAGATCCGTTCCGCAGATCCCGGCAGCTCTTACGGCGATCTTGATGGTGTCGTCTCTGGTTACCTCGGGTTCTGGTATCTCGCACAGCTCAACCCCGCCTGAACCTTCGGTTCTTTTTCTGACTGCTTTCAAGGCAAAACCTGGTTGAACCACAAAGGACACGGAGGGCCTTACCGGGGAATCGGTTGCATCACCTAAGGGCCAAGGACCAATGTGGTCAGTTATTGCCGGGTTCTGCCCGGCGTGCTCAAGACGGTGTTAAGCGCTCTGACTTTCGTGCTCTCGCGGCCTTCGTTTTTTTGCGATTGCTTTGGTTGTCGGCCGAAGGCCGCTCTGCGTTAAAGTTGTTTAAAGCCAAGAGGTGTCCTCCAGTTTGGCTTTGACGTCGTTGAGGTAGCGGGCGCAGACGAGGCCGTCTACCAGGCGGTGATCGGCGGAGAGGGTCAGGGTCAAGATGCGGCGTACACGGAGGCCTCCACTCCCGTCGGGTCTGACTTCGTCGCGGATCGTGCCGACGGCGAGCGCGGCGCATTCGGGCGGGTTGATGATCGCGGAGAACTCGCGGATGCCGAACATGCCCAAGTTCGAGATCGTGAAAGTGGCTTGCGTCTCGGATACGAGCTTGCCCCGACGTGCCGCTTCGACGATATCCCCACGGATTCGTGTAATCTCAACGAGCGATTTTGATTCTGCGGCCTCAATGACGGGTACGAGAAGACCGGCATCCGTTCCGACGGCAAGACCGACGTTGACGGAGGTGTTGTAGGCGATGTCATCCCCATCAAGGAATGCGTTCAGGATCGGGTAGCCGGACAGAGCGTCGGCAGAGGCGCGGATGATGATGTCGGTTAGAGTGAGGTCGGGGCGATCCGATTCGATTGATTCCTTCCACCAGGCTTCGACGGCGGTCAGGTCCGTGTCGATCGACAGGTAGAAGTGCGGGATCGTCTGTTTTGCGGCGACCATGGCATTGCCGATCGCTTTTCGCATCCGGGACAGCGGTTCACGACCGGTGCCCTGCGGGGCGGTGCTGATCATTGCATCCGCTGCGGTTTGGACGTCCTTTATGGTGATCCGTCGGTTCGGTCCCGTTCCCGTGACGGTTGAGAGGTCGATGTTGAGGTCTTCAGCGAGCTTGCGAGCGGCAGGTGATCGTCTGATGCGTGTCGACGGGACCGTCTGAGAAGTTTTGGCTGTTCGGGTATTGGCCGGCTCAGGTTCTTCCGATGAAGCGTTGTTCGGGGCGGGCATTGGCTCACCGTCGGCGTCGACAGGTTCGTCGGCCGTGTCCGTGAGGATCGCGATATCGGACAGAACGGGTACGGTTTCGCCTTCCTGGCACAGGATTATGCGAAGAAATCCCGTGTCCGTCGCTTCGAAGTCGAAAAGCGCCTTGTCCGTCTCGAGCTCACAGAGGATATCGCCTTCTGCGACCTTGTCCCCTTCCTGCTTCAGCCACCTGACGACGGTGCCTTCGTCCTGCTGAAGCCCATACTTGGGCATTTTGATCCGCTTGTTCACGACTTTAAGCCCAGGCAGCCTCTGGCTGCTTGCCTCTCTTGTTGAACTGTCAGAACAGAAATACAGCCGTCCTTATCCTGCGGATTCACTGAGGTTCGCGCAACTGTTTTGAAGGTTGGAGAACGCTCTGCGGCTACCGCTTCGCTCCTGACGGCGCAGGTTGATACTTACGGACTAAATTGCGAAGGGTTTTGGCTTCAGGGTGATCGGGAGCGATCTCAAGCGCTTCCTTGAAGGCCTTCGCCGCTCGGAAGGTCAGGTTCTCTGCTTCGTAGAGTCTCCCGATCGCGATGTGTCCGTCGGCGAACCTGGGGTCGACTTCAACGCTTCTTTTGTATGCCGTCCTGGCCTGCCTGGGTAGTCCCATCGCGGCGTAGGCTTTGCCGATCTCAAGGTGGGGCTTTGCGTCTGTCTTGTTGATCTGGGAATACTTGCTGTATGCCAGGAGCGCGTCCTGATGCTTGCCCGCGAGCGCGCTGGCCTTCCCGAGTTGGAAGAAGCCCGGCGTGTTGTTCGGCTCGATTTCCACCGCTTTGGTGAATGCTTCAGCAGCACCGGCGTAGTCTCCGAGCTCCATCAGCGTCTCACCCAGGTAGAAGTGAACACGCTTCATGTGTGTCCCGCTTGAGACCGCTTTTCGGAGGTAGGTGATCCCTTCCTTCCGGGAACCCGTGTTCCTGAGAATCATGCCGAGCTTGTAATTCGCATCCGGGTGATTCGGTTTCTTCGACAGCGCCATCTGATACTGACCGGATGCCTCGTCGATCTGGCCAAGCTCCTCGTAGACGCTGCCCAGCTCGACATACAGCTGAGGGTCGTCGGGATTAGCCGCGATCGCCTGCTTCAGACCATCTGCCATCTGGGCGAAGTTGGACTGATACTGGTCGAACCAGATTGAGCTCAAAGCGGACTGCATCTGAGGATCCTCGGGTGCCTGCTTCAAAGCCTGCTCGAGCTCGGTCATTGCCTCGGATTTGCGGTCCAGACTTATGAGGAGGAGCCCAAGGCGATATCGCGCGTCCCTGTGATCGATGTCGGCCCTCAAGGCCGCACGGTATGCGCTCTCAGCGCCAGCGGTGTCCTTCTTGTGCTGGAGCAGCGTTGCTAGGCGGTAATGTGCGTCCGCGTAGGCCGGGTCGAGGCTTGTGGCTTCCGTGAAATGTCTCGTCGCATCTGAGACGGCAGACTGTCTGGCATCTTCGCGGTTGAGAGCCAGCAGACCCATCGAATGTGCCCGGAGCGCGTCGACGACGCGCGTCGAGGGTCTGCGAATCGATTCGGCGTCTTCCGGAGGGAGCGCGATCCGAAGGGCCTGTGCGATCTGAGTCAGGATGTCGTTGATCGCCTCTGCAGGATCGTGGATCGACCCCATGCTCTTGAATGTCGTTAGCGGTCTACCCGAAACGGGATCCACACACCGCGCCGAGACTTCGATCGATTCGCCCACCGTTTTGTAGGCACCCCTTATTAGGAGCTGAGCCCGTAGCTGCCGACTGATCTCGACCAGGTTCCCCGATACGTTTGGGTC
>DPVD01000374.1:4735-4857 GCA_003526745.1 Candidatus Latescibacterota bacterium
AATCTCGACCAGGTTCCCGGATACGTTTGGGTCCAGCGATACGACGTGATTGATCTCCTCCCAGGTGAAGGCTCTCATATGTATCGTGCCGTGCAGCTTTGAGCGTGCGACTTCCGGATACA
>DPVD01000374.1:5146-14784 GCA_003526745.1 Candidatus Latescibacterota bacterium
GCGTGCGACTTCCGGATACACGGCCGAGAGCCAGTCCCAGTCCGATTCGCCTGTTTCGTTCGTGAACGCCGGGAAGACAATCGGCCAGTCGGTGCGAGCCTGTATGGAGGCTGATGACAGGAGTGAGCAGGTTAGAAAAAGTATGAGGAGCGTGGTGTTGCGAAGCGGTCGTGGGGCAGAGGGACCGTCGCGTTCGCTGAGGATAGGAGATGGACGAATGGGAAGCGGACCTTCGGTCAGGGATAGCCTCGCAGATACCTTTTCAATTGACCCAAGCTGCAAGCCCCATGCTCTTCGCTTCCTGTCTCGTGATCCGTCCACCATGCCCTGCGCTCCTTGCTGACTCATCTGAGTAAGTTCTCATCATCCCGCGTCACATATAGAAACGCTATACACATCTCATCCGTCGATTTTTCTCCCCATCGTACGAACTTCGGGGGATTGTTTGGGTTCTTCGGGTTTTCGGCCGAATTGTCGTAAAACGCTTCTAGGTCGATCCTTGTACCCCTAGGTAGCCCGATCGGTTCCTGGTAGACGTAGGTTTCTTGCCAGTTGAACTCCCAGTCATCGACCCAAACTAGGTGCTGCATTGTTCCGTCGGGGAAGGTGGCGGTGACTTTGATCTCTGTCCCTAGCAGGTGCATGTGAGGGAGGATCGCGAGGATGTGCGAGTCTTCGCCCAGTGTGAGGCCACCCGTGATGCGATGCCTTTTGGCCCCGGCGGGGATGAAGAGCAGGCGACTCGCTACGGATTCCTCGACGAGGAGCTGATTGATCGGTTCCTTGTGCAGGTAGATTCCTAGCTTGGACTGATCCAGCTCGACACGGCCCGATTTGTGGTAGTGCACCTGGATAACTATGTGACAATCCTTCGGCAGCCGTCGTCCGATTCCCTTTGGCAGCACCAAGGGCGTGTTACCGGGCGCCCACCCGCCGAGCGATCCACTTGCTTGGAATCCTATCCCACCGAAGCTCGCGTATCCTGGTTTCGGGTCTGCTTTCTGTAGCTCGAAGGCCTTCCCGGTTTCGTCGAGGTAGACGCTGACGTGGTGGACGACTTCTTTCGCGCCGGGAAGGATCTCGATCGCGCGGACGTATGCGTCTTCCTTGAGCGATACGGGTAGCACGAAGCATCGATACTCGTCTTGGCCGACTGCCTTGACCGTATAAGGTTCGTTGGGGATTAGAATCACGTCGGGTGTTCCGAGTGTCCAATTCTTTGGGAAATCCACTTTGGGCGGTTCATCAGAAGGGTCGCCCTTCGGCATGCCCTCATCTATCCACTTCTCGAAGAGCGATAGCTCTTTGTCGGTTAGTTTTCGGGCGCCGGCGAAGTCGTTAACGTCGACCCGGGCGGGCCAGGGTGGCATGTCGCCCGCCCGAATCGAGTCGCGCATATCGGGTGCCCAAGCCGCCACTAGATCGTAATCGTCGAAGGACACTCGACCGATCCCGCCCGCGTGATGGCAGGACTGGCAGTTCTTCTGGAGGAAAGGGACGATGTGCTTCGAGTATGTCGGGGCGTCGGACGAAGCGTTCACAGGCGGGACGTGGATTCGTCGGATGATGCACCCGAGAGATTTCGTTACCGTGCGTGGGATTGTGTTCCCGGCAAGGAGTGCGTCCATGGCCTCCCAGAGCCCGCGTGATGTCGTCTGCTCCTCGTTGCCGAATCCGTTATCGATCTCTCCGTGATATCTAAGAACGCCATCAGTGTCGAAAAGGTAGGCTTGTGGAGTAGACTTCGCCTCAAGGAGGTCGGCTAAGCGGTTGTTCACGTCCTTAAGTATTGCGAATTCGAACGCCTGGAGTTCCGCAAACTCAGTAATTGCCTCCGATGTTTCGTTGAAGTTGGCGTTCACGGCGATGAGTGTGATCCCGCGTGGGCCATACTGTGCGTGGATCCTGCTCATGTGGTCCGCGTAGACCCGAGAAGTCGGGCATTCTACAGAGAAGAAGACGATCAGTCGGGCTTTCGATGCGGGATAGTCCGCGAGGCGCATGGCCCGTCCGTCAAGTCCGCTGAGGACATAGCTATCTGCGAGCGCGTCGCCGATCCCGACTGTAGCGTGGGCATAACAGGTCAACTCGCAACACAGGCCTAAGGCAAATGTGAGCTTTCGGAGCATTCAGGCCTCTTATACCAAAGATTTGAGACAAGAGATAAGATACATAAAAGCGAATAAGTGAGAGAATCGATACGGAATCAATGTTCTTAAGGTAGATGAACAGCTACGATAACAAGGAAGCCATAAGAGTAGAAACATTGTAAATAAGTTTCTAAGGTGCGATTATAGGGTTGCCCGCTTTGTTCACGAACACGACACAGAAGGCGAATAGAACCCTGGCGGTCGAGTCAAGGCGGCGCTAGATCGCAGACACCGCTCGGATAATCAGATTGACTTTTCTCTCAAGCGAGGTGCTGCAGTTCTGGCAGCTTCTGAGAACGGCGTCAGCTTGGCGAGCTGGTCACTGACGCTAGGTTTCACATATTGACAGCAATAGGGTTAGCAGGGAGTCTTAATGTCGAAGGTCATCATCACAGTCGCGCTGAATGGGAGCGTACCGACCAAGCAGATGAATCCGAACACGCCGATCACTCCGGATGAGATAGCGGAGTCTGCGAAGAGGTGTGAGGATGAGGGCGCGACAGTTGTCCATGTGCATGCGCGCGATGCCGCTGGAAAACCGACGCTGGACCCGGACATCTTCGCCGAGATCCATGAGAAGGTGACGATACGAACAGAGATGATCTGCCAGATCTCAACAGGGGGGCGAGCAGATCTGGATGCCGGGCTTCGTGCGGAACCTGTCCTTCGGATCAAACCCGAGATGGCCTCGTTGACGACCGGGTCGATGAACTTTCCGGATCAGGTGTATGCGAATTCGTTTGAGACGGTTGGAACTTTGGCTCGAGCAATGCAGGAGGCAGGTACAAAACCGGAGATGGAGATCTTCGAAGCCGGTATGATCGACAATGCACTGCTGCTGTTGAAGCAAGACCTGGTAGAAGCGCCGCTGCACTTTGATTTCGTGATGGGTTCCCGTGGATCGCAGCCGGCGACGGCACGTCAGCTGACCTTTTTGGGCGATTCAATTCCGGACGGTTCGACCTGGACCGTTGCGGGGCTCGGACGTCACCAGCTGTCGATGGGAATCCTGGCAATAGGGATGGGTGGACACGTCCGTGTAGGGCTCGAAGACAACATCTACTACCGGTATGGGGAGTTGGCGAGCAACGAGCAGTTGGTTTCGAGGATGGCGAGGATCGCGAAGGAAGCTGAGCGCGGGGTGGCGACTGCTGACGAGGCTCGTGAAATGCTGGACCTCAAAACCTGTGGAACCACAGGGGACACTTAAGGGAGAGCCAGTGGATAGCCAATGACCGCCATAGTGGGAGGATGGTTATCGGAGAGGCGGAGAAGTATAAAAGCGCCTAGAAATAACAGGTGAATGCGTATAAGGGCGCAGAGCCCCCTTGCCCGGGGTGCCCTGCGCTGTATTTCACTCCTCTCGAGGGAGGACGGGGTTACAAGGACTGCTATCCGTTCGCCCTTCGATACGTCGGATTCTGAATAGAAGTATAGCGCACCGAAAACATGTAAGCGTTGCCAGGGGGCTACTTAGGGTGAAGGGTTTGTGTCTCGTAACAGGTGGTGCAGGCTTTGTCGGAGCAGAAGTCGTTCGGTTGCTAGCGGAGCGAGGTGATGATGTCGTCGTATTCGATTTGGAACCAGACGACGAACGGCTCGCGGGGATCGATGTTGATGTGGTGCAAGGGGATCTGGGGGATGCGCTGGCGATGGATCGTGCGGTCGCGGCGCATCGACCGGAGACGGTTTTCCACTTCGGAGGGATGCTGAGTGTAGACAGTGAGGCGGATCCTGTGGCGTCATTCAGTGCGAATGCGACCGGTACGTTGAATGTGTTGGAGGCGGCGATAAAGCACGGTGTGAGGCAGGTGATCTACGCCAGCACGATGGTCACCTATGGGAAGGATATAGAGGGCCAGACTATCGATGATACAACGCTTCAACGGCCACACCTTTTCTATGGGGCAACTAAGGTGTTCAGCGAGCACACGGGCCTGTGGTACAAACGGAAGCATGGGATCGACTTCAGAGGAATCCGGTATCCGGGGATTGTGGGTCCGGGTGTGAAAACGCCTGGAGTTGCGCAGTATAACGCGTGGATGATCGAAGCCGCGGTCAAAGGCGAACCCTTCGTTGTCTGGGTTCGGGAGGAAACGAGGCACGCGATCCTTTACTATAAAGATGCTGCGAATGCGGCCGTGCAGCTGGCAGAAGCGCCCTTAGAGCACCTTGAGCGCGAAGTCTATGTTGTGACGAGTGAGAGGCCGAGCCCGAGCGCCGGAGAGCTGGCCGATGCAATCCGCCGCCAGATGCCCGATGCACAGATTACCTTCGAAGTCGACGCAGAACGCCAGCGCGTGCTAGAGGATGTCGAGCGTCCGATCGACGATAGCGCCGCACGAACAGAGTGGGGTTTCGCACCCCGCTATGGCCTAGACGATATGGTCACGGACATGCGCCAATAGGACCGACTCTTCGAGTCGGACGCGCCGCTGATGTCAGACCGGAGAATGAGTCACCGGTCGGCACGCTTGAATTGAACCGGGTCGAGAGAGAACTGCCGATAGCCTTACACTTGCCAAGTCTCAGTGGGTTCCCAAGCTTACGTTCTATCTTCTTCACGAGGATTCCACGCGTTCCTGCTTCGGGTGATCCATTGCATCCATCATCTACTCTTTGTGCCTGCCTTCCGCGCGTCTCGCTCTGTTCAAGTCTTCCTACGAGGCTGGAACACGTGGCCCATATGTCCCGTCGCCTCGGGATCCAGCTCTTCATCAAGCGGGACGATCAGACCGGTCTTGCCTTTGGCGGCAACAAAATCCGCAACCACGAATTTATCTTCGGTGAGGCGGTGGAACAGGGGTGCAATGCCGTGATCACGACGGCCGGCGTCCAGTCGAATATGTGTCGTGCGACGGCAGCTGCTGCGGCCCGGCTGGGGATGCGGTGTGTCCTTCTCTTGCGAGGGTCAGGAGAGGAACCGAATCAGGGCAACCTGATGCTGGATCGGTTGCTTGGGGCCGAGATCCGGTTTATCCCAACACAGGACCCCTACGATGAGCGTGTCGAAGGCTGGCTCGCAGAGGCGGAGGCAGATCTTCGGAAGGAGGGTATGAATGCGTATGTTCTTCACCTTACGGGTGACGCATCGACGATTGCTGCCAGTGCTTACGTACACGCAGCCGAGGAGCTTTCTGGCCAGTTCGACGAGCAGGGCATCGATCCTGAACGAATCTTCGTGACAGTTGGCTCCGGCGTGACGGCTGCCGGTCTTGCCCTCGGTCTGAAGCATCTGGGCAGACGGACGCGTGTAGTTGGGATTAGCAGCAGCTCGGAAAGGGGTTTTCTGGAGAAACGGGTACAGATGTATGCGAGAGCGACCGCCGAACGGCTCGGGGTCGATACGAGGGTCGAGCTGGATGATTTCGAGATCCTCGATCAGTATGTGGGCGATGGCTACAGTATCCCAACACCGGGGGCCATCGATGCGATTCGGCTTGTTGCACGCGAGGATGCTCTCGTCATGGATCCGGTATACACCGGCAAGTGTCTTGCAGGTTTGATTGACCAGGTTGAACGTGGTGCGATTACTAAAGGCGAGTCAATCGTTTTCCTGCACACAGGAGGGGTGCCGAACCTTTTCGCACAGGCAGGAGCAATGGCCGATTGCGGGACGGCAGGCCAAGGTATTCGTTGAAAAAGGATCGACGCAAGGCCTATGGTCAGACAACTTGGATTCCTACGAAAGGTCACTATGAAAGCAGCCGTTTGCCGGGCGTTCCGAGCGCCGCTGGAAGTCGAAGAGCTCGATCTCGCCGCACTACAGAGAGGTGAAGTCTAGGTTAGGACGTGGTCCCCACGGCGAAGATTCCGTTCGGGAGCAGTGTCGCGGTGCTGGTTGTCGGAGGCGTCGGTCTTAACGCGGTGCAGGGTGCCTTCGCATCGTCGGCGTATCCGATTATCGCGGTTGATCTGCTGGATTGGAAACTCGAAGAGACCAAGCAGTTCGGTGCTACGCAGGGGTTCGTGCTGACTCGGAATCGGCAGAAGAGGAGGTTAGAGAAATCACGGTAGGACGAGGGGTAGACTACGCGTTTATAACGGTTAGGGGTTGGTCGCAGGTTGGGAGACGTCAGAGAGCTCACGATCTCGTAAGACGAAAGCCACGCTTATGAGCGTCTGTGTCAAGGCAAAGAAAGTCATCACTCATCCGGAAGCGCCGCCGATCGAGGATGGGGTTGTGTTGATCGAAGGGGATCGGATC
Source organism: Candidatus Latescibacterota bacterium (assembly GCA_003526745.1). Lineage (GTDB taxonomy): Bacteria > Latescibacterota > UBA2968 > UBA2968 > UBA2968 > UBA2968. The sequence continues at coordinate 11,504 of DPVD01000374.1, forward strand.
ATCGACGTCGGACCGGCGACGGAGGTCTCGGTTCCTTTAGAAGCGAAAGTGTTTGACCAGTCCAGCCGAACAGTGATGGCGGCGATGGTGGATCCCCACACGCACATCACGATCAACAACTCATACGGGATCCCACTCAGCGAGCACTTTGAGTTCGACTATGCGACGGCTGTGCTGCGCGGGGCGGACAACCTTCAGCAGGATCTGCGGACGGGGGTGACGACGATGCGTGCCCTGGGCGACCGGATTGGAGTTGAGGCGAACTTCCGGGACGCCGTCGAGAGGGGGGAGCTCGTTGCACCGCGGATACAAGCCTGCGTGCGGGCTCTTAGGCCGAGCCACGGTACGGCTCCGTTTATTGCGTTCGCCGCAGATGGGCCTGAAGAACTGCGCAAGAAGATTGGCGAGAACATCGATGCGGGAGCAGATTGGACGAAGCTGTTCATCACGAACGTCCGGGACGGGGACAGGTTTGAAGACTACCTCCGCGGTGATCTGACAGATGTGGCCGCTTATACGCGCGAGGAGATCGAGGTGGCGATCGCCTACTCCCACGATCGAGGCGTTCCAGCTTGCGCACACGCGATCGGCGGGGATGCGATGCGGTGGGCGATGGAGGCCGGGATCGAGTCGATCGAGCACGCGAACCTACTCGCAGAGTCCGATGTCGATCTTTTTGTGAAAAGCGGTGCCTACCTGAGCGACCCGAACCTCCAATTGTTCTTCGATGCTGATACAGGTTTCGAGTCCTTCGAGTCCTGGGAGTGGGATTGGTGGCGTGAGCGGGTCGAAATAGCAAGAGAGCTGACCGCACGGTGGTTGCCTGAAGCGGTGAATGCTGGCGTAAAGGTCTGCCTGGCAACAGACAGCACACACGCTACGCTTTGGCGCGACGCGCGCTGTTTTGTCGGGCTCGGTTTGTCTGAGGTGGAAGCGCTCAAGGCAGTGACCGTGAACGGAGCCGAGATGCTCGGTCTGTTGGACGATCTGGGTGATCTCTCTGCCGGCAAGATGGCGGATCTGATCGCAGTAGAGGGGGATCCGCTGGAGGATATCGAATCGCTGGCTGAGGTCAGGCTGGTCTTGAAAGAGGGTCAGGTCGTACACGAGGTAGCCGCCGAATGAGTGTGGACTATCAAGCTCTGATCGATGGCGGGGCGAAGACCTGGAACGACTGGCGCTCCGGGAATCCGGATGTGGTGCCGGATATATCCGATCTGTCGTTCGACTACCTCGACCTGCCTGGTATGGATTTTAGCGGCATGAACCTCGATTATGTGACCCTGAGCGCGGCGATTCTCGTCGAGGCCAAACTGGATCGGGCGAGTCTCGATCACACCGACCTGAGTGACGCGGTTTTGGATCGCGCGACGTTCATCGATGCAGACGCTAAGTGTGTGAACCTGTTCGGCGCTTCGCTCGTGGAGGCACGGCTTCTACGCACGAACCTGATTTCATGCTCGCTGCGGGATGCTGATCTGACCAAAGCGGATCTGACAGGGTCGGATCTTTCAGTCGCCTACCTGAGGGGCGCCGACCTACAGGAAGCTATTTTCAAAGAAACAAAGCTGGATCGCGCGATCTTCATCGATGTGGAGAACCTGCAGGTCGATCAGCTTCGGTCGGCTGCCAGCAGCGACGATCTCAGCGGTCTCAATGAGGAAATCCTCGCCCAGCTCGGCTGAACCGCATCCTTCCCCATTGGCTAAAGTTGGTATCTTTAAGGCCGGATATTACGTCTACCCCAGAACTAGTTGGTAGAAAGTGCAGAATCCCGAAAAAAGAAGCCGTCTGACACCCGCTCAGAGATGGGCGCTTCGTGTGATCATTGGACTGGGTGTGTTTATGCTGGCGAACACGCTCTACTTGCTCGTTAACCGTGCGATCGACACGTTCGGATGGCGGACCGTCAGCGTCGATCAGGCATCCTTGCCAAAGTGGTTCCAGTTCCTGATCCTGTCCCATACGGGTGTAGGTCTTGCTCTGGCCGCAGTGGCAATCATCTTCGCGTTCTGGCATCTGACGCGTGTGTGGATCCGGCGACGCAACCGTCGTGCCCTCGTGACCGGGATTCTCGTGCTCTTCCTGGGAATCGTCCTGTCTGCAACGGGTTTCCTGATCCTGTCTGAGGCAAACAGCCGGGATAACCGCTGGGCCTACTGGCTCCACGTGGTCACGGCTGTTCTCGTTCCCCTCCTGTATGTCCTCCATCGACGGTTCTCAGTCTGGACACCTTCGTTACTGGTGCGGCGTCGGGCGACTATCATGATCGCGGCCGGTCTCGCGGTATTTCTGATCGGGCACTGGGTCACGGGGGACGAGGCCGATCTGACGCAAGAAGCGACAGAGGCGCTGGCGAGAGGAACGAACACGGGTCCGGGTTCAAAGGTGAGGGATCTTTCATCCTACGCAGACCAGGCCGGGTTCGTGCCTGTCGGCTTTGTGCCAGAAGAAAGCCCGTTCTTCCCTTCGGCCGCGACGACGACGACGGGCGACTACCTCCCTTCGCGTATCATCACGCGTGACGACCTCGGAAACAGGCAAGCACTCGAAACAGATTTGGACAGTTTGGGGTTCGTGGTGAACACGCGGATTGGTGCGGAGACGTGCGAACGCTGCCATCCGGATGTGACCGAGCAGTGGGCGGCGTCGGCGCACCGCTTCGCCTCGTTCAACAATCCGTTCTATGAAGCGACGGTCAATCTGTTGCGGGAGACGGCTGAGAACGGCTTGGAGAAGTCGAAGTGGTGCAGCGGGTGCCACGATCCGTCGCTGATGCTGGCGGGGCAGATGGACAAGACCGTAAGCCGAAACGCGCCCCAAGCGCAGGCGGGTCTGACCTGTCTGGCCTGTCACGCGATTGATCAGATTCATGATCGAACCGGGAACGCTAATTACAACATCGCGGACGAGCGGGAGGATCCGTATCTCTTCCCAAACGCGAAGGACGGGTTTGGTCTGCTGCTTCACGATACGGCTTTGAAGGCGCGACCGTTCGTGCACAAACAGCAGATGCAGAAGCCCTTCTTCAGCGATGCCGAGTTCTGCGGGACCTGTCACAAGGTGAGTCTGGACAAGCCCGTCAACGACTACAGATGGTTGCGGGGCCAGAACGAATACGACAACTGGCACGACAGTGGGGTTGCTCGAAACGCGTCGCGGACTTTTTATCTGCCTCAGATTAAACGCGTTTGCCGAGACTGCCATATGCCGCTCGAGCCTGCTCCTCTCGGGGATCTGGCGGCCAAACAGGGCCTTGTTCGATCGCATCGGTTCAATGC
>DPVD01000007.1:0-2407 GCA_003526745.1 Candidatus Latescibacterota bacterium
ACAAACGACCCGCATCACGGGAACTTCTTCTGGATGGCAGAAGACGACGTTGTCGGGGACCTGAATGCCGTCGAATTCTGCCTAGAATCGCTCATCCCGATGATGATCGACCATCAGGATCGCCTCGAAAACGCAACGAGACAGAGTGTTCTCGAGGCCATTCGGATCGGGCTCGCCGAGATCGCCCGCTTGGACGTGCGCGTATCCTATTCGAACATCACGATGCTCGACATCCTGAACACCTGTCTGGGAGGAGAGCTTCTCGGTGACTCGACGCTCGCACAGCGCGGCTACGACAAGCTCACTGAGTGGATCGCCTATACGGATAGAAGCGGAACACCTCGCGAATACAACAGCCCGACCTACACGCGAGTTTGTGTGAACGCACTCGGGATCCTGACGTCGTATCTCCAGAACGAGGAAAGCCGTGTCCGCGCGAGAACCTTTGCATCCAGGATCGGTATCACCGTCGGACAGCACATCCATCCGACTACCGGGCGATGGGCGGGTCCGCATTCCCGAGCTTACCACCCGACCGTGGTATGCGAGGGTGCGCCGGAGATCAACGACGTGCGGAGATGGATCGACGGTGGATCTCTTCCGAGCTGGGTCGAGAACCTTATGGACCCAGTCAACCTTCCCTATGAGATCAGGGAAACCGCATCGGTCGATGAATCGGCAACACTGTCTACCTACATGAGTAAGTCCTTCTCAATGGGGGTCGCCTCGATCGGGTATGGCGGACAGTCGAACACGATCCTGTCCCACTATGTTCGGTCTGGATCAGATAAGCCCGGTGTCTTCTTCTCTCGCTACCTAACGAACGACAAATGGCTAGGTGACTTCTACCACGCAACCGACCGGACCAAATCGCGAAACCTGATCGACGAAGGCCAGTTCTGCGGCGTCCAGAACGGCAGTCGTGCGATCAGCCTCTATGCACCACAGAGACTCGGCGTTATCAGCAGCACGAAATCCTCATACATCTGGACAGAGCGCGACAGGATCGACACGATTTTGGTCGGGCAGGAGCCAGTAGCCGACCTCCCGGCCGACGTCCCACAGGGAAAGATGATAACCGTGGCCAGTGGTAACGCACTCTTCGCGATTCTCCCACTCACGCGGACCGACATGGGGCGTGATACGCCCGTCCGGCTTGTCGAGCGATCTGGAGACCTGGTTCTAGACGTTTACAATTACTTGGGATCCGAGAAGTCATTCTGGGAAATGGGTGCGGGCGGTCCATTCTTCCAGGGCTATCCGCAGAATGGTGTCTATCTCGAGATGGCAGAGCGTTCCGACTACGATCGGATTGAGAACTTTGCCGCTAAGGTTGCGGGCGGAACCCTGTCCGACACTTGCGACGCCCCCTTCGTCAGCGACGGGGAATCCGAGCGGGTCTGGTCCATTCAATATGAGCGAGAGGGAAGCGCCGTTGGGATCGAGGTGGACCTGATGTCGTGGACACTTAACCGCAGATGGACCGAATCGGGAGATCTGGGGTTCCCGATGCTGGATTCACCGCTCACCTCGCAGTCGTCGGATGGCCGCGCAGAGGTAGCGGGTGCAACGGTTGCCGCAGATGGGCCAGTATGGCTTGTCGCATTCGACAACAGGAACGAATGGGTCGCCGGATACCACGGTCCGACCGCATCCGAACTGGTGCTGACCCTACGTGAAGGAAACGTTACGATTCCCCGAATCGTCACGGGCACGGTTCACTGGAAAGACGGTGAGGTCCGGGTCGACGGGGCAGGTATGACGAAATCGCCCGTCGTGGAGGGCGGAACCTGGGTCCAAGAGTAGGCGGGAAACAGGGGCTTCTTAGGCTAGAATCGTGAATTGAGAGGGGGCTATTTGCCCACGCTTTCCGGAACCGGCGACGGCCTCAGCAACTAGGAAATCGCGAATCTAGTCGGCATCTCGTCGGGAAAGGTCAAGACCTAGCGACACAGAATCCGAAAGAAGACCGGAATATTCAACGAAGTGGTATCCTAAAACTCACCAGTCTTTAGAACTCGTGGGGGGCCGTAGTGAGGGCCGCGCGGATCCCACGCTTCCCCACCCTACTCCCTGACGATCCCTTCATTCCTCATCGCCACGATCTGTCCAATCGCGAACGCCCAACCCACTCCCGTACTATTATTGTCATTGATGATCCCGGGTGTGTGATCTGGATCGATCTGCCCCTCGTATCCGACGTCGAAGAACGCGCGCATGCAGGCGTTCAGGTCCGCGTCTCCGTCGTCGTGGAACGTCTCGACATACTTGTATCGGGGTGTGATCACTTTCACATTTCGAAAGTGCACCGTCCCGATTCGTTTACGCGATCCGAAGTATCGGATCGCTTGCACGGCGCAGTCACCAAGCTCTGTCGTCACACCCGTATCGAAGAAGAGTGTGTTCG
>DPVD01000007.1:2702-17557 GCA_003526745.1 Candidatus Latescibacterota bacterium
AGAAGAGTGTGTTCGCGGGGCTGTCCACTAGGTCGATCAACTTCTTCCACCCCTCATAGTCACCGAGCGGTTGCGCTACACCGCGATACACCGGCACGGGTGGATCGTTCGGATGGGCCGCCAGCTTCACGCCTGCAGATTCCGCCGTAGGTATCAAAGCCTCAAGAAACCAGTGAAGGTTGTCCCACATCTGCGACAGCGAGATCGTACCAACCGACTCGTATGGCGGCAGATCCTTGATCCGGTCGTAGTCGAAGTCCCGCAGGTCGGCCTCTCCTCGGCCCCCATCATCCATTGACCCGTATCCTTCCGATGCTCTGAGCGCAGTAAAGCTGTAGTTGAGGACGTCTATACCGACCTGACCCGCCATCTCGATCCTCGAGCGCAACACATCCGCGTCGGCTTCGCGTCCCTCAAGCCCCATCAGCAGGTTTCCTGACAGACCGAGCTCTGCAACTGTGGCCTCAAGTCCGTGCTCAGAGATCCGGTCCTTAATCCGCTTGAGCTCATCGAGATCCCAAGGCTTTCCGACTAGCCCCGCCGGTCCGATCGCCGCCGGGGGCACGTGCGGTCGAACCGTAGGTGTCGATCCCGAACGCTCATTCCAACGTGTCGGCATATGCACATCCTCGACACCGATCTGCTTGAAGAACTTCAGCGTCTCGGTCGACACATCTCCGATTCCCTTCCCGACTCTGATCCTGTTCATCCGTCCTCCTTCTTAGTTTGCGTCCAAGTTCGCAACTGGAGGATGCCCAAGGGCCTCATATCATCGAGTCCACACATCGCCACAATCCGGCGATCCCCGCCTTGATCCCCTACTATATTAAACCTCTCTCGCCCTAAAAAATCCATCACAAAGCTTTCAAAAACAGTAGGCTACAAATAATTAGAAAATCTTTCTTGACGCAGAATAAAACCTGAAGTATTTTTGACTTGAGAGCGCCATAGTAGATTCTGTTTCCTGTTACAATCAGCCTGGTTAAAGACGGTTTGGCAAGGATCAGAGCACATTGATTCTTGCCCTTTTTTTATGCTCTTCTGTCTGCAGCTGAATTTGTTACAGATTTACCGCATCGAAGGGTGGTGAAATAGTTTGGCAGAAGGCACCGTTAAGTGGTTCAACGACAGCAAGGGGTTTGGCTTCATCGAGCAGGATGGTGGTGAAGACGTCTTCGTCCACTTCTCCGCGATCCAGTCGGATGGTTTCAAGTCGCTGGTCGAAGGCGAGGCTGTCGAGTTCGAAATCACTGAGGGCCCGAAGGGCCTCCAGGCGTCGAACGTGACGAAAAAGAACGGCTAATCAGCTGTTTGACTGAAAAGGAAGAGGCGCTCTCTCCTATAGTGAGGGAGCGCCTCTTCTATGCATACTTGCTCGGGTCAAGCGTGTAGGCCACTTCCACCGAAGGAAACACCTCACCAACTGATGGCCAGGGCGGTCGCCCTTCCGCCAAAGCCGTCACGAACTCGTGAGTCTCCGCATAGGGCCCTAGCCTGACGTATGGAGGCTCATCTGGCGCCGGTCTCTTCTCCAGAACAAGCTCGTTCTCCTTCCAGCAGAGCAAGTGCGGGTCCGCCGAGCCTTCTACACGGATATCGACCCTGTAGTTCTCGCCGTAGATCTCGTATCCCTCTTCGACGCTTCCGTCCGACGGCAGAATATCGAGCGTCGCCAACGCACCGGTCTCATAAGTGAAGTCCACGTGATACCACGGCGTCTCTCCATCCATCGTCTTCAGATCGTATCCCGCGAAGTTACCACCGATTTCCCTAAGCGTATCGATCGGGTGGATCGCCGTTCCAGACACAAAGAAGTCTTCCCGTCGGCCGTGCCGCAGAATCGACGCCCTCACATACCGAATCGGTCCCTGTTCCCTTACCCAGTTGACTCCGAGTCGGATCACAGGCTCGAACCGCCTGTTCACAGAAACCATGTTTGCAGTCCCCGTCTCCTCGGCAATCTTCACGATCTCTCGGACCTCATCGAGCGTGTATCCCATCGGCTTCTCGACCGTCGTTGGCACCCCACGCTTCATCAGATCGATCGCCAACCCAGCCGTCAACTCGATCGGCATCACCACCACCACCCCGTCCAGAATCTCCGCCTCAAGCATCTCGACATAGTCGGCGTAAGCGGCGCCGAATCCACAGGCCGACGCGAACTGCTCCGCCTTCCCCCTGTCCAGATCACAAACCGCCGCAAGCCTAAGTCGGTCCGGGTGATCCTGTGCGTACTGCGAGAGCGCTGGAGCGTGGTTGCCACGACAATGCGTTCCACATCCGATTAGTCCTAGAGATATCATCACGTGCCTGATGAGGAATAGAGTTTTTGTATCAAAGAATCCCTTTCAGTCTTGGCGCCGAGTTTAGTCGAATACTGCAGACTGATTTAGTAGAAGCGGGTGCAGTGCAAGAATTTGGATGGTACGTCCCAAGCGCCGTGTCTTCGAGTAGTCCTGCACCGACAGGCCTAGCGAGCTCGATCCTGCTCGAACACACAGAAGTCACTTGACCCTGAACAGCTTTCCAGCGTTCCCTCCGAGTACGAGTTTCACCTCCTCATCCCCCAGATCCGTCACCACCCTCGCCACCGCCGCTTCAGGAATGAACAGGGGTGAATGAGACCCGAACAGCAACTTTTCTACCAGCCCCTCGTCGACCAGCAGCTTGACCGCATCCAGACCATCCGCCTGCGAGACATCCGCAAACAGGTTTGGCCTTTCGAGCAAAGCCGGTGCAGCTGCGCGAATCTCGCCCGACCGTGCACCACCGAGGATAAACCGGATATCCGCGCGGCGATCGGCCAGCCCCAGGATGTCCCCGACAGAAACATCCTCGACCACGGACAAAGGGTGCTGCCGCCGCGGATCTTCCATCCGGGTCTGAATGATCGTCACGAGACCGCTCTCGCTGACGGCATCCCAGAAGGTCGTCATTCCTGAAACGTCGAACTGGTGGTAGTTCGGGAGCACGCGGATTGCCTGCGCATCTGCAGAAACCGCTTCATCGAGCTCCGATAGCCACGTATCAACTGTCGGGTCCATGATCGGTACGGCCAGCAGTTCGGGTCGTTCCTCGCACGCCAGGTAAAGCGACGCGTTATACAAGTGAGGATTCCGGCACCAGACGGCATCGAGCGGCGAGCACATTACCCGATCCACACCGACCTTCTTCAAACTCTCCACCACTTGGTCCAGACGTCCGTTGACCGGATGACTGGGCCAGGCACCCGTGAAGGCCGAAACATCGACTACAGTCATCAACTGACCTCCTTCTCCGGGTCGAGATCCAGCCAGTCGGGCAGGATCCGGGCAACGTTATGCCAGAGGATGTCGCGTTTCTGGTCGTCGGTCAGCGTGCTTCCGAGCACCTTGTTCATCGTCACAGAAAAGTGACGAATCGGTGCATCCGAACCGTAGACGACACGCTCGTGTCCGAGCCGATCGACGGCGATGTCCACAATATTCGCCTCAGGATCCCCACCCGACACATCGACCAGGATGTTCTCCACTTGGACGATGTCCTCGATACCTCGGAGACCGACACCGTTCAGATGCGCCATAATGATGTTCGCGTCGGGATGGCGTCGACCCAGATCCGCCACGTCTTTTGGGAACGACTCACCTTCGAGGTTCCCTGTCGTCTTGATCCAGGCGTGCTGAAGCAACGGCACTCCCAATTCCACCGCCTTCGCCACGATCGGATCCAGGCCTTTATCGGTCGCACGTCTCGCGACCCAGAGCTTCACCCCACACATCTTGCCCTCGCCCACGCACCGCTTGATCTCCTCGACCGACTGGCTGGGATACATCGGGTTCACATAGCAAAACGGCAGTATCACATCCGGGAACAAGTCCCGCATCGCAAGTGCCCAGTCATTCGCCTCCCGACACTGTTCCATCGTCGGCTCGCGTGGGGTTGACCGATACAGCGAAAACAGGATCATCTTCGTGATCCCCGACCGCCGTGCCGACGTCACCAGCTTTTTCGCATCCTCCTCAGGCGTCTCAACATCATATACCCCGAAACAATCAAGGGGATGCACGTGACAGTCGATCACCGGCCACTTGACTCGCAGCTGTTCTCTCAGATCTCGGACACTAGTCATTCTATACGATTCCCTTGATCACCGTTTCCCACCCCCCTATCTTTCCGAGCCGCAAGCACCGACTATTTCGATCCACCGAGCTCACGATCCGAGACCGTGTTGGGATCAGCCCATCCGCGTTCTCCGTGGCTCGCTTCTCGGTCCCATCACTCTTGAACATCGACAAGTTAAAGTCTGAAGTCGTATCCCGCTACGGAGTCACCACCGATTCGGTCCGTGTAGTGCGATCACCTTACCGGATTTGTCCAATGGGAGCGCACATCGATCATCAGCTCGGACCCGTCACCGCAATGGCGATCGACCGAGCCGCCTACCTTGCGTTTGCACCGTCGAACTCAGACGACGTGAAGCTCTCGAGCGAAATCTTCGACGGTGAGGTCTCCTTCTCACTCAATAAGGTTCCACCTAGGGACGCCACATCGTGGGCTAACTACGCCTGCGGCGCGGTCGAAGCCCTCCGATCGTCTGGCCACAACGTGACTCAGGGCATCGTTGGCTACACGACCGGACAGGTCACCGAGGGCGGTCTCAGCTCCTCTGCAGCGATCGGTGTCGCCTACCTGCTCGCCTTCGAAGCTACCAACGGGATCACGGTCACACCTGACGAGAACATCGAGCTCGATCGTTTGATCGAGAACGAGTATCTCGGCCTGCAAAACGGTATCCTAGACCAGTCGGCGATCATCCTTTCCCGCAAAAGGAACCTCACGGTCATCGACTGCAAAACAGTGACTCACGAGGTCGTCCCGCAGTCGGATGCGATGCCAGTATTCTCAATCCTCGTGGCCTACTCGGGTGTCAAGGATGCGCTCGTCTCGACGGGATACAACACACGCGTCGACGAATGCCGTGAGGCGGCTACCGTTCTGCTTTCATCGGTCGGTCGCCCGGACGAAGTGCCCCTCCTAGGAAACATCACTCATAACGAGTATCGGGCGCATCGCGACGAGCTTTCGGAAAATTCGGCCAAGCGCGCCGAGCACTTTTTCTCCGAGTCAGAGCGCGTCGCAAGTGGGATCGATGCGTGGAGAGCGGGCGATCTGGCCAGGTTCGGAAACCTCATGTCGGAGTCCGGAAAGAGTTCGATCGTCAACTACGAAAGCGGCTCAGAACCTTTAATCGACCTGTACGACATCCTCGTCGAGACAGATGGTGTCTACGGGGCAAGATTCAGCGGGGGCGGGTTCAGAGGCTGCAGTATCGCTCTTGTCGAGCGGGACAAGGCTGAGTCGGCTGCCGAGCACGTCGTGTCACGATACAGAGAAAGGCAGCCCGACCGCGCCGCGCAATCCGACGGTGTTCTGATCTGCCACCCGGCCGACGGAGCCCAAATCACAGACAGCTAAAAATCGTCAGATTGGATGAGAGCGATGTCGTGCAGCTTGTTGGCCAACCGGACAGCGGCGCTCTGGACATCCTGACCGAAAAATCCTGACCAAATGACGACCGGAGTCTTTCAATCTTCCATCAATAATAATCGATTCTCGATCCCATGAAATGCGTCATACTTGCAGCCGGCTACGCGACCCGGCTCTACCCGCTCACAAGAAACTTCCCGAAGCCATTGCTCGAAGTCGGAGGCCGTACGATCCTCGATCACCTGATCGACCAGATCCGCGACATACCCGACATCGACCACGTGCACTTGGTCACGAACAATCGATTCGCGGGTCACTTTCAGGATTGGCTGACGGCGCTCGGTGATCAGACAAAGGCGGAGAACCGGGCAGACAGCGGATTACCGATCACGATCCACGACGATGGCACCACATCAGCTGAGGATCGACTCGGAGCCATCCCGGACCTGCAGTTCGTGATCGACCAGGCGGGGATCGAGGACGACATCCTCGTCACAGCATCGGACAACATTCTGCAATTTTCCCTGAATAATGTTGTCAAGACGTGGAAACGGAATTGTGAGTTTCACATCACCGTGCGACACGAATTAGACGTTGAGGACCTGAAGAAGCGAGGCAACGCAATTCTCGATGGGAATGACCAACTCGTAGACTTCATCGAAAAGCCTGAAATCCCGAAATCGAACTGGGTTGTCCCACCGATCTACATCTATCCAAAAGCGTCGCTCAAGTGGATTCCGAAGTATCTGGAACACGGGAAGGACAAGCCTGGCGTCACAGGAGACTCACCCGGTCAAATCGTCGAGTGGATCTACACACGGTTCCCGGTCTACGCACACAAGATCGAGGGAAATATCCTCGACATCGGCAACCCGGAGTCACTCGCTCAGGCCCGCGCCATTATGGAAGGCAACGGCTAAACCACCCATCTGTATAAGCAGCCCTACGGGTCGCTACTAAAAGGACAACATGGAATACGCCTGTTTTACCGTCGGACAACCCGAAACCTCACCACGCGAAACACTTGAGCAGCTCAAGTCTGCCGGCTACACGGGCGTCGAGTGGCGCGTCACGAACGATGACGGCAACACAAGCACACCCGGCTACTGGAAGGGCAACCGGACCACGCTTCAGGCCTCGTGGAATGATCAACAGTTCCAGGAGATCCGAACAATGATGGACGAGCTCGACATCAGCGCTGCCAGCCTTGGCACATACCTCCCCTGCGACCAATACGACGATGTCGCCCGTATGATGCAGGTCGCGAAGATCCTAGGTGCTCACTCATTGCGTGTGAACTCGCTTGGCTATGATGGTAATCGACCCTATCCGGAACTCTTCGAGGAGTGCATCGGGCATTTCGGCCGCATCCAGCAACTCTCGAAGCAGTTCGGCATCAAAGCAGTTATAGAAACGCATCCTGGCAACATCACCACCTCCGCCAGTCTGGCGTTTCAGCTGGCTTCTAACTTCTCTCCGGACTTCGTCGGCATCATCCACGACGCAGGGAACATGGTCCACGAGGGATACGAACACTACCAGATGGTCTTCGAAATACTGGGCCCCTACCTTGCGCACGTACACATCAAGAACGGCCGCTGGATTCCGCATCCCGGCGAGCCTCCCTTCACCCGTATCTGGAAGAACGAGCCCGCCCCGATGCGCGACGGCTGCGTAGACTTCGAGTTTCTGATCAGATCACTCAAGTCCGTGGGCTACGACGGCTGGCTAAGCTTCGAAGACTTCTCAAGCGAAGCCTCCCAGGAGGAAAAAGTCAGGGACAATATCGCTTTCATGAAAGAGATCGAATCTAGAGCATAACCGCCGTTTCCTTGTGCAGACCGGCCGTTAAAACCCCGATTATTCAGAGGCCGGCACAAACGCTTTCCATTTGACCTATGACAATTTACCGTGAGGTTTCCATGGCATCCGTAAACATCATTCGTTACAACCCAATCGGCATCTTCTCCGGCACAACCCAGACAGTCATCACCTACGACGATGAGTCCGTCGTTCACCACGTGGAACCAAGCGGAAACGTCGGCACACAGTATGCGGGCGAGCTCGGATCTGAATGGTTCGGCACCATCCACAACCTCAACCCAGGTTTGCTCAAGGGGGGCGCGAACTGGGGAGACGTCTACAAGACCGACGTGTTGTGGACGACCCCGGAAGGTGGCTACAACGCTTGCGATGCCTACAAGAACGCCTTCAACAAGGTCTACGGTCCGATGATCGACTCAGTCACAGGCCAGCCGCTTCGCTCGAACAGGATGGCACGTTTCACCCATCCTGAAGGATTTCCGGATCCCGCTGCGCTTTTCGAGATCCAGATTAAAGCCGTAAGGGGCGAGGGCGTCGGGATCGGCGAAGGCGTGATCGACTACGGAGAGTGGCAAGATTATCAACCCAGCGGCGCGTCGGTAATGCACAAGAACGCCGCTGGCAAGGAGGTCACCTCACTGGGCGACGACCTGAAGCAAGAGATGGAGTTTGTCCTAATCGAACAGTATGAGAAGCCCTTCGCTGAAAAAGGCGTCGACTTCAAATCCAACACGATGTGGATGGAGATCCTAGTCGCCGTCGACGACAACCTGCCAGAAACTTGGTCAAGGGTCGCCACCCTAAAAGCCGTGATGGCAGACTACTTCGGCGACAACCTACCTGCCGGCAAGATCTATCCCGTGTCTCGTATACCGAACCTCGACGGCATCGTGGAGCCGCAGCCTCGTGTGATCGCAGGGAAGGACGTCTCCGTAACGCGCTCGGGCGAGATCGTCGACGGCTTCTCAACATGGTCTGCCGTCGATCGATCGGGTGTCCGCGAGGTTATGGTTAGCGGATTTGGCGGACAAGATGCTGGAACGATCCTCGGCCAGATTGACGATCGGATCAAAGAAGCCGGCGGAACCGGACTGAAAGAAAATGGGATCTTCAACAATGCTTACATTGTCGCAAGAGACACAACCGAAGGAAGTCGCGCCTGGCTCGGCGAATTCAACGAGTCATTCACAAAGTGGTATGAGGGCACCTCACCAGCCGGTAGGACCGCTCAGTTCGTCGGCGGCTTTATGGACGAATCATACACCTGCGGCATCTCGCACAAAGCCATTTTCGCCCTCTAAGGGTCGATTTCACCGAAGAGATCGCGATGAACGCCGTGGGCAAAATCCGCGGAAGGGGACCTGAAGCTCGGGCTACCGACGGCCAACCCGGATCACCTTACCACGCCGCAATAGCACATAAAGCTCCGGGATCCGATGACCTCCGGCGCAGGCATCGGAAAATACATTACTGACCGTCTCCGCTTGAGAACGGTAATACATTCACATCGCCTTGTCCCTGACGAGCGCAGCCTCACCTATTTCCTCTCTGCGCTCGCCGCGTCTTCTCCGTTAAGGATTCTGACCATGCCATCACGACGAACACGAGACAAAGACCGCGACGACTCCGGTCTTTACGAGTACTTACCCGACTCCTTCCGCCAGCCTGATGTCCCGCGAGGTAAACTGACAGAACACGTCTGGAAGAGCCAAATCTTCGAGGGAACGATCCGAAAATACTGGGTCTACACCCCCGCGCTATATGACGGTTCCAAACCCGCCAGCGTCATGGTCTGGCAGGACGGCGGGGGCGCGATCACAGACGAAGGTGCCTACCGGGTCCCCGTCGTCTTCGACAACCTGATCCACAAGGGTGAGATGCCCGTAACCGTCGGCATCTTCATTGACCCCGGCCATCTGGGTGACGAGTTGCCCGAGGACAAGGGACTAAAAAACAACCGAAGCGTCGAATACGACTCGCTTGGCGATACCTACGCACGTTTCCTGATCAAGGAGATCCTACCGGAAGTGGCGAAGACCCATAACCTCACCGACGACCCGGAGCAACGCGCCATCGCCGGGGCTAGCTCAGGCGGGATCTGCGCGTTCACCGTCGCTTGGGAACGCCCCGACGCATTCCGCAAGGTCGTCAGCCACATCGGAAGCTTCGTGAACATCCGCGGAGGGCACGTCTACCCAGCCATTATCCGAAAGTCCGAGCGCAAGCCGATCCGTGTCTTTCTGCAGGACGGCAAGAACGACCTGAATAAGGAACACGGAGACTGGTGGCTCTCTAATCTGCAGATGGAGAGTGCGCTGGAGTTTATGGAGTATGACTACAAGTTCGTGGGGGGCGAGGGTAAACACACAGGACTACACGGGGGAACCAGCCTGCCCGAGACCCTTCGCTGGCTGTGGCGAAATATACGCTGACGAATCCACGATAACCTTGTAACAGACCAGAACATAGACATCAAGATCAGCCTAACGGCTCCCAGTAGGCTTCATACGGCGCAGTAGGCTGAAAGTCATACCGTTCGACACCCAATGCTCCTAACGTCGCTCGTTCCAGAAGCGAGAAATCGTTCCCATCCATACGGTTCGGGTTTATCGGCTTCTTCAGGACGACGGGAGGATTCGTCATCCATCTGGGTCTGCCCGACAGATTGGCTGAAGAGGAGTGCAGCATAAAGGGTGCAGGATCAGGAAGTCCCCGGCCTGGTGCCACCATCCCATATACGCTGAAGGCGTCTCCCAAGGGTGCTTCAGCACCCTTGTTGAAGTTCAAGACAAATGACTTCGGTTAGTTCAGCGAGCTGAACTGACCGAAGTGCCCCTCTACCTTGTACTCACGCGAATCGATCCGATCCTCACCGCCAACTAAATCGCAGACCGCACCCCAGGCCTTGTCCTAGACCTCACGAATCGGCAGCCTACTCTCCGGATGCATCCTGACGATCTCTTCTTCCCTGGTCGACGGGTCTTCCTTCACATAGCCTAACCACCTTTAGGCTCGATCCGTCCATCGCCGTACCAGGTCCCCACCGCACAACCGATCCTCTGATTCAACCTCGGCCCAATCGCCCCAAACAGGAACACCGCGCCATCTTCCTCGACCAGACAAGGATCCGCAAACCGCTGATTCCCTTCACCAAAGAACGCACGGTCGCAGACCGTAAAGGACTCGCTCACTGCCCCCAGATTTGCGTTGATCTCTAAACCGCACACGCTCGTCAAATTCCGCCCCACAGCTGCATCTGTCACCTCGTCGAGGTGGAAGATCAAAAAGGTGCGTCCCTTTCGCGACCAGACGAAGGGAGAGCATACGAACGAGCTGGGTCCGAAATCGTCCAGGCTCGCGATCGGTTTATTGCAGAGATCCCAAACCTCACCATCATCGGACCACGCGCCGTAGAGACCAAACTTCTCAAATCGTTCCCAGGTTCCCTCGGCATACTTGAACAGGAGTATAACCATCAGAAACCGTGGCGTCCCTTCAAATGGGCTGTCGAACACACGCGCATACGATGCACCCGACATCTCAGCCATCTCAGGCGTCTGGACGGCTTCACCACCGTAGGTGAAGGACACTCCGTCCTTCGATCGGGCCCAACGCGTCGTCGTGTTCTCCCCGTGGTAGTACAGCCAAAGCTCTTCGAGGTCTGGACGCCAGATCGCGTGTGGACTCGAGATATGGCTCACCTCGTAGTGGGGCAGCCAGTCCTTTTCGATCAGCGGATTCCCGTCGATCTCAGTCCACGGGCCAGTCAGATCATCCGAACACACCAGACAGATCCCGCCCGGCGCGTTATGCGGCGCAAAATACATGTAGTACTTCGCCTTCGGATCCTTCAGCTTATCATCCACCCGAATGACACTTGGGAAGATCACATCATCGCACGGATTGTATGTCAGACCCTCGTAATCCAGCGCCACAAACTGCTCAGTAAACCGAAACATGCCTCGCCCCAATCGTGCAATATCTCTATTTCACCTGCCAGCTAACATCCGCAAACTAATGGCTCGTTTCTTCTACCCTATCGACGCCATCACATCATCGAACAACACTCCATTCGTCGCTACCGCCTCTTCTCCCCAGATCGTCGCGCTTCCCTTCCAGTCCGTGAACGTACCCCCAGCCTCTTCCACGATCGGTTGCAGAGCGGCTGAATCCCACACAGCCATGATCGGATCGAGCATCACATCCGCTCGCCCCGTAGCCACCATCACGTATCCGTAGCAGTCTCCCCAACCTCTTACCAGTCGGGCACGTTCGATTAGTTCGTCCACCTTTCCAGGCTTGTGCTTAGCGAATGACTTATGCTCTGTCACGATCACGAGCGCATCTTCGATCCGATCGGTATTCGACACCTGGCACCGCTTCCCGTTCCACCAGCAACCGAGTCCCTTGGCTGCGTAGGTCATCTCATTCAGGCCCGGCAGATTCACCACCCCGATCGTCGCTTCGCCATCGATCTCCACACCGATCAGGTTACCATACAGCGGGACGCCTGCCACAAAAGCCTTAGTCCCGTCGATCGGATCGATGATCCACTTCCGTCCGCTCGAACCCTCCTCTTCCCCGTGCTCCTCACCGATGATCCCATCATCTGGATATCGGCTCTTGATCATCTCTCGAAGCAGCGTCTCCGCATTCCGATCTGCGACCGTCACTGGCGAGTCATCCGCCTTCATCTCGACCACCACGCCAGTCTGAAAGTGGCCTAGCGTCACCCGTCCAGCCTGCCAAGCCGCCTCAACCGCGAAATCCAGCATCTCCTGTAGTTCGCTCACGCTTATCCCCACCTTCCTTCGCACAATTACCACTCCAACCAACTAACAAATATCGACTGCCTCCTACCTCTCCCAATCTATCCCTTGCTGCCGCAGGACGCCAAACTCATATTGCGCGTCGATCACCACAGGAGACCTCCGATTGCCCGAACCCTACGACGCCACCACCGCAACATACCTGCGCTCGCTCTACGCTCCGAAGCGCCATCATCGTAGTTGTCAGATTAAAACGATCGATGACCTCACGGAATGGCAGATCGATGCCCGTCACGACCTGTTCCAGCTCACAGGCCTTCAGACAATGCAGGAAGAGCTTGGCGACCACACACCGCTGGTACATCTCGAGGATACCGCGCAGCAGGATGGCTATACGAGAACACGCGCAGAGATCGAAGTCGAACCCGGCTTCACGGTTCCTTTCTGGCTGCTGCTCCCGGAGTCAGGTGGTGCACATCCACTTGCGATTCTGCCGCACGGCCACGACAAGTTCGGGATGGATACGACCGTGGGACTCGCGCACGACGATGACCACGAGGAACGTATCAGAACAGAGGACCGGGATATCGCCGTCCAAGCTGTCCGGCGTGGATACGTCGCCATTGCCCCAGCCGCCCGGGGTACGAGCGGCGACGTCGGTATCCCCGACATAGGGGACCGTCACGGAGGCCGGGCCTGTCGCAGCCAGTTCATGCACGCGATCGTTGCAGGTCGAACAGCGACAGCCGAACGCGTCTGGGACGTGATGCGTCTGATCGAATGGGCCCTGAGCATATACGACATCGACGAGAGCCGCATCCTTGTGATGGGAAACTCCGGAGGTGGTGTCATCACGCTCTACGCAGCAGCGTGCGACGACCGCGTGACCTGCGCTGTCCCGAGCTGCTCTTTCGCCCCGTTTGTCAGTGAGTCGGGCTACATCCACCATTGTGACTGCAACGCCGTTCCCGGAATAAGCCGCTGGGGCGAAATCTGGGACCTGACTGCCCTAATCGCGCCGCGGGCCCTGTGCATTGTGAACGGTCGTGAGGATCGGCTCTTTCCGCTATCCGAAGTCAACCGTGCCGTGGCGGCCACACAACGCATCTATAGTGCGATCGGGCACAGCGATCGATTCCAGCACAAATACGGACCTGCCGGTCATCGCCTCTACAGCGACCTCATGTGGCCCTTCATAATCGAGAATTGAACGGCTGCCGATTCTCGATTCTCAATTCTATGTCCTCCGTCCCCATGACATCACCGGCTGCCTCACAGCATCGTTCCCCCATAACTCTCCGCGCCATCTCCCTCGGTCTCCTGACCGTCATCGCGCTCGGCGCCTACACCAACCACGCCGGCCTGGTGATGGGCTCCTCCTCGCTCGTCAAGTCGCAGTATCCGATGGCGATGCTCCTGCCCTTCACGCTTTGGATCTTCCTTAATATCGGTCTGAAAGCCTTTGCACCTCGGCACGCGCTCACCGCAACCGAGCTGCTGGTCATCTACTCGATGTCTTGGATCGCCGGCGTCATTCCGCTGGAAGGATGGACGGCATACCTGGTCAGTAGCATCAGCGTACCGACATTCTATGCCTCCCCCGAGAACCGCTGGGAGTCGGTCATCTTCAACCTCCTGCCCTGGTGGATGTATACCGAACGAGCCCCCGGTGTCATCCGCCCCTTCTATGACGGGCTCGCACCGGGGCAGAGCATCCCTTGGATACACTGGTTCAGACCGCTTTTCTGGTGGACGGCCATTTCGCTCGCCGTCGTCGCTGCGGGCACGTGTCTGTGTGCGATCTTCCAACGTCAGTGGGAGGACGCTGAACGACTCACCTATCCGCTGGCGCAGTTCGCGACCGAGCTGACATCTGGTTTCGATGAGCCGGGTCGTGTCCCCGCGCTGTTCAAGAACAGGATTTTTTGGTTTGGATTCTTCACCGTCTTCGGGGTCTTTCTCTGGAACATCCTCGGCTACTTCAACCACACGCTCCCAAGGATCAACATCTATGGCGGCTACCTGAGCAAAACAATCGAGTTGGCGCGCAACTTTCCGCCGATCTACCACCGGATCATGCCGCCCGTGGTCGGACTGACCTACTTCTGTGATCTCGACATCCTGTTCAGTCTCTGGTTCTTCCGATTGGTCGCCATCCTCAAGCTCGGTCTGATGCAGCGTGTCGGGTTCACCGTGGGACTTAAAAACCAGCAGGTCGATGGAGCCGGTATCGTCGCGCTCGAAAGCCACGGTGCTCTGATCGTGCTGGCCCTCTGGACATTCCTTGTCGCACGCGGCCATCTCTGGCGCGTATGGATCGCGATCCGATCCGGCCGGGACCATCCCTACAACGACGGATCGATCCCCTACCGAACGACAGCACTCGGCCTGGTCGCCGCCACCATCTTCATCGTCGGATGGATGATGGCTGTCGGAATGTCGATCTGGATCGCGCTGCTCCAGACCACCCTGATCTACACCGCATACCTGACCGTTGCGAAGTTCACGGCGGCATCGGGCTTCACACACCTGCTGCCCGTCTTCGGAAAGGGAAGTGGTGCTCTCATGCAGTTCGTCGGTACCCGCAACATGCTTCCCGGTGACTTCGTGGGCGTGGAGATGGTCAACTCGAGCCAGTTCTTCGGGAACGATCGTATTCCGTCCTGGCCCGCCCTTCCCCATCACTTCCAACTGCTTGGAGACCGGTCACGTCCACTTGTGGTTTGGATCGCCTTTCTCGCGTTTGGCGCTGGCCTGATCGCCTGCTTCACGAGCGTCGTCTACCTGGCATACACA
>DPVD01000037.1:0-5087 GCA_003526745.1 Candidatus Latescibacterota bacterium
GCGTCTGTACGGAAGCGACGCTGTCGACCACACCTTTGTCGGCCCGGTCTACCCGATCCGTCACCAGACGGATGCCGGGCTTTCGCTTTCGAACCCGTCTGTGAACGATGGTGAGCTGCTTGGTCTGCAAGGCTGGAAGCCGATCACGGCCGGCTCGGACTGGTCGACCGTTCCTTGGGAATCGTGGATCTATATTGACATTGGGAAGGGAATCGAAATTTCCTTTACCGATGAGTTCCTAAGCGACAACTTCGATTACGCCCCGATCCCTACGCTGAGCGAGGACGATATGGCGCGTCTTGAGTTCACGACGGGCTCACCCCTTTCCTTCATCAGCCGGATGACAAATTACTCGCCCGCTTCGCTCGTCGCTCGTGTCGCGTCGGAGGAGCCCGAGCGATATGACCTGACGTTGCTCAAGCCCTTGCACTTCTTCTTTGAGGCCCTGGCCTACCGGGGAGAGGACGGCCAGACAGACCTGCAGGTGAACATTGCTCTACCGATCGACAACGTGGCGTTACCGGACGACCCGGACACAACTGTCGTTGTCGAACGGCGAGTTGTCCTGCTGCGAGGTGCCCATGAGGTCGACCGGTCCATCGAGAACCTCGGGATCGGTGTCAACTCGCTCAATCGGGATCAAGGTCTTCTAGCGGTCGGGCGCGCGAACCTGCCGGTTCAACCGGGTGAATACGAACTACGTGTGCAGATAACACGTCGGAACACCAATCTCATTCAGGTCTATGGTCAAGCGCTCGAACTCGAGGACTTCAGCAGAAACAAACTTGCGCTGAGCGACCTCCAGATCGCCCAGAAAATCGTGGAAGCCGACACCGAGAGACCTTCCAAGTTCGTACGAAACGGCTGGGACATCCGTCCAGCACCGACACGCTCGTTCCGTACGGGAGAGCCCATCTACATCTACTACGAAATCTACAACCTGAATCGAGACGAGTTCGGGCAGACCAAATACCAGATCTCTTATGAGGTTGAGGCCCGGACATCGGGGGGAAAGATCAAAATCCCGTTCTTGGCGAAGCTGCGGCGAGCGAAGGAAGGAGAGACGATCGGATTCGAGTTCGAACAGACGGGATCAGTCACCCAGGAGAACGACTACTTCGAGCTGGATCTCGCAGAAGCCAAACCGGGAAGATACGAATTGAAGATGCGCGTCAGGGATCTAACCACTGATCAGGAAACCACGAAAACTTCACTCTTCAGTGTGATCCCTTAGCGACCGTGTCTTCGATTAGGACTGAATGCAGTTCAAGGCGTATCGAGAAGCAGGTTATACAAGCCTGCTCAAGCCACCTTGATCACCAGGGAATCCGCCACCCGATCGTGCGGCGCCTTCCCGTTCGGATCTCGTCGAGTCAGAACAGCCAAGCCGAACCAGAGAACCACCGTCGCGAACCCAATCACGGGCATCAGAGTGGGCACTTCTGGAGCAACCAGGGGCGCATTTGTCCCGATTCGCTGCACATTCGTCGGGAGCGGCATCATCGCAGCCATAACGGTCAGCGGGACGTAGATTGTCCCCCATTTAATCACCGCCCGAACCAGCGCCTGACGCTGATTCAGCAAGCTCCCATCCACACTGAGTGTCCTGAGAGAAGCCATGATCTTCCCGGGGGTCTGCCCCCTCTCACCTAGGAAAACCGCCGAGTAGATCACCGCGATCACAAACTGCAGAAACCGGAGGACGGCCGCGGACGGCGTCAGTTCGCGGATCGCCAGCCCCAACGGCCACATAGCCAGCTCAAGCATGATCAGGTCCACGAACAACGCGGCGCAGCGTCTCCCGATCCCCGCCATCTCGTCACGCATCAGCAACCGCCCACCTCACAATCTGCCATGATGAAATAGTGGTCGCTCGGGAACCGACCGCCTTCCGAGTCTCTCACGATCTCGGCACCCTTCACCTGAACGTTTCCTCGGCAGAAGATCCAGTCGATCTTGCCGCTCTCCCCCTCATACTGATCTCCACGAAACCGATGGAATGTGTTGCCCGGATCGTAATCTGCGTGCACCGTCTCGTAAGTATCCGCCCATCCCGCCGCAAGCAAGGCCTGAATTCCGGGATGGCTTGCTCGTGCATTCATGTCACCCGTGAGAATCTGTGGATACACTTCAGGATACGCCGCTGCGT
Organism: Candidatus Latescibacterota bacterium; assembly: GCA_003526745.1. Lineage (GTDB taxonomy): Bacteria > Latescibacterota > UBA2968 > UBA2968 > UBA2968 > UBA2968. The sequence continues at coordinate 2,150 of DPVD01000037.1, forward strand.
CCTCGTTGATCTTGGCCACTTGTCCTTCGACCGCCGGCTGGCTGACATGATCTAAATGCGTGTTCACGAACCTGAACTCGTGTCCTGATTCACGGTCCTTAAGCCGCACCCAGTTCGCAAGTCGAACGCAGGCGCTCTCCCACGAGGAGGAACCGGGCACGTGAGGTGTTTCGGACATCCAATAGCCACCCTCAGCGATGGAATCAAACCGATCTGACCTGTAAAAGATCGTATTAACGGCGTTACGACCGGCGGCTTCGTCGGGGAGCCCGAAGCTCGAGAACTTACTCATCGCAGCCGTCAGGTAGATCAGCTGATCTTCTTGCGCCTCCTGGACGCCGAACAGATCCGGTTCACGATCCAGAATCGTCGAGACACAAATCGCCTTCCGCCGCTCCCAATGATCCTCACCATCAGCAGCAGTTGAGGTCCGTATGTTGCAGGTCATGACTCGCATTCCGCCCCCTTCTGCCAGCTACCAGCCGCATTTCACAGAATCCGATCCTGTCCCCAGGGATCGCTCTTGACCACACGATACTCCTTCTCTTCCCCCGTCAGCGGCGCCAGATTCACCTTCGACGGATCGAACGAAGCACCGACACCGTGGAGGAACTTCCCGATCCCTTTCGTCTCCCACCCCACGCCCTGGACCACATACGCGTCGCCGTTGATGTCGTATACGGTTGTTCTCTGCCGCTCCAGCACCACACGTCGGAGCGCCCGGAATATCTCACGGTTCACGCGGATCTGCTTCAAGGCCTCTGCGGGGTCAGTCGTCTCGAACTCCATTGTCTCCTCCGTTGTCGCCCCAATATCCCTGCGCCCGGATTCCGCCGCAAGACCAAAGGCGGTTTTACCTTGCTCCTTCGCTCGCTGGGATTATCCTATGCGCTCTTGTTCGAAAACCCTTAGCAGGAGAATCGACTCTTGAGACTCGTACAGTTCACTGATCCCCAAAGCTCACCCTCGAACCGCGTCGGGATCATCGATGGCGATGACCTGATCGACCTGACCTCCACACCAACAGCTCCGATCTCCCTGCACGAGCTCTACTACCAGCACGGCGGCAATGCGTCCAGTCTGGTCGAGGTGTGCGAAGGCCTTGCCGGTTCGGCCGAGCGAAAGCCGTTAGGAAACCTGCTCAAGAACACTTCCGATACAACCCAACCCCACCTCAGACCTACGGTTACGCCTCCATCAGGGGCAAAACACCTGCTCAGGATCTGGCTGGCCGGCGTGACCCACGAGGACAGCGCAAAGTTGAGAGAGATCGAGGCTAAGCAGTCGACGGGCGTGTCAGTCAATGTTTACGACCAGAAATACAGGGAGTGTGCGGCGGGCGGGATACCCGAGCTGTTCGCCAAATCGGATCCTGAAAGCTTGGTCGCCCACGGTGGACCGATCGGCAGACCCGAGAACACCCTGCGTCTGGTCCCCGAAGTCGAGCTCGTCAGTATATACGGGCTGCGGAGCGACGGTCAGATCGAGCGCCTCGGCTTCACGGGTGGGAACGACTACACGGACAACGGGATCGAGGCCCAAAACCCGCTGAACCTACCCCAGGCGAAGAACTGGAGCGGCGGCTGTGCTAGCTTGGGACCCGAGCTCGTGACCGACGACGTCTTCGACCACACAGCGGTCGAGGTCTCTTGCGACATCATCAGGGACGGTGAAAGCGTGGCCTTCAAAACAGGCAAGACCGGCAACAGTCATCTCAACGCGCCCGACGGGCTGTTTCATCTTGAGCGCTCGCTCTTCGAGCGAATTCCGCTCGAACACAACCAGCTCCAGATCTTCTACTGGGGAACACCAATCGTCTTCGCCGACACGGACCTGGCGGACGGCCTGATCGACGGCGACCTCGTCCTCATGACCTTCCAGGGAATAGGCACGCTCAAGAATCCAAACGTATCTATCCCCAAACCGACCCAACTGGACAACCTCCAACGCTGAATTCTACGGGCCCTCCGGCATAGAAGCTTGGCTTGCGCAGGGGGATTCTTTGCCCTATATTTTACTGAGTCTTATGGATTTAATTATTAGATCTTATTATTTGTCCAGATTGAATTTAAGGCTTACTAATACCGCCCATACGTGACCAGATTCAAACTGGCGGTATAAGCGAGTCGCCACGCAGGAAAGGGGTGAAAATGGCGCAAGCAATACAGACCAGTGGCTATGAAGAACAACCCGTCAATGTACCGTTTCCCGGGATTCCGAACGTGGGTGACGGCGGTGACGCGGCCATTTGGGTAGAAAAAGCCATCAGCCAGGCAGCCTGCGCATACCCGATCACATCCTCCTCGATCCTGGGAGAGAAATACAGCTCGTTCGTAGCAAACGGGGCCAAGAACCTTTGGGATGACACCCTCATCTTCCTCGAACCCGAGTCCGAGCACAGCTCCGCGTCCGCTGCCGAAGGTTTCGCAGCAGCCGGTGGGCGGGTCACGAACTTCACCTCCGGTCAGGGCCTCGTCCTGATGAAAGAGGTGCTCTACACGATCTCGGGTAAGCGTCTGCCCGCCGTATTCCACATCGGGGCCCGCGCCCTGACCTCTCAGTCCCTGAACGTCCACGCAGGACACGACGACGTGATGGCTGTCGCGGACGTCGGCTGGGGAATGCTCTTCGCAAGGAACACTCAGGAGGTCATGGACCTATCGCTCATCTCGAGACGGGCCGCAGAGGATTCCAAAACACCGTTCATGTGCATCCAGGACGGGTTCCTGACCACGCACACCGTCCAGAACGTTATGGCAATCGAGCCAGAAATGATGAAGCTGTATGTGGGCAAGGCTGAAGACAAGATCGTCAACCTCATGGACACTGCAAGACCGGTGATGAGCGGAGTCGTCCAGAACCAGGACAGCTACATGAAAGGTAAGGTAGCCCAACGCTACTTCTATGATGCCGTGCCGGACATCCTGGGTGAGACGAT
>DPVD01000155.1:0-132 GCA_003526745.1 Candidatus Latescibacterota bacterium
TATGGCCTCGTCGACAAAGGCAGCGATGGTCGGGTAGATCGACTTTCGCCATTGTGTAAGGGCGGGACGGATTGTGCCGGCGAGGATTTTGGGCAATTCCGTATCTCGGATCTCGCGGGCTTTCGCTTGGTG
>DPVD01000155.1:420-10671 GCA_003526745.1 Candidatus Latescibacterota bacterium
TCGCGGGCTTTCGCTTGGTGGGGTGCCCAGCGCTTAAGGGTTACGGCACCCGAGCGAAGGTCGAGGAGCGACAGCAGATATCGCTGGTTGCTTTCGGAGTCGAGACCCCGGTTTCTAAGAAATGTGTTCGCTCGAATCAGAGCTTTCTGCAGACGATCCGGTCTTTCCACCGTGGGATTGGGTATCCAAGCTGAGGTGGCTTCGATCCACTCACGAGCCCGGTCCGCCGGTTCCGAAAGGGGTGTGGGAGGTACATCGGTCCAAGCGAGGGCGACGTCGGTGAACTGAGAACGTCGACGGAAAAAGTCAAATAACTCCTCGGTGCGGAAGCCCCAGCTGTCGAAGGTGTCGAGGCGCGGGTCACGATCGGCGTAACGGTCGAGAACGAAGGCATTCCAGGCTTCCCGAAGGGACACCCTCTCACCCCGCTCGTCGAGTTCGGTGAAGTCTGGTGGAAGACCCACCTCAAGCGGACGGTCTCGCAGGAGGCGCGCACAGAACGCGTGGATCGTGCCGATGTAGCACTGGTCGATCCGGTCGATCGCTTCGGAAAGATACGTTCTCTCGACATCGTCAGAAGCAGCCGTCCAGGTTTCTCTAAGTGCTTCGTGAAAACGCGCCCTCATTTCGCCGGCGGCCTTCTTGGTGAAGGTTATCGCGGCGATATGCTGGACGTCCTCTCGACCCGTGCGAATCACCTCAACCATGCGACCGATGAGGGCGTGCGTCTTGCCTGCGCCCGCACCGGCCTGAACGAGGAGGTTGCGGTCTAGATCCGTGAGTATCTGATGGCGAGCCTTCTGATCTGTCAGTTTGATAGCCATTCGCTCGCAAGCTCGATCAGGTCGGTGTTCGTGTCCTTCTCAGGCCCGGTCGATAAGGCCCTCGGCAGCATCTGATCCTTTTCACAGATAGATTTGTAGTCGCAGAACCGGCACTGCGGGGTCTTCTGGATCGGGGGGAAGGCCCCCTTGCTCGCCAAGCCGAGTATTGGGCGCAGCAGGTCGCCCAAGTTCTCGCGGTCAGGGGGGGGCGCTTTCATCTTCCGTCCGTGCTCGCGATCGCTCGCGAAGTAGTAGCCCGAGACGATCGGCCCCCCCTCGTCTCGCTGACTCAGGATCTCGGAAAGTGCATGAGCATACAGGGCCCACTGCAGGTGCTGGCCTCCGCCGAGCAGATCCGATTCGTTATACGCGTTCGCAGAGCCGGTCTTGTAGTCCCAAATGACGTAGCCATCGGCTGTTTCATCGACCCTGTCGATCAGGCCGCGAAGCTGGATGTCCACGTCACCTAAAGACAATGATACGGGCTCAGGATGGTTGAGACCTCCCTCGGCTTCGAAGCCGAAGCTCACCTCGAATTCCTTCGGTCGATGATCGGTGGGTCGCTTGCTTTCTTCCGAAAGGAACACGTGTGCTGCGGTCTCGAGACGGGCGACATCGGTTTCGTACGCAAGCGGGTTCGGAGGAGGGTGTTCCCGACTCGTTCGGTCGATCAGGTGTTTGAGGATCTGGCGAATATGTTCTTCATCACGCTCCGGGTCGGGTAGCCGGTCCTGAATATCAGTCATGAACTTCTGATACAGCTCGTGGAGCAGGGATCCGAAGTCGAGTGGTGAAAGCCATCTGGTGGCGTCGACGGCGTCCTCGTCGGGGGGCTGGATCCCCAGCAAATACTGCCAGAGATAGCGCATGGGGCATCGCGCCAGCGTTTCGAGTCGAGAGGCCGACCATATCGTCTGACTGTCGAGCGCGTCGGTCGCAGTCGTGATGCCCTTGTAGCGTGTGAACGTGCTGCTCGATCTGGCCAAGTCAGCGGTCCGACCCTCGAACAGCCAGGGCGAGTATTCGGTCAGCGCGTCAGGGTGCCCGGCGCTCCTTGCCCAGCTTAGCTTCCAGCTGGCAACGTCCGAAGCCGATGATCGGTCACCAATCAGCGATATGAACGCGGGTTCAGCCGTTTTCGACCGCATATGATGGAAGAGAGAGGCAGGCTCGGACTCCTGACCGTCAGCAGGGCTGTATACCGAGGCTGTCAGCGTCACGCGATGGGCAAGACCAAGCACACGGATCAGATGCCAGACTTGGGCGATCGGGCGTGTGCGGAGCATCGCGAGCTCTCCCGAAACCCTTTCACGTTCGTGGTCGAGCAGAAGCGGGTCTTCTCCTGGCGTTCCAGGGAAGGAGGCACTATCCAGACCAATTATGAAAAGGTGCTCGCGGTCAGAAAATCCTGCGCGGTCGAGGGGTACGACGTTGATATGTCCCGGTCGGGGCGAGAGAGCTTCAAACCGGTGTTGATCGATCACATCCAGCAGCGTTCGAGCGCAATCGGACGTTACTTCCTCGGTGTCGCTGTGCTCGGACAGGTCCTCCAGTCTCCTGATCAGGGAGTCGCGCGCTGGCTCTTCGGATTCAGTGAGCGTCGTGACGTGGTCGGTGAGAAGCTGGGCGCCGAGCCTCGCGAGCTGCGCTGCCCTTGTCTTTGGTGTGGCGGCAACTTTGCGAAGATCCCGGAGCAATTTCGAGATCTTTTCGGCCGTCAGGTTCGCGTTCAGAAGCCGCCCAGATAGGAGCGCGTCGAGCCAGAAGTCATCACCAGTTGCAACCCATTCGTAAGTGGCCCGAACCACCTGACCCGCTCGCGTCGAAAGAATAGATACACCTGCTCCGAATGTTGCCGGGATGTCGAGCTTCGTGATCGCGTCGTATGCGTATGTCAGGAGGTCGGGTGTCGTGCAGACGATTTCGACTTCGTCGAGAGGGAGGTCATTCGCCAGCGTTCGATCGAGCGCCGTCCGGATCTCGATTTCGGGACCCGTAGCCCGCACCAGGTCGACGTGGTCGAGATCGTGGTCGTCTGACCCCGCACACAGGATCCTGCCAGCCGGTTCGCAGTCGATGTTGCAGAGGAGAGGATGCTTCGAGAGGCTGTGTGCGGCGATCGTTTCTGGGATCGCCGTTCCATAGTCGCTGCGACCGATCCGGATCAGGTCTCCGTTTGTCAGCGCGTCCACGAATGGTTGAGTGAGACCTGGTAGCGGTGTTTCGTCGAGAATGGCGTAGACAGCTTCAGGCCACAACTCGTTTTCCTGCTGTGTGAGCTGGGTGGTAGCGCTCTTGAACAGGTCGGGACCATCGAACCAGCGTTTTGTTTCAAGACAGTCCTCGTAGGACCAGTAGAGATGTGCGAGTGCACGAAGCTTGTCATCTCCTCGCTGACCCAGCAGCGACTTAGCGGAGGTACCAGATATCCTGAGAGCCCGCAGCGTGCGGTGGATCGATCGGAGGAGACCTTGGCTAAAGGTCTGGTTTCTGAAGTAGACGTTGTTCGATCGGGCAAGGTATGCCCTGAGGATCGGAGCTAGCTCGATCAGATCCGCGTCCTTCGGGAGATGACGCCAACCCTGAGCTACCAGACCCGGTTCGCTGATTTCTCGGGCGATGTCTTCGGGTGTAGCGAACCGAACGTTAATCCAGCTGGTCCCAGATCTAGCGAGCGCAGCACCCAGAGCGGATCCCGCCTGAACGGACGGGACGAGGACGACCTTGCGTGCGAGTGGATGCGCATTGCAGAGTTGTGCGAGCTGCTGGATCTGGTAGGAGGGCATCAGGATGGAAATATAGGGAGGTGAGGAGCGGGGTGGTAGGGATAGGGGCTTCGGTTTGAACTCAACACTCCTGAAGTCTTATGAAAAGCGAATGCAGAATGCAGAGTGAGGAGTGCAGAGTTGAGAGCGGGCGGTTAGTCTCGGAGGATGGTCTTCTCGTCAGTGATGGCCGGCTCAAGGACGGAGCTGCTGATGCTGACGGCTCTGCGGAGGTCGCTGCCACGGAGGTCGGAGTTCTGGAAGGTGACCTTGTAGAAGTCGGCTTCGTTGAGCTTGGCGCCCCGCAGGTCGGCGTCCGTGAAGTCGACTTGGGCTAGAGTGCACTTCTGGAGTCTGGCCTTCTGGAGGTTGGCTCCGACGAAGGTGCACTGTGAGAAGTCAATCCCCGTTAGTTTTGTGGCTTGAAGGTTGGTACGGTCGAAGCGAGCGTTGTGGACGTTTGCTTCCGCGAGGTCGATCCTGCGCAGATCAGTGTCGACGAGGATTGCGTTGCTCAGGTCGACTCGGCGCAGGTTCGCTTTCTGGAGGTCGGAACCGGAGAGGTCAGCCCTAGACATATTGGCCAGTTCGAGGTCTGAGGGGGCGAGATCGACTTTTCGGAGGATCGCCCCGACGAGAACGGTGTTCTGGAGGTGGGAACCGTTGAGGTTGGCACCTTCGAGCGTGGCACCTCGGAGGTTTGCAGCTGGAAGGCGGGCCCGTTCCAAGTTCGCGCCATCTAGTTTGGCTCTTTGCATCCTGGCGCCGCTCAGGTTGACCTCGCGCAGGTCGGCCTGACGGAGATCCGCGCCTTCAAGGTCCGCACGGACGCAATTCTCTCCTGAAAGTGAGAGCTGTTCACCCGATTCGCCATCTGTGGCGAGCCATGCGGCGTGGGACTCGATTGTTTCTTTAAGCTGGGCTGGATCTGGCATCCTGATCTCGATAGAAATGTACGACTGGCACCTGTGTCCTCGGTTGTACTCGTTGGTTTGGAGTTCAGAGTGAAGCCAGATAAGAGTAAGAGTTTATAAGACAGCAATGTTAGAGTTTCTGAAGGTTCTTGTGTTTGTGTGAGACCGGTATCTCTTGCAGAAGGTTTCGGTCGAAGCTGAAATTGTAATCCTTCCTTGACATCGCATTTGCGGAGACACAAATTTAGATGATACAAACTTTTAGGTCGAAAAACACGCTCCAAGGAATCGCGTTTTGGGCAGCGATCTGGGTCGAGAAAAAGACGCTCGGGAACAGGCGGAGCTGAGAGCGCACGGTTCCATTCCTAAGCACATTGCCATCATCATGGACGGCAATGGTCGCTGGGCGGAGCGACGCGATCTGACGAGGACAGAGGGACACCGATCCGCCCGAGATGTGGTCAGGGGAACGGTACGGGCCTGTGGCGAGTTACAGGTGGACGTGCTGACGCTGTTCACGTTCGGTACGGAAAACTGGAATCGGCCTTGGGGCGAGGTGCTTTCGCTGATGCAGTTGCTTCGGGACAGCTCGATGGAAGAGTTGCCTGAACTCCAAGACAACAACGTCCGGCTTGTCGCAACGGGTCAAATCGACCGGCTCGCCAAACAGGCTCGTTTCGCGCTGGGTCACGCGATCCGGTCGACGTCGAAGAACACAGGGTTGACGCTCAACCTGGCTCTGAGCTATGACGGGCGGAGCGACATCGTCCACGCGGCAAAAGCTGTGGCCGAGCGCGTGTCGAAAGGCGAGATCTCGGTAGATCAGATCGATCACGGCATGTTTGCGAGCCATCTCCTGTCGGGTGAACTGCCTGACCCGGATCTGATGATCCGGACGAGTGGTGAGGTTAGGCTGAGCAACTTCATGCTCTGGCAGTGCGCTTACACAGAGTTCGTGTTCACTCCCGTATTCTGGCCTGACTTCGAGCGGGAGCATCTTTACGAGGCGATCCGAAGCTATCAGGGTCGCGAGCGTCGATACGGAAAGACCAGCGCTCAGCTTTCGCCAGCCGATGCAGACTCAGAGCGAAACGGCGTGACAGCGCATGCCACGGCCTGACGGCCTCCCTGAACCGGAGCGGGTGTGGCGACGAATTTGACGCAACGTGTAGCTGTTGGCGCGGTGTTCGGTCCTCTGATCTTGGGGGTGTTCTGGGTCGGCGGACTTGCACTGCTGATTGTGTTGTGTGTGGTGGTCGGGGGTGGGCTTCTGGAATTCTATCGGATGCAGCAAGAGAAGGGGCTGCAGCCTTGGGTGATCCCCGGGGTCGCAGCCTCTTTGCTTTGGTGTGTGTCCGTCTACCTATATGGTGTCGGCGATTTGGTAGTCCCGCTGTTCGTCCTGCTTGTGCTGATCGTTCTGACGGGAGCGGGAATCGGCGGCCGGCTCGGTTCGAATGCGAAATCGACGTTTATTGGGGTCCTGTATGTCGGGGTTCTCGCGAGCTTTGCGTATCAAGTGCGTAGCGCTTCGTTCGACAGAATAACGCAGAACGAGACGGCAGCCTTCGCCATCCTGATTCTGGGATCGATTTGGGTATCCGATATCGCGGGCTACTTCGCGGGACGCGCGTTTGGAAAACGGCATCCGTTTCCTGATATCAGTCCGGGGAAGACCGAGGCCGGTTACATTGGTGGCGTGGTGGGCTCGGTCGGGATGATTGTCGCGGCATCGACGCAGTTCGACTTTTTGAGTCTTCCGAAAGGGCTGGGTCTCGGCCTCGTTGTGGGGCTGGGCGCTCCGTTCGGCGATCTGGTTGAGTCGATGATCAAGCGGGATGCTGGTGTGAAGGATGCCTCGGCCGTGATTCCTGGGCACGGTGGGATCTTGGATCGGTTCGATTCCTTCCTCTTCGTCTTTCCTCTCGTCTTCGTCTACCTCTCTGTGATCCAGGTCTTCTGAACCGTTATGACGCGTGTGGCCATCCTCGGATCTACCGGATCGATCGGCACGAATACCCTTGACGTCATTCAGGCCATGCCGGAGCGATTCGAAGTTATAAGTCTGAGCGCCGCAAGCCGGATTGAGCAGGTGTGCGATCAGGCCAAGACCTTCGGTGCGAAGCGCGTGTGTGTGGCAGAGGGGTTGGCTCAGAAGGCGAGCCAGATCCTCGGGGATACGGTTGAGGTGGTCGAGGGGAACGACGGTCTCGTAGAGCTGGCGGAAGACAGCGACGTGGACATGGTGATCAACGGACTTGTCGCCGGCGTGGGGATCCGGCCGACGATCGCCGCTCTGCAGGCAGGGAGGGACGTGGCCACGGCGAACAAGGAGACGCTCGTCGTGGCTGGTGAGGTGGTGACAGGGATCGCACAGGACAAGGGAGTCAAACTGCTTCCGCTGGACAGCGAACTGACACCGCTGTGGGAGACGTTGCGTGAACGTCCGCTTGAGGATGTGCGACGTATCATCCTGCCGGCATCAGGCGGACCCTTTTTCGATACGTCGATGGAGTCGATGAAGAAGGTGTCGAGGGGTGAAGCGCTGAACCATCCGACTTGGAAGATGGGTCCGAAGATCACGATCGACTCTGCAACTTTGATGAACAAGGGTTTCGAGGTTATCGAGTCGCACTGGTTCTTCGATCTTCCCGTACCGAAGATCGATGTGATCATTCATCGCCAGTCGATCGTTCATTGTATGATCGAGTATGTCGATGGTAGCGTGACCGCACACCTGAGCGAGCCAGATATGCGGCTCCCCATCCAGCAGGCACTGACCTACCCGGACAAGGTATCCTCGCGTGTTGCGACGCTCGATCTGGTGAAGGTCGGCACGCTCAGCTTCTTCGAACCGGATCTCGAACGGTTTCCGTGTCTCCAGCACTGCTACGACGCGATCGACGAGGGCGGGACGGCACCCGCCGTGCTGAACGCGTCAAACGAAATCGCTGTTGAAGCGTTTTTACAAGAACGAATCGGGTTCATGGATATCCCGCATGTTATCGGTAAGTCGCTAGACGCACACGACACCGATTGTGGCGATCTCGACGCGATATACGAAGCGGATCGATGGGCGAGAGAAGCATCCACAGAGATTGTGGATGCGCTTTCCGCCTGACGAGCTCAGCGAATGAAATTCCTGAGTCTATGGATCGTCGCACTTTGCCTGAGTCTGAGCACGGTCGCGATCGCACAGATAAGAGCGGATCCGTTGAACCGGATCTTGGGCTACGAGCCGGCCATGCGGCCCTTGGTTTCGGACGAAGTAATTAGACATATCCCGAGCGAAGGGAATGGCATTCACACGTGGCTTCATGCCGGCCCTCGGTTCCTTTCGTGGGCGATCCTGCTCGGCGGCGCGGCCCTGATCGCCACGGGTGCGACGTCGGACGACGACCGTTATCAAAAGGGTGCGATCATCACGGGCAGTATCCTCGCACCGCTCGGGCTGTGGGGCGTGCTGTCTTGGGACGAGCCCCAAGTCATCCTCGTTGAGGACAGTACGGTGCGGGACTACGAGACCGTCTTGCAGTCTGTTTATAAGTCGACGCCAGAGGATCGCCAACGGGTCGAGGCTCTGATTGCGCAGCATCCTGAACTCCACAAGCGGCTGCTCTTCTCAATGCGAGCGCTACGGAATCCGCGGACCGAAACACTTGATGACACAGCGTTCATCGATTGGTATCAGGGTTTCTCGGAATGATGGGTCGAATCGTATCTGTCGTGCTCATCGCAACAATCGTCACGTTAGCTAGCGTCCTCCACGCACATGGACTTCACCTGAGCATTGGGAAGTCGGAGGTTGTCGGGAAGACGTTCACGGGGAAGCTCGTGTTCAACAAGCTAGACTTCATCGAAGCGCTCGATCAGTGGAATCCCGACCAGCCACTTTACGAGCTGGATCCGGAAGGATTCGAGAAGCTGACGCTGCGGTATATGAATCGGAATTTCAAGGTCGAAGCGAACGGATTGCGCGATCTGAAGCTGGAGATCACGGAAGCCGGACAGGATACCGATTCGCTTTGGCTGAAGTTTCGGTTCGAGTCGACAACCGCACTCGAACAGATCCGTGTCGAACATCGCCTTCTGTTCGCCGCCTTTCCGGGTCAGGGTAATGTTCTCGAGGTGAGGAGTCGGAAGGGTAAGCAGAACCACCTGTTCCGCGTTGATTCGCCAGCCAAGGTTTTTAAGTTCTAGGTCTGACATGTTCACGGTTTTTCTCGAGCTTGGTTACGATCACATTCTCGACGGGTATGATCATTTGCTGTTTCTTGCAGGGCTGATCATTGTCGCTACGGACTGGCGTTCCCTGTTCGCCGTGATCACCGCCTTCACGGTGACGCACTCTACGACGCTCGTTCTGAGCGCACTCGATATCGTGTGGCTGGATCCCGTGGTCACGGAGACGCTGATCGCAGCGTCGGTCGCGTATGTGGGGATCGAGAATCTGGTGGTGAAGGAGCAGAAGTATAGATGGCTGGTGGCCAGCGGCTTCGGGTTAATCCACGGAGCCGGCTTCTCGGGCCACCTGACCGTGCTGCTGAAGAGTATGATGGATATGGGGAATATTTGGGAACCCCTGGTCGGCTTCAACGTGGGAATCGAGCTTGGACAGATCGTGGTGATTGCGATCTCCGTTCCGGTTATTTACGGGTTCCGGAAGCTAGGTAAGTGGGATGCACTGGTCCCCGAATTCTCTAGGGTGATTGCCGCGGTTGGGGTGTTTTTGGTAATCTCCAGAGTCTGGGAAATGTGAAAGGCAACCATAGAGAACACGGAGGAGAATGATTCCTCGGACGTGGTCCTGAAATCTGTGCCCGCGGGAGCTCCGGAGAAATGGTGAAATATCGATGGGAAGTCATTGGTCCGACGGGTGTTGGACGGACTAACTAGGTAAGGAGCAGAGCTATTCTTACGACATTGCTGTCATTCGTATTTGTGCTCGGTGTGCTGGTATTTGTGCACGAGATGGGGCACTTCCTTGTCGCGAAGAAATGCGGCATGAAGGTTGAGCAGTTTTCGCTTGGGTATCCGCCGAAGGCGTTCGGGGTGAGGTATGGGGAGACCGAATACTTGGTCTCTTGGTTGCCGCTTGGGGGATATGTGAAGGTGGCCGGGATGTCGGATTTCGGTAAGGACAACCCGGAAGGACAGCCCTGGGAGTTCCAATCGAAGCCGCGGTGGATGCAGGCATCGGTGATGGCAGCTGGGCCAGCGATGAACGTGATACTTGCGTTTATCCTGATCTTGATGATCCGAGTCGCCTACGGTGAGTATGCATACCTAAACTCGACGATGCTCGGCGGGGTGACAGAGTCGTCGGCACTCTACGAGGCGGGTATCCGGAGTCGGGATGAGGTCCGTCAGGTCAATGGACAGACCGTGACAAACTGGGCGGGCGTGATAGAGGAGTTGGCAGGGTCACTCGGTCAGCGGACGGACATTCTCGTCGAGCGCGAGGGCGGGCAGATTGTCAAATCCGTGATGCTCGATGCGGACATCACGAAGCTCGGTGTGGTGCCACCACTGAAGCCGCGTGTCGGACAGGTCGTTCCGGGGCATCCTGCCGAGAATATTGGGCTGCAAGGCGGTGATCTGATCACGGCCGTGAACGGGCAGTCGGTCGTGACGTGGTGGGAGATGAGCCAGATCATCCAGACGCGACCAGGTGAAGAGGTGACGATCACGTGGGTGCGAGAAGGCGACGGGAACGGGGAGTTGTCCGCGGTGGTGACTCCGCGCGCC
>DPVD01000155.1:10966-13342 GCA_003526745.1 Candidatus Latescibacterota bacterium
GGTGACTCCGCGCGCCAACGAAGTGAATGGCGAGACGGTCGGGCGTATCGGGATCTCGCAACTGCGCGCGCGCGTTCCGGTCCAGTTCGGGAGTGCTGTTTCTCGCAGCGGCGTCGAACTGTGGAACTTCACATCGAGTATCTTCCAGTTCTTGCAGCGTCTCGTGTCCGGTCAGGGATCCAGCAACGAGCTCGCCGGTCCTGTTGCGATCGCGCAGATGGCCGGCCAGAGCGCGAAAAACGGTTTCGAGTCTCTGTTCACGTTTATGGCGCTGCTGAGCATGAATCTCGCGGTCCTGAACTTGTTGCCGATCCCGATGCTCGACGGTGGCCACCTGTTCATCATGGGTATCGAAGCGATCACGCGGCGCAATTTGTCGGTCAAGCAGAAAGAAGTGCTGCAGCAGATCGGGTTCGTGTTCCTGCTAGCCCTTATGATCTACGTGACGGCGAATGATATCGGAAGGTGGTTGACGAATTGACCCTGTTGATCAGCACTGGGGTCATCCCGAAACGAAGTGAGGGATCTCTCGCTGATCTGTAACGTCGCCGGGCAGGATGGCCCTAGAATCCCGCCCTCGGCATGACAGAAAGGGCCGGACTCACGCAGTTGAGTCCGGCCCTTTCTGTGTCCCCACTTATAAGTAGCTCTATTTTTTCTCGTCATCCGAGGGCGGTTTGCTTTCCTGCAGCTCCAGCGCAGTTGCCTGCCTCAATGCCAGCTCTCCCCCCGCCCCCGAATTCGAACGCATCGCCTTAATCCAGGCTCTGACCTTGCGCTCGTTCGTTCCGTGGACCTGAAACAGGGAATCGCGGACAGCAGCGAATGAATCCCTGTCCAGGTGTTTCTCGTTCAGACGAACGACCACTGCTAGGATCTGGGCCATTCGATCCGATCCTGGCGGTAGCTCCCTTCTATCTGCACAACCCCAGAGTAACGTCAGTACCACAATCATGAACAAACCGGCGAGTCGATCCCGTGGAATCATGGGTCTCAAGCCGATCAGTGCCTGTTCAGTGGTGGACTGTCCCATTCTTATCTGGACGGTTCTGAATAAATTAGCCACGGCTGCTTAAAATGCACTGCACTGTTTTTGAAAGAGATATGCCAATTTTTTCATGAGAAATCGCTTGACAGCCCTATTTCTCAACCCTACTTTGGTGGGGAATAGTGGTGGAAAATGGTGAATTTTAGGTTTTGAAGGTGTAGAGATCTAAAAATTCATACCTAGATAAACTATCTCCCTGGACTACCGGAATGCCGGACGAAACTCCCCAGTTTATCGGCGAATACGAGAATGTGCCAGTCGACGAAAAGGGTCGATTGATCATCCCCTCCGCTTTTCGAAAAGCCCTCCCAATGGGCGTGAATACCTTTGTGGTGGCCCGTTGGTTCGATGGCTGTCTTGGCGCCTATGACCCGGCCGGCTGGAAACGGGTCCTCGAAAAACTGCAGAGTCTTAGCGGCGCTAAACGTGAAACACGTCAACTTACCCGCGCCGTAGCCGGCCGTGCTACGGAAATCAAGTTCGACAGCCAAGGGCGAGTTCTGATTCCCCGTAAGCACCTCGACATGGCTGGTATCACAGACCGGGCGGCCCTGATCGGTGTGATCGATCGTGTCGAGATCTGGAGTCCCGAGGGGTATCAGGAGAGCGTCAATCAGGTGGACCTGGAAGAGATTGCAGAATCCCTAGATTGGATCTAGCGGCTCCTCGATACGGCCCGAACGCGGTTCAAGCTGCTCGGGACGGCCAAGTCTACTATAGGAATTCGGCCCGTTGATGTGAGAACCGGATAGGACGGGTGGTATGCTTGCAAAGGCTCCAGAGTATCACGTTCCGGTGTTGGGGCCTGAAGTTGTGCAACACCTGATCAGCGATCCCAATGGGATTTATGTCGACGCGACCTTGGGGGGAGGCGGTCACGCTGAGTTGATCCTTGAGCAACTTGGTTCAGAGGGGCGTTTGATTGGGGTCGATCGAGATCCTGTAGCGATTTCGGTGGCTTCCCAACGGCTTGCACGTTTCGGGTCACGTTTTGACCATCGCCAGATCCCGTTCTGGCAGCTTCCGGATGTGCTTGGTTCACTCGGAGTCGAGAGACTTAAAGGCGCGCTGTTTGATCTGGGTGTCTCGTCCCGGCAGATAGATGATCCAGAGCGCGGCTTCAGTTACCGCCAAAATGGCCCTCTCGACATGCGAATGGGACCGGATGCAGCACGAACGGCGGAACAAGTCGTCAACGAGTATTCGAACAGCGACCTAGCCAAGATTTTCCGGGAGTATGGCGACGAGCGAGCAGCAAGTCGGATCGCGAAGTCGATCTGCAGGGAACGAGAGACAGAGTGGATTCGATCGACGACGCAACTCGCTGA
>DPVD01000155.1:13733-25786 GCA_003526745.1 Candidatus Latescibacterota bacterium
AACGAGGAGTTGAAAAACCTCGAAGAGACACTCAATCGGATTGTCGACGCGCTCGGGACAGGCGGCAGACTGGCGATCTTGACCTACCACTCGCTCGAAGATCGGATCGCGAAGCGCGTGGTCAAAGGGACGCCGATTTCGAACCTGCCTAGGGACTTTCCCGTTGCCGATCCGGCTGCAGGGAAAATGAGGGATCTCGCCAGGCGAGGCATTACGGCGAGTGTTAAGGAGATCAAAGCCAACCCGAGAGCGAGAAGCGCAACACTCCGCGTTGGAGAAAGAGTTTAGCATCCCTTGATACACCCTACGCCTCACGAACACGTGGTCTCGGGCACTCAGGATGAACGTAGAGTTAGTGTAGCACTCAGGACAACACGTGGAATGCTCCCCCTATCGATGGTATTTCTGCTCCGTGTGCTGTTTTGTGCTTGGAGCTTTGCTTTACGTCTGGTGTCACGTGACGACGCTCTCGCAAGGGGAGCAGATCGCGACCCTGAGAGAAGAACGCAAGAGTCTGGTTCAGAAGAAAGAGGTCCTGCAGGTCAGGGTGATCGGACTCCAGAAGGCCAGCCGGATCTGCAAGATTGCTGCCATCGAGCTGGGGATGCGCTTCCCGGAAGAGCGACCGAACAATCTCTATATACCGCACCCGGCATCCAGACGCTGATGGGCCGGTCGGACTTTCTCCAGGCGTCGGCGACCCATGCGGGGCGTTGAGAGACGGTATTATAGACGCCAGCGACTCGTTTCCGTGCTGGGTTTTGTGTTTGCGATCTGCCTCGCGGGTCGTCTGGTCGCGATCCAGGGATTCTCGAGTTCATCGTATTCGAGCAAGGCACGCGATCAGCACGTAAAGGAAGTGTCCCTCGCGGCGAAGCGAGGTCAGATACGGGATCGAAACGGTCGGGTGTTAGCGACGACCCTTGAATCTCAGTCGTTCTTTGTCAACAACATATCGGATGTAGATACACTCCGTTCGCTTGCTGTCCGGTTCTCCAAGGAATCTGGTGAGAGCGAACGCGAGATGTTGAAGCGGCTCCAAGGTAAGCGTTCGTTCGTCTGGCTCGTACGCCAGGTGATCGATGGCCCGAAATCCGAGAGCCTTCCGGAAGGGATCGGTCAGGTCGTAGAGATGGCTCGTGCCTATCCTCTCGATGAGATTGCCGGTCAGGTCCTCGGCTACACGAGCGTGGACCACGCGGGGATCGAGGGGATTGAGCGCGCATATGACGGTCTTCTCAGCGGGATGGCCGGAAAGATATCGTCTCGAGTGAACGCGAAGGGTCGCCCAATCGGTGACCTTGGTGCGGTCGAGAAGCTTCCTGCAGATGGAGTGGATCTGACGCTGACGCTCGACTCTGTGATCCAGTCTATTGCAGAAGAAGAGCTGGAGGCGGCGGTCGCCCACTTCCGGGCGATCAATGGGATCGCCGTCGTGACGAACCCGAAGACGGGTGAGATCCTCGCGATGGCGAACGTCCCGACGATCAACCCGAACGAGTTTGGTGATTACCCGAGATGGATGCACCGGAACAGGAGTGTGACTGATCAGTTCGAGCCCGGCTCGACGTTCAAGATCGTGGCCATCTCGGGTGCGATTGAGGAAGGACTCTACGAAGGTCCGGATTCTATCGACTGCGAGAACGGCCGGCTGGTCGTTCCGGGTGGGGTGATCAAAGACACGCATCCATCCAAGTTGCTGACGGTGCAGCAGGTAATCGAAGAATCTAGCAACATCGGGACGATCAAGATCGCACGTGCACTTGGTGCAGCAGGTCTGTTCAAGTATGGCAGGCTTTTCGGGTTCGGAAGTATTACGGGGCCGGGACTTCCGGGCGAGGTTTCCGGGATGCTTAAGCACCCTGGCCAGTGGTCCAAACGGTCGCTCGAAACGATCGCGATCGGTCAAGAGATCGGCGCGACGGCCATCCAAGTCGCATCGGCCTTCGGCGTGATCGCGAACAGAGGCCTGCTCGTCGCACCGAGGCTGTATCGCTATGCGTCGCGTGGTGACGAGCGATTCGATGAGACAGGGATCGACACCGTTCGTCGTGTGATCTCGAAGCGCGCGGCCAACGAAGTGAACCGGTTTCTCGAAGGTGTTGTTAGCACAGGAACAGGATCGAACGCCGCCGTACCGGGTTACAGGGTTGCCGGAAAGACCGGGACCGCTCAGCGGGCATACGATGACAAGCCCGGCTACGATCCGGATCGATACGTGTCCTCGTTTGTCGGATATCTGCCGGCTGAAGATCCGGACCTACTTTGCCTCGTGATCATCGACGGCCCCAAGCAGACGCATCTGGCCAGTCAGGTTGCAGCGCCGGTGTTCCGAAAGATCGTAAAAAGAATTTTGAGTCTGCACGACACGCTAGCTCGACACAAGACGGAGCGCGTGCAGTCGAAGAAAATATTTAAACCGACTCGAGCGCGAAATAATAGTTCTGAAAAACGGGCGGCTGCGCCGGAAATCGAGATTGCGAGAGACACAGAGACTCGGATGCCGGATGTGGTCGGTGTTCCACTGAGGCAAGCAGTGCTGCGGTTGATGGAAGCAGGTTTTCGAGTCAATGTGTCGGGGAGCGGGTTGGTTGTGACGCAAGTTCCGACGTCGGGTGTCCGCGTGACGCCAGGGACGCTCGCCCGTGTGACGTGCAGACGAAACGGATAGCGCGTGCATCTTTTAGACCTGATCGCGGATACCGACTCCCAATTGATCGGGGAACGGGAGACCGATGTGACGGGTCTCTCGACGAACACCCAGACGCTCGAACCCGGTGAAGCCTACGTAGCGCTGAAGCGTGCAAGGGATGGACATGAGTTCGTTCGGCACGCGTTGGATGTTGGCGCAGCCGCAGTGGTCGTTGACCACGCCATGGAAGTAGATGCGTCGCAGGTGGTCGTCCAGTCGACCGATGCGGGTTTGTCGTCGCTCGCCAGAACCTTTTACGGTCGGCCTGCCGATTCGCTCAAGGTGATTGGTGTAACGGGTACAAACGGAAAGACGACGACGACTTATCTGATCCAAGCCGCGCTCAACGCGGCCGGTTTGTCGACCGGTCTTCTCGGGACGGTCGAATACCGTATCGGTAACCGATGTATCAGCTCGTCTAACACTACGCCTGAAGCCCACGAGCTTCAACGGATGCTTCGAGAGATGGTGGACGCGGGTTGCGAGGCCGTGGTGATGGAGGCCTCTTCGCACGGGTTGAGCTTGAATCGATTGGATGGTGTTTGCTTTGACGTTGGTGTGTTCACGAACCTGACCCGTGATCATTTGGACTTTCACGGATCCTTCGCGGAATACGCGGCTGCAAAGGCTTCGTTCTTTGAAAACCTAGATCCTTCCGCCCTCGCTGTTATCAACGTCGATGACGACAGTTCGGATCGCATGATCCGGAACTGTCGCGCGACAGTTGTCGACTATGGGAGGAAGGAAAGTGCTCAATTTCGTATCCGCACCTTCGATACTGATTTTAGAGGATCGAAGATGGTGATCGAAAGTCCTGACAGAGAGATTTCGGGCGATCTGTTGCTGACCGGCCACTTTCATCAGTATAACGTGGTTGCCGCCGTCGCCGCGTGCCGTGCGATGGGAATCCAGACCGAGACGATCGTCGAAGCACTCGCGGAGGTTCAGGTGCCGGGTCGCTTCGAAGGAATCGACGTCGGTCAGCCATTCGGGGTGTATGTCGATTACGCACACACACCAGATGGTCTGATAAACGCACTGAACGCGGGACGTGAACTCGCCAGGTGCAGGCTGATCTCCGTGTTCGGATGTGGTGGGGATCGCGACCGGGGTAAGCGACCGGAGATGGCGGAAGCTTCAGCAGAGCTTGCGGATCTGACCGTTGTGACTTCGGACAATCCGAGAACAGAAGATCAAGACACAATCATCGAAGACATCCTGCTCGGACTGGGCGATGCACCACGGCTTGTCGAGGCCGACAGACGTATGGCGATTGAGCTGGCTCTGGGAGAAGCAGAAGAGGGCGACCTCGTGGTGATAGCCGGCAAGGGACACGAAGACTATCAAGTGATCGGGCGGCAGACGATACATTTTGACGACCGGGAAGTGGCTAGGGAAGTATTGCGCAAGCTCGGGTACGGCGGCTGAAGGCAGTTCCGAATGAAGAGTTCAGAGTTCAGAGTTCAGAAGGCTCCGCACGAGGCGTCTGAATGGTAGGCGTCACGCTTCAGCGAGCTGCAGAGTGGATGAACGGAGAGCTTGTCGGTGGAGAAACATCCGCTGTACCGACCGGAGCGTCGCTCGACAATCGCGAGATCGAACGAGGTCAGTTGTTCTTCGCGATGGAAGGAGAACACGTGGACGGGCATCGATTCGTCGATGCGGCGTTCGATGCCGGAGCCTGCGCGGCTATTGTCCGAAAGGAATGGATAGCCGAGAATAAGGCAGGAGGGCCGGTGATCGCAGTCGACCAGACGGATCAGGCGCTTGGCGATCTGGCTCGCATATACCGGAAGCAGTTCGACATACCCGTCGTCGGTATCACGGGAAGCAACGGGAAGACGACGACGAAGGATATGACCGCGGCGGTTTTGTCGACACGTTACAAGGTGCTCGCGACACCCGGTAACCAGAACACGCGGCTCGGTGTCCCGCTTACAGTTTTGAATCTGAACGACGAGTATGAAGTCGCCGTGATCGAGATGGGGATCAGCGAACACCGCGGTTTGACCTATCTGTGCGAGATCGCCGACCCGAACATCGGCGTGATTACGAACATTGGGCCAACACACCTAGAATTTCTAGGCTCTGTAGAGGGAGTGGCGGCAGCCAAAGGGGAACTCCTGGAGTATCTGGACGAGTCTTCAATGGCTATCCTAAATTTCGATGACCTGTTATTGCCCAAGGAGAGAGCAAAGGGGAGACTCCTAGGCTTTGGCATCGAAAAGAGTAGCCAGTTTCGTGGGGAGGGATTCGTCCTTGACCGGGAGGGTTGCGGTCATTTCTCTCTGCAGGGCCAACAATTCGATTTGCATATACCAGGGCGGCACAATGTCTACAACGCCTTGGCCGCAACTGTCGTCGGCGACGCGCTGGACGTTCCTCTGTCAGACGCCGCACAGGCGCTCCAAGCCTTCCAACTCACGAAGTGGCGCAGCTATGTAGTTGAGAAGGAAGGTGTTCGTGTCTATAACGATGCGTATAACGCGAATCCCGCATCGATGAAGGCTGCGCTACAGTCTTTGAAGGAGATCGACGTCAAGGGATGTCGAATCGCAGTCCTAGGCGATATGCTCGAACTCGGAGAAGGATCAAAAGAGGCCCATTTCGAGCTTGGCCGAAATGCGCAACTTTTTGGAATCAATAGACTTGTCGCTGTCGGGGAATTTTCCGAAGATATAGCTGCTGGGGCCCTCGAGCAGGGTCTGAGCCCGAAGTGCATACACGCGTTCCCCGACCGGAAATCGATCGCCGCTTTGCTGAAGGAGGTTCTTCGGGAGGGCGATATGGTGCTGGTGAAGGGTTCGCGTGGTATCGCGTTGGAAAACGTCGTAAAAGAACTGGGTTTCTGAAAAACAAAAGCGCGAACAACGAAGGACACTAAGAAACCTGAATGCTGGGACAACCTGATTCCCCAGTTGGTGGCGGCCCGGTGAGAATTGAGAATGAGGTGCGTAATACAGTCCCAGTGCATGGAATAGTCAGGAGCGTATACGCTCCAGAACAAGAATATCGTCCGCCAAGCGGGCCGCCGTCGGGGCGTTAAGCCGATTTCCCCCACCCTACCGCGTGCCCCACACGCTCCCCCAGATCCCTCAGGGTCAACGCCAGTGTCGGTTACTAAAGACTGGCGGGATAGCAAGGTCCATTTGCAGCTGTTGCTGCTCGTGCTGAGTCTGGTTGGTTTCGGCTTGGTGATGGTGTACAGCGCAAGTTCCGGTCTTGCACAGTCCCGCTTCAACAACGGACATTTTTTTATCCAGCGTTGGGTGCTGCGTGCTCTACTAGGCGTCATTGCGTTGCTGATTGCGATGCACGTCAACCTTGATAGTGTGCGCGAACACGCAAAGACGATTCTGATCGCCGGTTTTGTCGGTCTCGGGATCGTGCTGATGCTCAAGATGTTCGGTGTCGGCAAGGTACGCGGCGCGTATCGCTGGATTCCCATACCCGGTTTTGGCACGTTCCAGCCCGCAGACCTGATGCGTCTGGCCCTAGTCATTTTCCTCGCTGAGCGCCTAAATCACGACAAGGGCGCACTTACCGAATTTAAAGACTATCTCCGACATGCGGGTGTGGTCGCACTGGCCATGTTCCTGATTGTGTTGCAGCCGGATTTGGGCACAGCCCTTGCCATTGGTTTGACCTGCGCCTTGATGATGTATGTCTCGGGAGTGCAGATTGCCCACTTGGTTGGTTCGGCTCTGAGCGCGGTTCCGGTTGTCGTCTTCATCGTGTTCGGTCTCGGGTATCGAAAAGAGCGTGTGATGACGTTCCTGAACCCAACGAGCGATGTGCAGGGCGACGGGTATCAGATCACACAATCGCTTGTCGCGCTTGGCAGTGGCGGGCTGACCGGTCTCGGTCTGACTCAGAGTCTGCAGAAGTATTTTTTCCTTCCGGAACCCCATACTGATTTCGTGTTCAGCATAGTCGGTGAAGAACTTGGGTTGGTCGGGACGCTCGGGCTTCTTGCCGCTTTCTTGCTTTTTGGTCACCTCGGTCTCAAGGTTGCTCGACAGGCTACCGACTTTCACGGATTCCTGCTCGCAACCGGGCTGACCTTCATGGTGATGGTCTACGCGTTGATTAACGTCGGTGTGTCGATCGGCCTGCTTCCGACGACGGGTCTGCCGCTTCCGTTTATCAGTTATGGAGGGTCGTCACTGCTGCTCACGATGGTTGCGGCGGGATTGCTGATCAACGTGGGTCGCGTTAACGCCTCCCGGAAGCTAGGGATCCTGGCGGAAGAGACTGTCGGATGGCAGCGCAGGCCAAAGCCACGGATCCGCGTGCCTGTGCTGACAGGAAGAGGCTGAAAAGCTTCAATGCAGGGGCAGAATGCTGAGTTGGAGAGCGTGGATAAAGGACGAACGGTTGATGTGGAGCTCCGATAGTTGTAGTCGCGACGACCTCGGAGTATCTCTGCGGGCTCTGCGTTGAAGGTTTTTGATCGTAGCGAGTGAATATGGCGCCTCGGATTCTATTGGCCGGTGGTGGGACGGGGGGGCACGCGATCCCGGCGTTGGCGATCGCTGAGGCGATACAGAAGAAACACGAAAAATCAGAGTTCTTGTTTGTCGGCACGGAGCGCGGTGTTGAAGCGCGAGTTGTGCCGAAGGCCGGATTCGCGCTCGAATTGATCTCGGTGATCTCTCTGAGTCGGTCGCTGAATGCGAGCCTGCTGCGGTTTCCCTTTGTGCTGCTGAAAGGGTTTGTCGAGTCGCTTATGGTGGTTCGTCGCTTTAAACCACATCTGACCGTTTGCACTGGTGGATATGTGAGTGGACCGGTTGGCGTTGCAGCGGCCTTGTCGGGCGTGCCTCTGGCGATTCACGATTCAAATGTCTGGCCCGGGATTACACTGCGGCTGCTGTCGCGCGTTGCAGCCCTCGTGATGCTCGGTTTCGACGAGGCGCACCGCAAGATGGGTGGATGCTCGATTCGGACAGTCGGAAACCCGACGCGATTCGCGACCTCCAATGTCGATCCCGGGGTAGCGCGAGCGGCATTTGGTCTTGCAGCAAACAAGCGAACGCTACTAATCGTTGGTGGGAGTCAGGGCGCGAGATCAATCAACCAGGCTGTTGCTTGTTCGCTGTCCCGTCTTGTGGACCAACAGATACAGCTACTGTGGCAAACAGGGCCGGTCGATCACGACAGGATGTCGGATGTCGCGAAGCCCTACGGCGAGGCCGTTCGCACGGTCGCCTTTATCGATGAGATGCCGTCCGCCTATCGAGCCGCAGATCTAGCGGTAACACGAGCGGGAGCGATGACGATCACGGAGCTAAATCTGTATGGTGTTCCTGCGATTCTGGTTCCGCTCGCCACTGCATCGGAGAACCATCAGGAATTGAACGCTCGAGTGATGGTCGACGAAGGATGGGCCCGGATGATCCTACAGAAGGATATCGACGGCGACAGTCTCTGGGCAGAGGTGGAGATGCTACTTCAGTCACGTTCGCTGAAAGAGATGGCGGCGAAGAGTCTTGCTCGTGGGACGGGCGACGCGGCTGATCGCATCGCGAATGAACTAATCGAACACGACCTACTCCGGATATGAGGATGGCCTCGGATTCTGGGCTCTGGCCGTCAGAAGGCAACGATTGGGTTCACTTCGTGGGCATCGGGGGTGTTCGGATGAGCGCGCTGGCTGAAATGCTGGCTCGCAAGGGCTGTCGGGTTACCGGGTCTGACTGCGAGGCGTCGATCTTCACGGAACGTGTGGAAAAGGCGGGTGCGACAGTTTACATCGGACACGCCCACGAACAGGTAGGTGACGTAGATGCGGTGGTGTTTACGCCGGCTGTCGATCCGGAAAATCCAGAACTGATCGCAGCTCGCGAAAGAGGCATCCGAATCATTGAGGGGAAAAAGCTTCTTGGTGAGATGACCCGAGGAAAGCGGCTGATCGCTGTATCGGGGACACACGGCAAGACGACTACAACTGCGATGATCACACAGATCTGTGATACAGCTGGACTGGATCCGACCTCCTTTGTGGGCGGTGCCATACAGGGAGACGAGTCAAATCTGCGTATCGGTGACGGCGATCTGTGGATCGTGGAGGCAGACGAGTACGACCGTGCGCTTCTCGAGCTCAAGCCGACCGTTGCGGTCGTGACTTCGCTCGAAGCGGATCATCTGGATCTGTATGGGTCTGAGGATGAGATCGTCGAGACTTTCGACCAGTTTCTGTCACAGGTCACGGACGGGGGGAGCGCGGTTAGGTCGGTCGATTATGACGCGTCCCGAACGCTTAATGTTCCCGTAGGTCGCCGAGACGTGACCTTCGGTATGTATGAAACGAGCGCTCTGGCGGCCACACAGCTTGAGACAAACGAGTTCGAGACATTGTTCACCGTCAAGTACGATGGGGATACGCTCGGCACGGTATTGATCCGAATACCGGGCGAACACAACGTTTTGAATGCCTTGGGCGCGATCGGTGCCGCTCTGTCAATCGATGTGAATTGGGATTCGATTCAGACCGGGCTGAACGACTTCAGAGGTGTTCGCCGTCGGTTCGAGATTGTTGGCGAAGTGAACGACGTGACAGTGGTAAACGATTACGCGCACCATCCGACCGAGATCGACAAGACGATCCAGGCGGCAAGAGATGTACGTGATGGACGCGTGGTGGCGATCTTCCAGCCACATCTCTATTCGCGAACGAGAGATTTTGCGCCAGAGTTTTCGAAGGCCCTTACAAATGCGGATGTGTGCTGGTTGACGGATATCTACCCGGCACGCGAGTTGCCGATCGAAGGAATTTCGGGTCGTACGATCGCTGAGGGAATCGATGACTGTCACTATGAAGCCGATCTGGATCGGCTCGCAGACGCCGTTGTCGGCACGATCGAAGAGGGCGATACGGTGCTTGTGATGGGTGCGGGGTCGATCGATCGAGTTGCGAGTGAGGTTTTGGAACGGCTGCCGAGGGGCAGGTGCACGGATGGGCAAGCGGCCTCCCCGATAAGGGCCGAAGGCCCTGCTCGGCGTGAGCGGTCGTCAAGTAAACACTAGTGAATCTTGCGAAGAAAAGATTGGTGTTGCTGGCCAAGGAGTTGAAGCGGCTTGCGAGTGGATCGGTGCTGGAGAGTGAGCCGCTAGCGAATCGGACGACTTACGGCGTCGGGGGGCCGGCGGATGTGTTCTACCTTCCGGACAGCACGGAGGATCTTGCAAATGCGCTGCCTCTGGTTCTAGAAGCGGGCGTTCCGGTGCTCCCGATCGGAGGGGGTACGAACATGCTTGTAAAGGATTCCGGTTTCCGGGGGGTTGTCATCTCGCTGATGGAAGGGATGAAGGATATCGTGATCGACAAGGATGGCGGGCAGGCGGAAGCGGGAGCGAGCACGCAGGTGTTCAGCCGTCGTTGCCAGCGAGAAGGTCGGTTGGGGATGGAATGGGGATGTGGAATTCCCGGGACAATCGGCGGCGCTGTTAGAGGGAACGCCGGAGCCTGGGGAGGCGAGACGTTCGATGACCTGCTGTGGATAAGGGGTATTGACCTAGGCAGTGCGACCGAGATGACGGTCAAGAAAGCCGAGATCAGTCACGGTTACAGACGGACCGAGATATCGAAGGATTTTCTGATCCTGGAAGCGGCGTTCTCGCTCGGAGAAGGAGATCCGGGAAAGATTCAGGCCGAGATGGATCGCATGCTGGTGGAACGAAAGGCATCACAACCCGTCTGGATGCGGAATGCAGGTTGCGTGTTCAAGAATCCCGTAGGGACGTCGGCCGGTCTGCTGATCGATCGATCGGGATGCAAGGGTATGACCGTCGGGAACGTCGAAGTGTCTGACACTCATGCAAATTTTCTCGTGACCAAAGGCGGTATTAAAGCCGCGGAAGTCTTAAAGCTGATCGAGCGTGTGCGAGAGCAGGTGCTCAAAAGGGAGGGAGTAGACCTTGAAACAGAGGTTCGGATCGTCGGCGAGTTCGGCATCGAGAATGTATAACGGCGACGCGCTCGGCCGTCGTCCGCAGTCCAGTCGCAGACGAAAGAAAGACCGTGCTGCAGTCTTTACGGCTCCGGCAATGCCCAAGCCCGGTGAGGGTAGAAAGATCGCTCGATTTGGTGCCGCCATGATCGTGATTGCGGCTCTTGGGGCCAGCATCCCAGAAGCCTACTCGGGCCTGCAGGGGAGCGATCTATTCAAACTTCAAGAGATCAGCGTGGTCGGCAGCGATTTGATGAGTCCTGAGGAAGTGGTCGCTACATCCGGGCTGTCGCCGGGCACGAACCTGTTCGAAGCCAACCTACAGACGGCGACGGATTCGATCGTTTCGCATCCTCTTGTTCGCAGCGCTCTCCTGCTCCGGAGACCGCCGGACTCACTTGTGATCTCGGTTGAAGAGCGCGTCCCGATCGCGCTGGTGTCGACGAACAAAGGCCTGCTCGGGTTTGACAAGGATGCAACGAGCTTCGAGCTCCCGAACGTGCCATTCGACCTTCCGATCGTGACGGGTCTGAACGCCGTGCTCTCCGACTCGACACTTTCTGAGTTCGCTATGCGCCATACGGTTGCCCGGTTCCTTCAAGAGGCCCAGCTTGAGCAGCCTGAGTTTTGGTCGTGTGTTTCTGAGGTCTGCATCCTGACCGACAAGGAGGGCGATCTTATCCTGGCAAGCGGGATGACGCTGAAGATACGCTACGAGCAGATCGCGAGCCAGATTGAAAACTATCGTGTCTTTGTGGCAAGCGGCGACATCCGTCCAGAAAATTTCGCATACATCGATTTACGCTACGTGAATCAAGTCGTGGCCGGTCGGCTGGATCCGGATTCCGTACCTCGCGGGCCGGGCTCCATCGAGATTCCGGACTGAGAAAGGAGATCGTGTATGGTCAAGGGCGATCGCATTGTCGGAATAGACATCGGGACGACAAAGATCTGTACGATCGTCGCCGAGGTTGATGATCAGGGTGGTCTGAAGATCACCGGGGTAGGCAGCGCGCCTTCAGAAGGCCTGAAGCGCGGTGTCGTCATAAACGTTGAGAAGACGGTAAAGTCGATCCAGGAAGCGATCGATCGAGCCGAACAGATGTCGGATACCCGGATCACGGCTGTCTATGCGGGGATTGCTGGCGACCATATCCGGAGCTTCAACAGCCGTGGTGTGATCGCCGTCTCGGGGCCGGACAACGAGATCACATCGAACGATGAGGCTCGGGTGATCGAGGCGGCGAAGGCGATAAACATCCCGCTCGATCGTGAGATCGTTCATGTGTTGCCCCAGGATTTCCTGGTCGACGATCAGCCTGGAATCAAGGATCCGATCGGTATGTCAGGTGTTCGACTCGAGGTGGATGTACACATTGTGACGGGTGGGGTGACAAGCGCTCAGAATA
>DPVD01000348.1:0-15929 GCA_003526745.1 Candidatus Latescibacterota bacterium
TCGCTGATTCACAACCTTGTCGAAGCCTATCGACAGCAGGGGAAGTTCGTTGAAGCTTTGGCACTCTACGACGGCGGTGTGCGTTTCACGGACGAGCACGTCAATCTGGGTTTTTTGTATGCGGAGATCGATTCCCTCGATAAGGCGGTCGCTCACTACCAGCAGGCGCTCGAATTGGAACCTGAGAGGACACGAGTGATCTACAGCCTCGCTGGTATCTTCATGCTGCAAGGCCAGTATGGTGAGGCGATCGCGAACTACACGAGGTATATCGAGAGCCATTCACCGAATTCGACCCTTGTCAGGCGCTCCGTCGCAAGGTTGAGACAGTGTTATACCAGTTGGGCGATCCAGATGCTCGAGGTCGGGAATCCGGATAGGGCGATCGAGCTGCTGCTGAAGCGCGAAACGCTAGGCGAGATGAGCGCTACGGATGTGCACACCCTGGCAGTCGCCTACGGGCGCATTGGTGCCTATGGAAAGGCGGAGAGCGCAGCGAGGAAGGCGCTAAAGCTCGACGGATCGATGACGATTGCGAGGCTGACATTGGGGAACGCCTTGTTCGAACAGGATGATCGGGAAGCGTTTGAACATTACAGGAAGTTCAGGGACGACTGGAAGGGCGATCCGATCCTTACCCTGCTGGCAGAATCGCGTATGAGGTCTTCCAGCCGCTGATCAAGCCGATTTCTCTCCGAAGATCCGCTCGCATAGACCGCCCACCCTGTCTTGGTATCCCTCTGGAGCAAACACATACAGCCTCCAAAGTCGCTCATACTGATCTTCCACACCCTTGACGTCCAAGGGAGGGTTGTCTCTGGGTTCGTTCAGTCTCCGAACGCCGTCGCGTGATCTGACAAGTACACGTGCCTCTTTGATTGAGCTGATGTCTGGGCAGTAGAGGATGACTTGGTCCGGATGCAGCACGACCGAGTCGGCAATCAGGTTCTCGACCTCTTGACGGTTCTTGATCGAGCGGTTGTATGTCGCGATGAGGTCGTCTCGCCCCTGTCTTCCGACTTGAGCGGTCGAGAGGGTATAGGCGCGCTTGAGCAAACGGCGTCTGTTTAGGTTTCGTATCAGGCGCTCGATACGATCATCGCCGGTTACGAGAAGGTCGCGCAGTAGCGCATCGTCGGTCATACCGTAGAGATGGGATTCGGTCAACCCGCCCTGCACGGCGAGTTCGACGGCCTTCGCGATCATCGCGCCCGATACGACCTTGGCGTGGTGGTAGTAGATGCGCTCGGTCAGGAAGTAGCGCAGGCGGAGAAGATGGAGGATTTCGGTCCGCGTGCTCATCTTGGTCGTGTCGACGGCCAGCTGACCCGACTCCAGAACGAACGTGGAGAAGATGCGGTCGTCATAGTCCTGGCGAAGGCCCGCGAAGTAGGCGTCGCGACGGAGATAGTCGAGCAGATCAGCGTCGATCGTGCTTGAGATGATCTGCTGCATCCAGGGTGTGGGGAACGAGGGTTCCGTCAGCAGTCCGATGACGTCTTCGCCCATCCCGGAAGCCTCGATGGCTTCACCGATTTCGCCTGACCTGAGAAAGTGTTGGAGACGATCGGCTGAGTCGTGGCGGGGGAACAGTTTGCGCTCGTCTTCGAACGTGTGGCCGAAGGGCAGGTGCGAGATGTCGTGAACAAGACCCGCGAGCGAGACGGTCGCCTCTTGTCTGTCGGATATTGTGTGTCCGCGGCGTCTGAGCGATTCGATGATCCGGCGCGCAAAGGCCGACGTTCCGAGTGAGTGTTCGAACCGGGTGTGCAGACACCCGGGATAAACTAGATGGGCCGTTCCCGTCTGGCGGACACCACGCAGTCTCTGGAACTGGGGCGTGTCCATAACTCGGCGCTCGGACTCTGAGAACTCGAGGTCACCGTGGACGGGGTCTCTTACGATCATTGTTCTTCCCATGGCGGTCGAAATTGACAGCCCATCAGCAGCGCGATATCTTGGCCGTAGACTGTACGAAACCTCAACAAAATCTGGAGGTTCTCTAATGGGTGACGCCTATACACCAAAGAAATCGGATCGCTTTACGTTCGGGATGTGGACGGTTGGAAACGTCGGGAAGGACCCATTTGGGGATCCCGTTCGGCGCCCGATTCCGGCGACTCGCATGGTCAAGAAACTCAGCGAACTGGGCGCATGGGGCGTCAATTTCCACGACAACGATCTTGTTCCGATCGATGCTTCTTTGCACAAGCGGAACCAGATAGTGAGGGATTTCAAGAAGGCCCTCAAAGACTACGACATGGTCGTACCAATGGCAACAACCAACACTTTCAGCCATCCGGTCTTCAAGGATGGCGGGTTCACATCGAATGATCCGAAGGTGCGTGCATACGGTCTGCAGAAGATAATGCGAGCGATCGACCTCGGTGCAGAAGTTGGTGCTAAGATCTACGTCTTCTGGGGAGGTCGAGAAGGCGCCGAGGTCAACGTGTCAAAGGATCCTGTAGAGGCAGTGAAGCGATTCCGCGACGGTCTGAACTATCTGTGTCGATACGCGCGGGATAAGAAGTACGGCATGAAGTTCGCGCTAGAGGCAAAGCCGAACGAGCCGCGAGCAGACATCTACTTTCCGACGACGGGGCACTATCTCGGGCTGATCGAGACACTGGACTACCCGAACATGGTGGGCGTCAACCCGGAGGTCGCGCACGAACATATGGCGGGACTTAATTTTCATCACGGAGTCGCGCAGGCGCTCGACGCTGGGAAGCTCTTCCATATCGATCTGAACGATCAGCGTGTCGGTCGATACGACCAGGACTTCCGCTTCGGGTCTGAGGATTACAAGAGCGCGTTTCATCTGGTTAAGCTTCTAGAGGAACGAAAGTATAGAGGTCCCAAGCACTTCGACGCACACGCCTATCGGACCGAGGACGAGAACGGGGTATGGGATTTCGCGTTGGGATGCATGCGCACCTACAACATCCTTCGAGAAAAGGTGAAAAGGTTCCAGGGAGACGAAGAAATTCAGGAGATCATCGAGACCATAGAGTCATTAAACCCTGAGTTTGAGAAGCACCTCGGAAAATATAGTCGAAAGAAGGCGCAGGCCTTGAAGCGGGTGAAGTTTGACATCGATGCGATGGGTAAGGTTGGGCTGGGGTATGAGAGGTTGGATCAGCTTCTGGCTGAGTTGCTTCTTGGTATGCGATGAGGGGAAAGCGGTAATAGATGAACACAGAAAACAGGGATGGACAGAGGGATTAAGCAAGCTTGCCCCGCCACAGGCTGCGGCAGTGATGTGTCCCCCTTGGTGAGGCACTATCATCCGTCTCGGCAGAGCGCTTTGAGTGGCACGGCGTATGTGGCCTCCCAATTCTCTGTGTTTATCCCGTGATTGCTCCGTATTTTGTCCCTAACAGGGCGCACGTAAGTGGTTGTTTGGCATAGGAATTGCGACCCCTACAGGAGGACTGTTGATCCGCGGGTTGACATAGGAGCAGTGTCACTCGAAGTTTTAGTGTAAGTTGTTGTAGAAAATGAAATTAGGAGTTCGGCGCCATGTGTGGCGAAGCCCGCCTTCTGGGGCCGGAGAGGAATCTATGCCGGATATTCTTTCCCAAGATGAAATCGACGCTCTATTGTCTGCGACTGGAAGCGACGACGACGCCAGCGAAGCCAGCGAGTCTACAGGTGAGGTGAGGCCGACAAGCAACCGCCCGATCGTCACCTACGACTTCAAGCATCCGTCACGCGTGTCGAAGGACCAGACACGAACGCTCGAGAACCTTCACTCAAACCTCGCGCGTATGATGGCGTCGTCCTTCTCGACGATGCAGCGCTCTGTGGTCGACTGCGACATCGCGTTTGTCGACCAGACGACATACGCAGAGTTCATTATGTCGCTGTCCAACCCGTCTTGTTCGTATACGTTCACGATCGAGCCGCTGGGTGGTCCAGCTATCATCGACTTCTCGCTTCCTGTCGCGTACTCGTTTATCGATCGCCAGTTCGGGGGCTCGGGTGGGAACCCGCCGTCCGAAGCTCGCCCGCTGACGCCTATCGAGCGGACGGTGATGACAAAGGTCGTGACGCGCACGCTCGCGGATCTCGAGGCGACCTGGGAAGCGCTTCTGAAGATCCAGGTTTCCGACGCCGAACTTGAGACGAACCCAGAATTTATGAAGGTGGCCGCGCCTTCGGATACAGTCGTCCTTATCGCTTTCGAGGTGAACTCTCAGCACGCGTCGGGTCTCGTGAACCTTTGCTACCCGTACTTCACACTCGAACCCGTTATGGCATATTTGAACGTCCAGACGTGGGCGAGCCGTGAGCGAGGTCGGCGTGAGAGCCAGCAGGAAGACCGACTGACACAGCTCGACAGGATCGACGCGCCTGTGAAGGTGCAACTGGGTAAGACCGCAGTTCCGCTGGGGACGGTTCTCGGGCTTCAGGAGGGTGACGTTCTCAAGTTGGACACCACGCTGAACGACGATGCAGTCGTCTTTGTCGGAGATAGGCCGAAGTATCTCGCTCGCCCGGGCTTAAAGGGCAAACGGAGGGCGGTCCAACTGACGGACAGAATCGTGAAGGCCGACGAGTCACGCTATATGACCGAGGTCGAGAAGACCGAGACGCAGAAACTTTAGAGGGATCAGATTCTGGAAGAGGTCGCTCGAACCATTTCGGGCGGCCTCTTTCTGTGTACGCATTGACACGGATTTAAGAGCTACTTAGTTTTGCTGTGCTTACGAGGGCCCCGTGACGGTTTCGGGGCCTGATCTGGTATGAGGGAAACTGAAATTTCAGGAGGGGTAATGGCAAGGCCGGTTTTTAAGACGGTTCTTCTGTTCGGGCCGCCTGGCGCGGGAAAGGGGACTTGGGGAGGCATAATGGGAAGGGTCCCGGGCTTCCTCCATTTTGCGAGCGGCGATATGTTTAGATCGTTGTCACCTGACAGTGATCTCGGGAAGATGACGCTCGAGAGTATTAGAAAGGGTGAACTGGTGCCGGACGAGCAGGCACTGGCGCTTTGGCGGGACCAGATGCAGAACCTGGTCACGGTCGGCAAGTTCAACCCTGATGTGCACACGCTTATTCTTGATGGTGTTCCACGCACACCCGCCCAGGCTCGCGAGGTCGATAATGACCTGGACATCCGCTTGATCCTGTTTTTGGATAGCCCTGACCGAGACCTGCTCGTGAAGCGTCTGTATGGTCGCGCCCTAATCGAGCACCGAGTCGACGACGCCAACGAGGAGATCATCCGTCGTCGTTTCCATGTGTATGACGATCAGACGAACGCAACGCTAGAACATTACTCGAAGGATCTGATTCACACGATCGATGTGTCCCAGAGCCCGCAGAAGATCCTCCTCGACCTCTGTCAATTGATGCACGACCGATTGGACGATTAGTGTCCGACCAATCCTCCAGCTATTTGTTCATTGTCAACCCGAAGGCGGGGACGAATCGCGAGGATCCGGTTGACGCCATCGCTGACTCGCTGAACTCTAGTGTGACATACGAGGTTCGGGTTACCACGCGTGTGGGCCACGCTACAGATCTGGCGGAAAAAGGTGTTCAAGATGGGTATGATGTAATAGTTGCAGTCGGAGGAGACGGGACGCTCAATGAGGTCGGACGTGCCCTCGAAGGAGCTGATGTGCCCATGGGAATCGTTCCGGCCGGATCGGGGAACGCTCTGGCGAGAGCTCTTGGAGTGCCGCTGGATTGGCGCGCGGCGTGCGGTGTTCTGCTGAATGGTCAGGAGCGCAGGATCGACACAGGACATTTGGGTGACCAAATTTTCCTGTCGACAGCGGGGACGGCTCTCGACGCAGAGATCTGCTGGCGGTTCAATAACCACAAGGGACAACGCGGCATAGTATCCTACATTACGCACAGCATCTCCGGCATTCTGAGCTACAGGGCGACACAGGTGAGTCTTCAGCTCGATGACGATTCAGATGCGGTTGTGGTTCGCCCGACGCTTCTGACTTTCGCGAATACGCCGGCCTTCGGGTATGACGTGACGATCGCTCCCGGAGCGGAACCGGATGACGGCCTCTTGGATGTCTGCGTGGTCGAGAATATGACACTGCTGCGTGCTGCCACGAACGTCCATCGGCTATTCAGCGGGGGCTTCGACGAGACGCCGGGGGTATCGAGGTATCGGGCAAAGCGGATTCGGGTAGAGCGGGAGCGGCCCGGATACATCCAGGTAGATGGGGAGGCGAAGGAGGGGGACGCGACTCTCGAGGCTAGCGTCCGCGAGGGCGGCCTGAGCGTGATCGCACCAGCTTGACGTGGCCATGAAGAGGCGGTAGGGGTCGGAAAAGAAAAGAGAGAAGGGGCGTGCCCGATGACTCGGGTGTGCCCCTTCTCTCTTTGTGGCTATGGGATGTATTGGATCAGATACGGGGTTCGACCTTGTAGTTCTCGATGAAGAGGACGTCCACGCCGCCCCGGAGGAGTTCCTGCACGGCTTCGCGCGGACGACACACGATTGGCTCCTCGTGCTTGTTGAAACTGGTGTTGATGCCCAGACTCAGTCCCGATCTTCGTTTGTAAGCCTTGAGCACTCTGTAGATATAGGTGTTCTCCTTTTCGTTCACGATCTGCGGGCGAGCCGTTCCGTCCCTGTGAACAATACCGGGAGCCATCTGCTTGCCGTAGTCCGTGACGTTGAAGCATAGGGTCATAAATTTGGAGGCGAGACGTCCGGGTTTGAAGTTCTCAAAATAACGAGGGGCGTCCTCTTCAAGGATAATCGGTGCGAAGGGCATGAACTCCGTCCGACCGAGCCGATCGTTGAGCCAGTGCATCATGGTCGGATCCGTTGGCTCAGCCAGGATTGTTCGATGTCCTAGAGCACGGGGCCCATATTCCATCTCGCCATTGAACAGACCGATGACCTGTTTCCTGACCAGACAGTCTGCGATCTCTTCGGCAGGGTCTTTGAGTTTTGTGAAGGTCACCGGCGCATCGTAGAGCGTGTCGAGTATCTCCTGCTCCGAGGTCTCGTTCCCGCAGTAGACGTTCGGGATCTCGCGCGGTCCGATGCTGGCCTCACGTGCAAGGACGTCGAGGCCAGCGCCAACGGCGACACCACCGTCACCCATGTGCGGATGGATAAAAATGGTTTCAACACTTGGTAGATCAATGAGCTTTTGATTGAGACGAACGTTGGCGAACGTGCCTCCTGCGAGTGCGACTT
The DNA here is from genome assembly GCA_003526745.1 of Candidatus Latescibacterota bacterium. Classification (GTDB taxonomy): domain Bacteria; phylum Latescibacterota; class UBA2968; order UBA2968; family UBA2968; genus UBA2968. The sequence continues at coordinate 7,181 of DPVD01000348.1, forward strand.
TCGTCAACCCTGTCTTCTCGACTGCCGCTTCGATGATGCCACACATTGTGTCTTCTAAGACCTTCTGTGCCCCATAGGCGATCTGCTCGATCGAGTAACTTTCGAGTGCCTTAGACAGCTCGACATAGGCGTCTCGGAATAGTAGATGCTTCTTGTTCACGAAGCAGAGACGTCTGGTGTCGTGGCCATAAAACTCAGACAGGATCCTATGAGTTTCTTCACAAGGTCTGTAGGCAGCGAGCCCCGTGATCTTGCCACCGTGTTTGATCGGGTTGAACCCGCAGATATAGGTGATCAGGAACCAGAAGTTGCCCGGTGAGTGCACACGTGGCCACTCGGCGAGGACATCGATCTCGGAACCTCGTCCCGTGTATATGCTTCCCGACAGACCATCACCACCGCCATCTGCTGTGACGATCAGAGCCTCGTCATACCCGGACGTGTAGTAAGCGGATGCTGCGTGGGATCGGTGGTGATCGACATACTCGATGTCGGCATCGATCCCGAATTCGCGAACTGACTTCTGAAGAGATTGCTTATTCTTGCTGACGATACTCAGCAGGTGCCGTGAAGCCTTAACGAACGAGAGGGACGCGGTCACAGGCCCAAGCAGTCGCGAGGTCCCGGCGAAGATCCGCTGGAGCATCGTGATGTCGTTGATGTCGGTGTAGATCGGGTAGTCTTCTGTCTCGACCATCGACTGGAAGCCAACGCACACACGGTCGATCGTCTTCGGATCGATTCGTGTATGGCTGAAGAGGTTTCGAAGAGACAGGTAAGGGAAGCCGAAGTGGAGCTTATTCCTGGAGAACCGCTCTTCGTTTGCCGCATAGATCAGCTCACCATCCTGAAGCAGAGCTACGCCGGCATCTTTTCCGTCGTGGATTCCCAATACGATCATGGCTGACCCTTTCAAGAGTCTTTCTGGCCGTAGGTGATCTCGTAAAGGATCCCTGCAAAGGCCCTGTTGTTTCTGTAAAAACGTTTGTCGTAAAAGCTTTCCGTCAGTCCTGAGAAGACCTTGATTGGACGAACCTGCACCTTCAGCCCTGGGGCATTCGGCATCCGGAGCGCCTGTTTCAAGTCTTGGATAGGAGCACGGTGGTCCAACCTTGTCAGGTCCTGATCGGTCCTAACAAGCGCGTGGAGAGGCCGGGTCTGGTTGTCGACCATGACACGCAGCTTCCTGTGATACCTGTTGCTGTCGACAATCCGGCGGTTGTAGCCATAGTCGAAACCGACGATCAACACGTCCGAACCGACGATATTCCGGGTGATGTGCTCCCGGGCCCTGTCATGCGCGACGATCACCTGACCAAGTGTGTTTCTCAGCCCTTTGGTCGAATCGAAGTTGTGCACCGCGTGGAAGGCCAGCAGTGCGGTCATGGCCGTGACCCAGACTCGTCGAGTCAGCCTCCCGGCAGCCGCGTGGATCGACCAGGCGATTAGGATGCTGGCCGGGACGAGCGCGACGACGACGTATCTGGCCATGAAACCTTCGGGCAACTGCGGGAAAGAGGCGTATGCTAGTATCGATACACTCAGCCAGATCACGACGAATCCGAGCACTGGGTCCAAGAAGAATTTTCTCTTACGGACGGCCAGGTATGCCAGCGCGAAAAGTGCTGGCCACAGGAGCGCAGGGGTTACGACTGAAAGCAGACTGTATGCAATATTCGGACCCGCCGTTCCCCTCAGTAGATGCAAGTTCCCTGCCACAAGAAGCGACATCGTCTCAAGGTTCGCAGGCTTCCACATCCAGCCCTGGGACTGATCCGTCGCGAAGGGTGCGAAGGGCGGGACCGGGTCTGTCAGCAGATGGATGACCGGTACGATGGTCAGCGAGATCAGTGCCAGGCTGGGGGCGAATCGACGGATCTGTTCGCGCTTATAGAGGAACAGATAGATAACGACGATCGCCGGGATTAGCTTTGCCGAGCCTTTGGTTCGATGAGCGATCACGGCCAATAGAACGAATAGCGCCTGGTGAAGTAGCTCGTTACGCTTCGATCTCGGGATCGTGTTCGCAATGTGCCAGAAGACGCCCAAGGCCGCGATGATCAGGATCTCCGCAAGCATCTCGAAGTCCGATACCCAAAGTGCGCTAGCGTGACCGGGGCTTGCGAGCGCGAAGATGGCACCCGCGAGCAGTCCAACGTTTCGCCCGAGGCCAAAACAGGTTGCGATCTGGGCCAGTCCAAGACTGACTGTGGCAAACAGCATGGCCTTAAACGTGTAGAATCCGGCGGCCGAGTATCCGAACAGACCGTGGAGGAGCTTGAAGCAGAGCACTTGGATCGGGCGATCCTGAAAGCCCCACTGCTCGGGGACCGGTCTGAGGATTTCTGCGACGATTTGGATCCAACCGGTGTCCTGAGCTTGGTTGATCCAGTCGTAGTCGTTGTCGAACAGATGGAGTTCGGCAACGACGATGGCCGCATAGACGAACGCACCCAGCCACAACAGCGCAAAGGGAATGCTGGTCCGCAGCCGGTCGACCGTCGTGGTCAGACGTTGGCTGTCAGCTGGTCGAGGATGCGATAGTATCGCTTCTGCATCCGAGGCCATTCGCAGCTCCTGAAGGCGTTCATAGCTTTGCTGGCCATCTGTCGCCGCAAAGCAGGATTCCTGTAGAGCCTGACGATGTGGTCAGCAAGCTCTTCGGGGTTGTCGTGTTCGTAGTAAGCCACTTCGGAGTCGTCGAAGTAGGATTCGACCGTGTCGACGCGTGAACAGACCGACGGGAGTCCCATCGCCACATACTCGAGGAGACGGACGGGCAGCATGACCTTGTCGACAAAGACGTCCTTCTTGCACGGAACCAGTCCGAGGTCGGCTTTGCGAATCAAGTCCGGAACCCGTTCTACCGGGACACGTTCATGAAAGCGGATCCGGTAACTAAGGCCTCTCGATGCGACCCAGCCTTTTACTTTTTCCAAATACTTCTGCTCACCATCACCGTAGATGTCGAGTTCGAGCGCAGGGATCTCTTTTCGTGCGAGCAAGAATCCCTCAAGAGCGGTTTCGAAGTTGTAACGACTCAAGATTTGTCCGTGGTGGAACAACCGGAATGAGTAATCCTGTTTCATCGTGGAGGGGTGAGGGGCCCCCGAGTCGGTGTATCTAAAATACCTTGGATCTGGGGCGTTCATGACGATCTCGATCTTGTGGGCTATGGGATTCCGCGTTAGAAAGAGGTCGCGGATGTTTCTGTTCACTGTCATCACACGATCGGCGTAGGCGAGGCTCGCCTGCTCGAAGAGGACGAGGAGCTTGAAGACCCAGGATCGATTGTTGATCCCGTAGAGCGACTGGAAGAGTTCCGGTGTGATGTCGTGCATGTCCAGTAGAACACGGGCACCCAGCATGCGGGGCACGAGTGTAGTGAAGACCAAAAAATCAGGGAGGTTGTGAACCTGAACGACGCGATATCGGTGCCTGATCGAGAGCATCGTGAGTTTCACGAAGGCGAGCAGAAATAGGGCAGAGTACTCGACCAGATAGCCCGTCACGCCCTGACCGCGGTTGTGCTTCAGGGGCAGTCGGTGGACGTTGACGTTTCCGATGCGTTCCGTTGACGGCTCACCTTCATCCTGGAGGCACACCAGATCGACTTCGTCGCCCCGGTCCGCCAGCGCTTCGCATTGCCGTCTGACACGCACATCGTGCGGATAGTAGGCGTGGACGACCATCCCGAGTCTCACGACCGGTCCTCCAGCACGCTGGTGTAGATGTCGAGCACGCGTCGGCCGATGACTTCCGCTGAAAGGGAAACGATCGACTCGCGTCCGTTCGTACGACGGCCTGTATCGAGCACTTGCTCGATCCCGCGAGCGATGTCCTCGGGACTCGCGTCGGCGAGCACGCAGTTGTCCGTGGTCCCGATCACCTGACGCACATCTCCAACATCCGTCGATACGATCGGAAGGTTACAGGCCATTGCTTCCTTGATCGCGTTTGGGGATCCTTCTCGCGAAGACGTGAGGAGCAGGAGGTCCGCTGCGTTCATGTATGTCGGGAGTTCTCGGTGCGGCTTGTTGAAGACGACAAGTGGGTCGATCCCTTGGCCTCGCTGCCGCACGGTGGCCAGCGCCCGATCGGCGAGTTCATACTGTTTCTCGATGCGGTCCGGGTTCGATACGAACAATGCGAGCCGGCCCTTCTCGGGTAATCCCAGACGCTGTCGGGCGCGTAGTTTCGACATGGGCTGAAAGTGATCCAGGTCGATCCCGTTGGGGACCACGTGAGTTGGTATGTCGAGATACTGCTGCATCTCCTCGGACTTAACGATGCAGGCGGCCGCACGACGTGAGACCCATCTCGAGATCGCTCGGAACTTCGGGCTGGCGAGGTCCGTCCCGCAGAAGGAGACGACGAAGGGAATCTCCCGCTGAAGGCTGACGGGGATGCCGTTATAGCCGAAGTGTACGTGGGCCAAGTCATACCGTTCCGAGTGTACCTTGCGTCGTACTTCTGTGATTCCGCCGAGGAGCTCCCACTTCGATTGCTTGACGTCCAGGAATACTACGTCGATCTCTACACCCAAGTTTCGGAGAGAGTCGATCTGTGTGGCAACGAAGGCGCCGAGTCCCGGGTCGCGCTTGACCGGGTACATGCTGGTGACGGCAAGAACTCTCACAACTGCGCTCCCTGCTTGATGCCTCGACATATGAGCATACTCCGCAGGAGGCCCGTGAAGCCTACAGAGGTGTAGGTGAGTCCAGCTTCCTCGAACCAGGCCGGGATCTTCTCCTCCGGCACGAATTTCTGGAGCGGATTGTAGAGCCAGTCCACCAAGTCGATTGTCAAATCGACCTCTGACGCCTTTCGTCTGCCCGTGGTTTTGAGTAGCGACCAGTAAAGGGGGACGAACGGCAGGACCGTCGAGCGGCGGGGCGACGGTGGGACCGAGCCTAACAGACCGCGGGTCTTCTGATGGATAATACCCAGCCCGTTTTCCCGCCCGATTGAATACAGGGCGCATCCACTCGGCGCCGTGACATGTGCCGCTTCAAGGAACCCAAGATGCGGGTCTGGCGTATGCTGCAACCTGTAGACGCATAGTACGATGTCGAAGGTGCCTTCGTCGTATGGCGAGTCTAGCGCCGATCCTTCCTTAGTCGTGATTTCAGTGCCAGCTTTACGGACGTTCTCTTCGATGGTGTTGATGTTGTCGGGGGAAATGTCCAGCGCCTCGATCCAGAAATGCGGATAGGTTCGCTTCAAGAGGATCGAAAACTTCCCTGATCCGGATCCGATGTCCAGAAGCGTGGAAGCGGCAACCAGACGTTCGTGACCGACGTTATCGACGATGAACCGAAGGAATCCGGCGTCTCGAACGTCATCATCCTTCCAGAAATACTGTCTGTAGAAGTCGCCGGAGACTTTCTGTTGCTGTGCGTCTTTAGCGATGGTAGTGCTCACGCTGATTGTGCCCATTCTTGGATGGAAGATGGGTGGAACCCCGAGGCCGCTGTCTCGGCTGGGTGGACCGGGTAGGCGATGTTTTCGATTTGTGGGGACGGCCTTCTCAGGTAGATGTCGGTTGTGCGGGCAACCGTTTTCTGTATGCTGAATTCGGACAATGCTCGAGCACGGCCCAAGATGCCCATTGATTCCCGACGAACTGGGTTTTCGATCAAGTCACAGATGCGACTGGCAAATGAGCAGCTGTCGCCTTTCGGAACGAGATACCCCTCGACTCCGTCTTCGACGAGCTCCGGTACACCGCCGACGGCGGTTGCCACGACCGGTCTGGCCATGAGCATGGATTCGAGAATGGCGTTGGGGAGCCCCTCGGTGACAGACGAGAGCAAGGAGATATCACCCAAGGCCAGAAGGTCTGAGGCGTCGTCTCGGAATCCGAGGAACCGTAAGTGATCGATTATGTCCAACCGGTGGGCCAACTGAACGAGATCCTGATGGTAATCGGTGAAGCCGCCGCCTGCGACCAGCAGATACGTGTCGGGATGCTGATCGCGCACCTGATCGAACGCTTTCAGCATGGTTGCCAGATCCTTCTTGGGGTCGATACGGGAAACAGCGGTCAAGATGGTGCTTTCGCTCGGTATTTCGAATTCTTGGCGGAGGGCGTCGAGTCTTCCACGATCCGGGACTGGTCTGTCAAGAATGCCGTTGTAGATCACCTGACAGTCTGTCCATCCATGGTCGGCCATTCGGTCAGCGATGGCGCGTGAGTTGACCGTTCGCACGTCCGCGAAGGTGCCGATGAATCCGTTGAAGATTGCGTGGACGACGCGTTTTAGTTTGCCGTGACGAGGGTCGATCCCAAGCCCGCGTTGAGAGACGACCACACGCGGTACGCCCGCCAACTTAGCCGCCCACCCGCCGAAGAGGTTCGCGATGTAGAGCGTCGTATGAACCGTTGTGGGTCTGATATGACGGATGTGGCTCAGAAGGCCAATGAACGTTCTGAAATCGAACAATCCTTGGCGATCGAGTACGATCACATCGTCTGCGATCGCTACATAGTCGGGGAGGAGCGTGCCGCCACCGTCAAGACAGATGACCGTAGAGCGATAGCGACGCTGGTCCAGGTGCTCGATCAGGCGGAGGAGCTGTTTTTCCGCGCCGCCGATCTCGGGTCTGGGGATGACATAGACGATTTCGGTTCGATTCTGCACGTCAGAGTCTCTTGTTGATCATGTCCGCGATCAGACCAAGGGCGATCGTCTGGAATGAACCCAGCAGTAGGAGGACAGATGTCTCAGCCAACCCGCCCGTGACAACGATTTCGTGGGCAAGCTTGCCCACGCCCATCGTGCCGAGTGTCGCTCCGATGGGCATGAACACACGAAGCGGGTTGAAATACACGGTCGTCCGAATAATTAGCATGAAGAACCGATAGGTGTCCTTGATTGGGTGGATCTTAGACTTTCCCTTGCGGACGAAGTAGTCGATGGGGATGTATTTTACGCGGTAGCCATGCGTAAGGGCGCAGAGTGTGATTGTCGTCGTGAAGGAAAAGCCCTGTGGCAGGATCTTGAAGAACTTGTAGGCGAGATCTTTCCGGAAGACGCGGAGCCCGGAGTTGTAGTCCGGGATCTTCGTTTCGGCTAGATAGTTGGCGATCTTTGCGAGGACCCACTTCGCGGGACGGCGGATCAGGGGGATCTTGGCTTCGCCGCCGACACGTGCACCGACGACCATGTCGTAATCACCAGCATCCTTTAGAAGGTCGGGGATCCGTTCTGCGGGATAGGTGCTATCCGCATCGGTGATCACGATCCACTCACCTTTGGCGGCTTGGATTCCGGTCTTGAGGCCCGCACCATATCCACGGTTTTCGTCGTGGCGGACCACGCGGGAACCGGTGCTTCGAACGAGTTCAGATGTCCGGTCCGTGGATCCGTCGTCAACGACAATGATCTCATAGTCATAGTGTGACTTGGCCATGACCTTCCGGACGCCGTTGACACTCTCGACGATGCCTAGCTCTTCGTTGTATGCGGGGATGACTATGGAGACCATCCCGACCCGCTTTGTGTCTTCGTATAACAGCTGTTCCCGGTCCAGTGTCAGGACAGCTTCTTCGCCTTCAAAACGATCGTCCATCCAAGTTTCTCCAGGTTGGGGTGCGTGCCCGCGTATGATTCGAATTTTCTGCAAAGCCAGAGGTTGAGTCGGACCCGGTTCAGTAGGCCGAATCCGAAGGTGTGGTAGCGATGGGCTTCGATCTCGAAGCCGAGATCGTTCAGTTGCCCGACCACTGTGTCTGGGTTGAAGCGATGTCGCTTGTGTGTGAAGTAGGCTGCGTCCGGCTTGCCGAGTAGTGACTTGATTGCCCTGCGCAGTGGGTGGGGCATCAGGATCTGCGTCAATATGTTCTTGATGCTCTTAAGTACATCGTCGATGAAGATGAAGGCCGACCTTCTATTCGGGATCGATAGGACGAGCGTTCCGCCGGGCTGGATTACGCGAGCCATCTCGGACAACACATCGGTAGGGTCTGCGATATACTCCATCAGCCCGAGGGCCAGGACTGACCCGAACGCATCGTCTGCGAAGGGGATTGACGTCGCATCCGACATTGTCAGGTCGAGAGACCTGCCGCTCTCTGCAGCCGAGGTCTGAGCGACCTCAAGCATGGGTCGTGCAAAGTCAGTGGCGTAGATTTCTGCGGTTTCCGGGAGCTTCAGTGTGACGTTCCCTGGACCACAACCGACGTCTAGGACACGACCCATCGCCTGTCCAACAAAGCGTAGCGCTGTCTCACGGCGCTTTAGAAGGTTGTGTTCATAGATCGATGTCGACCCAGTCCCGGTATAGAGAGCATCCCAGTTCTCAGCTTCCGCACTGAATCGGTCGCGGACCGTGGTTGTGGCGACGGCACTCATTGCACAGTCTCGCGGCTCAGGCCCGGCAAGAAGATGCCAATCAGGATATTTCTTTCACAACGTTTCACGAGGTTCTCCTGCAGCCCTCGGGGAAGAGGAAACGGAGGTGAATGCAAAGACTGCACCTCCGCCGAGGCTCCATAGGATCATGGCCGCGGTTACCGTCAAGGACAGCGCGATGGCGACTTCGGGATCAACTCCCAGGTATGAGAGAATAGTTGCGTAGGCGGCTTCTCGAACACCGAGTCCGTTGATCGAGATTGGGATTGCTGTAACGATTGCCGTGATCGGAATTGCCACAAAGAGGCCTGTGCTGGAAACGGGCACTTGAAGGGCGTTTGCGATCACGATGTTGATCAGGACAACGAGCATCTGGAAACCGATTGCCAGGC
>DPVD01000348.1:16224-19657 GCA_003526745.1 Candidatus Latescibacterota bacterium
CTGGAAACCGATTGCCAGGCTGACGACGGTGGCTGCCCGACGGCCGCTCCAGCTCCCGGTGTCTAGGGTCCTGAGGAGTTCCTGCACGCGAAATGGCAGGTAGCGCATGATTCGACGCCTTGCGGCGAAGAAGAGCGCCGTCACGACCAGCAGCGACAGAACCAGACCCCGGACGGCGGTCGACAGTTCTTCCGGAATCCGGCTGTCGACTAAGGTTGCAGCCCCACCGATCAGAACTAGGGCAAAAAGGTTGATACCTCGGTCTAAAACGACCGATGCGATGGATCTCAATCTGTTCGTGTCCGAAGCCGCCAGTCCCCAGGCTCGGACAACGTCCCCGCCGGTTCTTCCAGGGAGGAAGGTGTTGAAGAACAATCCGATCCAGAGCAGTCTGGCGAGAGAAGCGAATGCGACAACCCGTCCAAGTCCTTGAAGGAGCAGCTGCCACTTTAGCGCGCTCAAGGCCAGCCCGGCCATCAGGAAGGCGAGAATGATCGGCAAGTCGGCCGCTGGGAAACGGGATACAGTTTTCAGCACCGCAACAGCGTCGACCCGGTAGGAGAGTATGCCCAGTGCCAGGAGGGTCACGAAGACCTTCACGGCTGTGAAGGTAGTGAACCGGCTCATTCCTGCTCCGAAGCGATCGCCATGGAAGATGTCGCACCCAGCGTTTCACTCTCGAGGATGTAGTTACCGAGGACGAGGACGTCGAGCTTGCTCGATTCGAACGCACGCACAGCTTCCTCTGCAGTCCGTACGATGGGCTCTTCGTGCATGTTGAAGCTGGTGTTGATCACTTGGGGGAAGCCTGTCAGTTTTTCGTATTCCGTGAGGAGCTGGTGGAACCCGGGGTTGGTCATTTCATCCACGACCTGAGGACGCGCCGTGCCGTCGATGTGTACGACTGCGGGGGCTTCCTGCTTGCAGCGATCCGTGGCGTCATAAGTGATTGTCATGAATTCTGCTGCGCGCTGGTCGGTCTCATAGCCCTCGTAGTACTTCGCTGCCTGCGTTCTGAGGATCGCAGGAGCAAAAGGCATGAATTCGGTTCGATTCAGCGTCTCGTTAAGCCATTTGTTGACTGTCGTGTCGGTCGCCTGATAGAGGATTGAGCGGTTTCCCAATGCGCGCGGGCCGTATTCCATCCGTCCGGACGCCCGCGCAATCACTCGGCCTTCGGCCAGGTAACGGGCTGCCTTGGCTTCGACATTCTCGAATTTCTGGTATGGTCGTCCGGTGGCGCTAAGTGCGGTCTCAATGTCCTGCGTCTCGATATCGGACCCAAAGTAGACGTTTGGGATCCATTCCAGTGTGAGGGGAGCCCGGTTGGCGACGCTGGCGAGCGCGGCACCGACGGCTAGTCCTCCGTCACCCATGTTCGGATGGATGTAGACATCCTCGACGCCCCGGATTTCGCGGATCCGTTGGTTGAGCTTGACGTTGGCGAAGATGCCGCCTGAGAGGACCACCCGAGACTCACCTGTGCGCGATACGGCCTGTTCGACGTATCGGCCTACGAGGTCTTCGAGGTGCTGCTGAATGGCCGCCGCTACGTCTTCCATGCTGAATCGATCCAGAATAGCACAGAGGTGCTCATATTCCGCCGAAGCCCACATACCGCTGTTGACGAAACTGAACTGCGCCTCCGAGTAGTCGATCCGATTACGGAGATGAGGGAGGATGGCTGTCGGGTCTCCGTGGGCGGCCAAACCCGTGATCTTGCCTTCGTGCTTGCCCGGGGTGAATCCGGCCCATCCCGTCACGAACCCGTAGTATTGTCCAGGCGTGTGGTAGAAGGGAATGCTGTGAATGGGTGTCATCACGCCAGCTGCACAGGTAGCGATACGTGAGCAGTAGCCATCACCCACACCGTCCAGCGAAATGTTCAGGCACTTATCCCAACCTGAGGTGTAGTAGGCCGAGGCCAGGTGTGCCGTGTGGTGGTCGATGTGATCGACCGTGGAGGAGAGCCCGAAGTTTCGGATCTGCTGCTCCAGCGCTGATGTTTTGAGTGCACGGAGTCGCTTTCCGTTGAGGATCCTGTAGAGTCCGACGCCCGACCGAGTGCCACCGATCGCGCGCGCCACGCCCAGCTTCGAAAGGCCGATCAGGATTTGCCGCTTCAAATCCTTTGGGTAAAGACCCTCCCAGTGCGCAGCGGCATAGGTGCTGTGCGTCTGGTTCGCGATCGAGACAACATCGACATCGGAGCGGGATATGCCAGCGAGCCGGAGAACTTCCTCGATCGACTGTTCCGGCCATCCCCAGTAGAGCTTTGTCCGGTTGAGGCGTTCCTCGTTCACAGCGGCGACGATCTTGCCGTCAATGATCAGGGCAGCACCGGCATCGTGCTGTGCAGCGATTCCAAGGACGATCATGTGTGAACCCGCAAACTTTGGTGTTTGGGGGATACGCGGGCAAGTGCAACCAGCTTGTGGCCATGGTCCACCAGATTCAGGTGGAAGAGTCCGTAGAAGAATGAAGAGACGAGGCGCTTGCCCCATCCGTATGTACCGGTGGTCGCGCCCTCTGGCGATTTGGACCTGAGCCAGGCGTAAAACGGATCGTGAAAGGGCGTACCCCAAGCACGAATCGCCAAGACGTCGAAGCCGTTTAATTTGAGCTTCTCTCGTAATGAGTGTTTCGAGTAGTGTCGGATGTGGCCCATTGCGAGCGAGGCATCAGTCAGGGGACCTGAAGGGACGGTGACGATCAGATGGTCCACGCTGCTCGAGATGTTCCGGATTGCCGCCCCGTCGTTGGTTAGATGCTCCAGAACCTCCGAACAGACCCCGACGTCAGCCTGCAAGTCGGGCGACTCGTTTTCGATATCTACAACGGCAAACTTGCCGTCGATGCTCTGGGCGGCCTGCCTGATGGCCGTCGAGGAGAAGTCGACGCCAGAGAGGCCAATGCCAGGGAGGCTGAGCTCTTTTAGGAGTTCTCCGCTGCCGCAGCCGATGTCGAGGACCGACGAAAAGTCGATCTTATCGAGATATCTTCGGATGAGCCTGCGCGTATGGCGTGCGACTGGGCTGTAGACCTTCATGTCGTGCCAGCGGTTAGACCACTCTGTGTCGTAGAATTCGGCTGGTTTTGCCGTCGCCTGAATCACGTCCCGCGTCCTGTTTTGCAAATGAGAATGGAAATAAGTTCCGTTATGACACGGACTTAGGGTGTTCTCGATAATCAGTTGAAATCGGTGTAACTGTATGTTTTACAATGGGACGAATACGAATTCGGCCTTTAGGATGGGATGGCAATGATGCGCAGGCTGAATTCCTGGGGTGTAAGGGAGCAAGGGGTATACCACAGTCTCTCCCTACTTCGTGTATCGGCAGAAAGCGGCAGGTACTGAGGGATTTCTAGAGTGTGGACGCTACAGAAAGAGCCGTGGATGACCCAACGGATAGGGCAAATCAGTTGTGTCTCG